>NZ_OCMY01000002.1:370786-741572 GCF_900215435.1 Candidatus Pantoea floridensis
GTTTCTGCCAGCTTGAGATCTTTTTTGGCAATTGCGACAAATAACGCATCAAGAATATTTAATTGCGCGATACGTGACGCAGCATTTTCACCAAGCAGATGCGATCCCTGGGATGTTGATGTAAGAACCACATGCGCATTTCGCGCAATAGGCGACTCAGCATAGTTCGTAATCGCAATAATTTTTGCGCCGTTACGTGCTGCCAGTTTAATAGGATCATTTACCGCGCGCGTGGCACCGGAATGGCTGATGGCGATAACCACATCATCATCAGACAATACGGCTGCCGACATCAGCATAATATGGGCATCATCATAGGCCGTCGATTTAATACCAATCTTAAGCAACTTATGCGATAAATCGCGTGCTACGGTAGCCGAACCGCCGACCGCATAAAGATCAATATGACGCGCTTTAAATAAAATGTCTGCCGCACGGTTAAATTGCGAAATGTCCAGAATCGACAATGTTTCTTCTATTGCCTGAATCGATGTTCTAAACACTTTCGCCAGCAATTGTTCCGATGAATCATCCGGCTCAATTTCCGCATGTAAACCGGCCACTTCCGACTGATTATAATAAATCAGCCCGGTACGAAAATTACGGAAGCCGGTGAAGTTAAGCTTCTTGGTAATTTTCACAATCATCGCCTGGGAAACACCATTTTCCTCAGCAATCTCCTGCAGCGATGTTTGTTCATTTATGTCGGTTCTGGCGATAATCGCTTCTGCTACGCGTCTTTCTAGCGGCGTGAGTTGCGGTAAGCGCATGCGAATTTGAGCGCCAATGGCTCGCGGATCTTGCTTCATTACCTGCCTCGTGTCGCCCGGTCAATCAACATCGCTATGATAATGATTAGCCCGGTAGCAAGCAATTGATAAAAGGCCTGAATATTTAGTAGCGTCAAGCCATTACGCAATGCGCCAAGAATAATTGCACCAATAAGGGTGCCGACAATACTCCCTTTACCCCCCATCAGCGATGCGCCACCAATCGCCGCCGCCGCAATGGCATCGAGCTCCCACAAATTACCGATGGTGGGTTCAGCTGCACCTAAGCGGCCAATCAAAATTAATGACGCCAGTGACGCCAGCGTACCGGAAATAATATACACCGTCACTTTCGTCCTTTTTACCGGCACCCCCGCCACGCGCGCCGCTTCTTCATTACCCCCTACCGCAAGAATGTATTCGCCCAGCGGGGTTTTATTCATTACCACCCATAACAGCAGCGCAATCACCGCCACAATCACAATCGGTGTCGGCACACCTATTACCGTACTATTAATGATGCTGCGGAATTCCATCGGAATACCAAACACCGGATTACCGCCGGTATAAATTAGTGCAATAGCGCGGAATAACGATAAGCCGCCGAGCGTAACAATAAACGGCTGCAATCCTGCATAGGCGATTAAGGTGCCGCTAAATACACCACACAGTGCGCCAATCCCCAGTGTTGCCATAATCGCTACCGGCACCGGCACGCCGGCCACCATCATAGTAGCGCCCAATACCGCCGACAGCGCCGCCGTTGGACCAACGGAAAGGTCAATACCGCCCGAAATAATCACCAGCGTCATACCTAACGCAATTAAGGCGTTAATCGATGACTGCTGCAAAATATTCAGTAAGTTGGGCACGGTAAAAAAAACCGGCGATAAAAACGAAAATGTCACGACGATAATGACCAGACCGATTAACGTGCCCGCGTCGCGCAGATTAAATTTGAGCAGCGCCGACGGCGCAGTCGTAGACTGAGTAGAACTTTGCGTCATCATAATTTAGCCTTGATAGGGTAAGCGTTAAACAGCTTCTTTAATTTCTTTAATCGCAAAGCTCGCGATATTTTCTTCGGTAATTTCTGCACCCTGCAGTTCACGGGTAATTTTGCCTTCGCGCATCACTAAAACGCGATCGGATACCCGCAGTATTTCCGTCATTTCCGAAGAGACCACCACAATAGCTTTACCTTGCTGCGCCAGTTTCTCAATCAGATTATAAATTTCTGATTTGGCGCCGATATCAATTCCCCGGGTCGGTTCATCAAATAAAAATACGTCAGCATCCGCCGCGACCCAGCGACCAATAATTACCTTCTGCTGGTTACCACCGCTCAGCGTGCCGATCGGCTTTTCGATATTCAGCGGACGCAGTTTCAGGTCAGACATCACTTCCTGCGCCACCTGGTTCAGTTTGGCTTTACGGATCAATCCGCCCAGCGTGAAGTTGCGCATCGACGGCAATGCCATATTCATCTTCACCGCGCGCGCCTTAATAATGCCCTCTTTCTTACGATCCTCCGGCACCAAACCGATACCGGCACGAATCGCCGCGCTGACGTTATGATTGCGCACCGCTTTGCCATTCACGCGCACTTCACCCGCGCTGCGTTTGTCGATCCCCGCGATAAGTTTTAATAACTCGGTTCGACCGGCGCCCACCAGCCCGGCGATGCCCAGCACTTCCCCTGCGCAGACGTTGAAGCTGGCAGGCTTGATCTCATTACCGCGCGCGACATTTTCTACCTGCAGCACCTGACGCTCGCTGGCCCAGGAGTGATGCTCCAGCTTTTCGATTTTACGCCCGACCATTTTGGCCACGATGCTCTCTTCGGTTTCATCGCAAATGTTCACCACACCAACCTGGCGACCATCGCGCATGATAGTGGCACGATCGCACACCTGGAAAATCTCGTTCATCTTGTGCGACACGTAAATCAGCGACACACCGGTGGATTTCAAATCTGCGATCAGTTCAGCCAGACGCTCAAACTCGCGCGGTGTCAGGCTAGAGGTCGGTTCATCCATGGCGATGATTTTGGCCTCATCCAGCAGTGCCCGGGCAATTTCGACGATCTGCTGTTGTGACACCTTGAGATTTTTAATCGGCTCAGCCGGGTTAATACTCGGATCAAGCTGCTTGAGAATGTGCACCGCACGCGCCAGCTGCGCACGCTTATCCACGAAAAATCCCTTCAGCGTGGTGAGCGGGCGACCAAGAAACATATTCTGGGCTACGGAGAGCTCAGGAACATGCTGTAACTCCTGATGAATCATGGCGATGCCGGCATGCCGTGCGCTTAGCGGATTCTTCATCTGTACCTGTTGGCCATTGACATAAATTTCACCACTGTCAGCAGAGCGCACGCCGGAAAGGATGTTGAGGAGCGTCGATTTCCCCGCCCCGTTCTCACCAATCAGCGCGTGTACTTCACCTGGCCGCACCATAAAATCTACCTCTTGCAGCGCCGCAGCGCTGCCGTAGGTTTTTGTGATACCGCGCATCACTAAGCGATACTGTTCCATACGCTCTCCGCCTGTTTTATTGCTGAGCCAGCAGCTGACGCAGTTTGTCGTTGTCTTTGGTCGAAAACGCCTCGGCGTTATCTTTGGTGATCAGCGCCTGCGGCGTAGTCACCACGCGCGACAGTTTTTGGCCAGCAATCAGGCGCAGGATCACTTCTGTCGCCACTTCGCCGGTCAGCACCGGGAAGCTATCCACCGTACCGGTCAATTCACCGCGTTTGATGGAGGCATACGCATCTGAAATGCCATCAGTACCGAACACTGCGGTTTGTTTGGATTTATTCTGCGCGCTCACCGCTTCAACGACGCCTAAGGCCATGGTGTCGTTGTTGGCATAGAAACCGATCAAATCGGGATGCTGCTGCAGAATGGTTGAGGCCGCGTTGAACGCCTGCTCGCGGCTCCAGTTGGCGGGCACGCTGGCCACAATGTTGAATTTGCCATTAGCCTGCAGCGTCTCCTTGAAACCGGCGGTGCGCTGGCCCGCAGCATAGACGCCCGGCTGGCCTTCAATCACCGCCACTTTGCCGCCTTGCGGATGGTGCTGGATAAACCATTTTGCCACGCGTGCCCCGTTATCTTTCTGCACGTTGCCCACGTAATACTGCGCACTGGGCACCACCGCATCGTTAACGTTCACCACCGGAATGCCTTTACTGCTGGCACTCTCCAGCGCCGGTTCGAGGTTGATATCGGTTTGCGGCGAGACCAGCAGGCCATTAAATCCCTGCGCGATCAGCGTTTCGGCAATCGACAGCTGGCCGAGCTGATCGTCCTCATTGGCCGCTGCCTGATACGCCACGGTGAAGCCATATTTCTTCGCGACGTTTTGATAGCCTTCGCCGAGGGAACGCCAGTATTCGTTGGTCAACGTTTTCGATACGCCGCCAATTTTCAGTTTGGCATCGACTTTCGGCATCGGGCCATACTTGCTTTCCAGTTGCGTCCAGTCGGTGCGATCGGGTTCAGAATCGGATTTCAGCGGCGGCAATGTGGCGGCGTAAACGCTGGAGCACAATAACGCGGTGGTAAGGACAGAGAGTAAGCGCTTTTTCATGGTGTTAGCCTTTTTATAGTTTTCGCGTGACGTTGAAGTTGTTTCGTTAACGAGCCAGCATGATGTCATTGACAATTTGCTGCGATGACACGGCATCCTGGCGACCAATCGCCTCCTCCAGCGCCGGATTGTTATTGAGTTTTTCGCACAGTTTCAGCAGACGGGTAACGGTCGCAATATTGATCTCGGCTTCGCGAATCGGATCCAGACCGCTGGCGTCGGGGAAGGTATCGAAGTAGTACGCGCCTTGATAACCATCACGCTGCATCTGCCAGAGGAACTCTAGCGTGGCGCGCGGATTGACTGAACCGGCCATCAAACCGTCATCGCGCTTGCCCCAGCCATCGTTGAGATCCAATCCAAGTAAACGCGAACGGCGCGCCACCATGGCCGCAGCAAAGGCCGGAATTTCGTTGGCAAACAGCACGTGGGCGAAATCCAGCGTAATGCCGAGGTTGGCGCAACCGGCCTCTTCCACCGCCAGCAGGCAAGTGGTGGCATTCGGGAAGATGCTGTAGGCGCGCGGTTCGTTGGGTTTGTATTCGATGCTAACGTCGATATCTGGCGCATACTCCGCCACTTCACGCACCGCGCTCACTGCGTCTTCCCACATTTTTTTATAGTCAGCCTGGAAGCAGTAATCGAAGCCGTCCTGCCCCATCCACAGTGTCATTAAACGTGAACCGAATTCGCGACCGGCGTCGATACCGCGCTTAGTCAGCTCGATAGCTTCGCGACGAATCTTTGCATCCGGATTGGTAAAGGCACCAATTTTGAACTGCGGCGCATCCCAACGCATCTGCATGCCGTTAACGGCTAAACCGGCATCGTCAATCGCCTGCCGCATGGTGTGGATATCCGTGGTGATGTGCTGCGGATAGTTGAGGTCCAAATGCGTGAGCCCCTGCACTTTTCCGGCACGCGCAATCATCTGTAAAACAGAAGGTTTTCCCTGAAGATCTGGCCAGTAAAGATGCGCCCCAGAGGCGAATGAGTTCAAACGTGTAGCAAACTTTAATTCGGACATGAGGAAGGATCCTTCGTGACAAGTTGTAATGTACTTTCCTTCTTCACGATTATTTGTGAAGTTATGGAATAAATTACATAGCCACCGCTATTTGGCAAGCAGTGACGCTCAGAAACTATTCAAAGTGAGAGGATGTTCACGAAATTCTTGATCGGTTGCGCGGGATCGACAGACGCGTTTCGGTCGATGTCATTCTTTTGTCATAACTCGCTCACGCTGATGTCAGCGCCCTTTTCATATCCTGTAGGTCAACCTTCGCAATCAGGATTAACAAGATGAAAATGAACAAACTGACTCTCGCAGCGGGCATGCTGCTGGCTATCGCAGGCGGCGCAGCACAAGCGCAGGCGCAACCGATTAACAATATTGTGCTGGTGCATGGCGCCTTCGTTGGCGGTGCAGGCTGGCGTCCGGTGTACGATCGGTTGACGCACGATGGCTATAAAGTGACGCTGGTGCAGGAGCCGCTGACCGGCTTCCCGGAAGATGTCACAGCGACGCGTCGCATTATCGATCAGCAAAATGGACCAGTGATTTTAGTAGGACACAGCTACGGCGGCGCGATCATCAGTGAAGCCGGTAACGACAATAAAGTGGCGGGCCTGGTCTATATCGCCGCCCACGCGCTGGATAACGGCGAGACGGAAGCCAGCAACGGCAAAAAATTCCCCAATAGCGCGCATCCGTTCGCGAAATCGAGTGACGGTTATCTGACTATCGCGCTAGAAAATTACCACAGCGATTTCGCTGCCGATTTGCCGGTCGCCCAGGCTGATTTTGAAGCCCATGCGCAAATGCCAACCAATTCGGCCGTTTTCACCGCCAACATTCCTGACCCGGCATGGAAGACCAAGCCTAGCTGGTACATGGTGGCGAAAGCTGACAAAATCATCAGTCCCGATCTGGAGCGCATGTACGCCAAACGCGCGCACAGCCACACGGTGGAAATTGCCGGTGCCAGCCATTCGGTTTACCAGTCGCATCCTGATGATGTTGCAAAATTAATTGAACAAGCGGCGCAGCACGCGCAACCCTAAATCCCCTTTCCCGCGGAGAAGCGCATGAAAATTTTGGTGATTGAAGACGAAGCCAAAGCGCGCGATTACATGCGCAAAGGATTGACGGAAGCGGGATTCATCGTGGATGTGGCGGAAAACGGTCAGGATGGCGTGTTCTATGCGCAGGAGCATCATTACGACTTGATATTACTCGACGTTATGATGCCCGGCATGGACGGTTGGCAAGTGATGGCGGCGCTGGATAAACAAATCCACACGCCGGTCATTTTCCTCACCGCGAAAAGCACGCTGGAAGATCGGATAAAAGGGCTAGAACTAGGCGCAGATGATTATCTGGTAAAACCCTTCTCGTTCGCAGAACTACTGGCACGCGTCCGCACGCAACTGCGGCGCGGCAGTCAGCAAAAGCTGCCGGATACGCTGCGGCTTGCCGATTTGCAGCTTGATATTTTAAAGCGCCGCGTTGAGCGCGGCGGTCAGCGTATCGATCTCACCAACAAAGAGTTCAATTTACTGCATCTGTTCTTGCTGCATCCGGGCGAAGTGCTGACGCGCACCGTCATTGCTTCCCGCGTGTGGGACATGAATTTTGATAGTGATACCAATGTGGTGGATGTGGCGGTGAAACGTCTGCGGCAAAAAATTGACGGCCCGTTTGAGCCGCCGCTGATTCACACCGTGCACGGCGTCGGTTATCGCTGCGAAGCCGAATCATGAAGAAACCTTCCCTCGCCGCGCGACTGTCGCTGTTGTTGAGCGCGACGGTGATCGTCATTTTTTCCCTCAGCGGCATCGCGCTCTATCACTCCCTGGCGCTGCAAATTGGCGTGCGCGACGATGCGGCGCTGCTCAATCGTATCGATCAAATCCGCACCCTGCTGCGCGATGAAGATGCCGTGACGCTGATCCAGCAGAAACCCCGCTTATTCGCCAACATGCTTGGTAATACCGAGTCGCTGCTGGTGCTGCGTTTTCCCGGCCAGCCGCCGCTGATTGTGGTCAACCCTGGTCAACGTCCGCTTCCTGCCATTACGCCGGTCGCTGCAGATCAACCGTTGTCGCTTGCGTCGGTACATCATCTGGCTGCCGAAGACGGTACACCGTTTATCTCGGCGGCGGCGCTAACGCCCACGCGCGATGGCAGCGGACAGATCGAGATCGTTACTGGCCGCCTGATGAGCGATCGCACGCAAACGCTCAACAGCTATCGCAATCAAATCGTCCTCACCACTGCGCTGGCGGCGTTGCTGGTGGCGGCGATCAGCGTTTGGCTGGTGCGGCGCGGTCTCATTCCGCTCCGACGTTTGGCGGCGCAGGCGGATGCGATTGATGTGCGCCATTTGTCGCAGCGCATGCCCGATCAAGCCCCAGCAGAACTGCAGCCGCTGGTCGCGGCGTTTAATCAGATGCTGAGCCGCCTTGAAAGCGGTTATCAGCAGTTGAGCCAGGTGTCGGCGGATATGGCGCACGATCTGCGCACGCCCATTAATACGCTGATGGGACAGACCGAAGTGGCACTTAGCCAGACGCGCAGCATCGACGATTATCAGGCGCTGCTCGGCTCTAATTACGAAGAGCTGGAGCGACTGGCGAAGATGATCGACAACATGCTGTTTTTGGCGAAAGCGGAAGATGCCAGCCAGGCAATGGATGTGCAAAACATCGATCTGGCGATGCTGGGTGAGAAATTGCAGGAGTACTTTGACGGCATGGCAGAAGAACAGGCGATGCAACTGGAGATGGCGCTGCACGGCGAGCTGCATGCCGACGCGCACCTGCTGCAGCGCGCGCTAGCCAATCTGATTGCGAATGCGCTGCGCTATGGCGATCGTCATACCACCATCCGTATTTTCAATCACGGCACGACATTGGTAGTGGAAAATCGAGGCCCCGCGCTCAGTGGCGAACAGCAGGCGCGCATCTTTGATCGCTTCTGGCGCGCCGATCCATCACGTCATCAGGGCAGCAGCGGATTGGGATTATCGATCGTGCGCAGCATTATGCGCCTGCATCAGGGAAGCTGCGAGGTGCACAGCGAGCATGGCGTGAACCGCTTTACGCTGCGATTTCCTTAGCGTAAGTGCAGCCGTTGAAACGGTGCGCATCAATGCGCACCCTACGACAGTCAAATAAAGGTGAAAATCTCTTCACGCGGCAAACGTGATTTTGGCAACGCAGCGTTGAAATCCGCATCGCTGCGGTAGCCTAGTGACACCAGCACCACGCTGGTGAAACCTTTTTCACGCAGTCCCAGCGCCTGATCCAGTGCGCGCGGGTCAAAACCTTCCATTGGTGTGGCATCAATCCCTAACATTGCGGCGCCCAGCAGCAGGCCACCCAGCGCCAGATAAACCTGTTTTTCCATCCACTGCGGCACATCACGCTGCTCGTAACGATGCATATCAACATAGCTACGACGGCTCTTATCCTGCCCGGCTTTACCCTCCGGCTTAGCAAAACGTCCGTCCGCTTCTTCCTGTGCCAGCACATGTTGCAGATGCGCTTCATCCAAATCGGTACGCATGCACAGCGCGATTACGTGCGACGCGTTCAGTACTTTCGGACTGTTATAGACGAACGCGCCGTCGGTAGATTTTGCCATCTGCTCACGGCCCGCCGCAGTGGACGCCACCACAAAGTGCCACGGCTGTGAATTGACCGATGATGGGCTGTTGCGCAGCACGTTTAGCAGGGTTTCGATTTCGTCCTGCGGCAGGCTTTTACCGCCCTCAAAGGCTTTTACGGTGTGACGACGGGCAACGGCATCATTGAGTGTCATGTCAGATTCCTTGTTTTCGGATCAATAAAATTCTGGTGTCGACATTGCGCGATAAATCGCGCCGCTAGAGCAGCGTACAGTTATCTGTAGCGGCGCAATTTATTGCGCATGGTTAAAACTTAAAACCCGCTCAGCACAATCTTGCCGCGCGCGCGTCCGCTCTCGATCAGCGCGTGGGCCTGGCGTAAATTAGCGGCATTAATCGTGCCGTGATGTTCTCCCGCCGTGGTTTGCAGGGTTTTATCATCGATTAACTGGCTCACGCGCTGCAGAATCTCATGCTGACGCTGCATATCAGCGGTTTGGAACAGCGAGCGGGTAAACATCAATTCCCAGTGCAGCGAAATAGCTTTGCGCTTCAGCGGAACCGCATCCAGCGTCTCCGGGTCGTCAATTAACGCCAATTTACCCTGCGGCGCAATGACATCGATCAGTTGCGCGTAATAGCTGTCGGTGTGGGTTAAAGAAACGACATAGCGCACCTCTTTATGCCCAATCGCTTCCAGCTGCTCGCCAAGCGGACGGTGGTGATCAATCACATGATGCGCCCCCAGCTTACGCACCCAATCTGCCGTTTCCGGACGCGATGCGGTGCCAATTACCGTCAGTTTGGTCAGCTTGCTGGCAAGCTGCGTCAGGATCGATCCAACGCCGCCGCCCGCGCCAATAATCAGTAAGGCCGCGTCATCTTCAGCTTGCACTTCCAGTCGATCAAACAGCAATTCCCAGGCTGTGAGGGATGTCAGCGGCAGCGCGGCGGCATCGGCATCATTCAATGAGCGTGGTTTGTGCCCGGCGATGCGCTCGTCCACCAGCCCATATTCGGCGTAGCTGCCAGCGCGGGTAATATCACCGGCGTAGAACACGTCGTCACCGGGCTGGAACAGCGTGACATCCGCGCCAATCGCTTCCACTACGCCAACCGCATCCCAGCCCAGAATGCGCGGCTTATCGGTGGGCGCACCGGCACGCACTTTGGTATCCACGGGGTTCACCGCGATGGCGTGAATTTTTACCAGCAGATCGCGTGCGCCTGGCGATGGCTTTTCTACATCGAGTTCATACAGCGCATTTTCATCAGAAATCGGTAAACCGTTTTGGCTATAAACAATGGCTTTCATCAGGCAGATCCTTATTTAACAGCAGTTTTCATGCGATAGATTCAGCATAGCGGGCCGTTATGCAATGAAAAATGCCCCTTGCAGGTGAACACTTTCACTTTTAAAGTGAAAATCCGTTTTCACTCCTTTCACTGAGAAACAGATGATCCGTCTGGAAGATGTCACGCTGTTTGTCCGCTCTGCCGCCCTCGGTAGCTTTTCCCGCGCGGCGCGCGAGGTGAACTTATTGCCCGGTCAGGTGAGCGCGGCGATTCAGCGGCTGGAACGCGATTTAGATCGCCGCTTATTCGCCCGCTCCACGCGTAGCCTGCGTTTAACCGCGGAAGGGGAAAAGTATTTGCCCTATGCGCAGGAGATGCTGGCCCTGATGCAGGCCGGAGCCGACAGTTTGCAGAGCGATGAAGATGCGCTGAGCGGCGAGCTTAAAATCGCGCTGCCTTCGGACATTGGCCGCAACATCTTGCTGCCGTTGATTACCGGCTTCTGCCGCGCGCATCCGGCACTGGCGGTGCGGCTCGCTTTTTCCGATCAGATCAGCGACGTGTTTCGCGATCCGGTGGATATCGCCATTCGCTACGGCAAGCTGGAAGACAGCAGTTACGTTGCGCTGCCGCTGGCGGAGGATAATCGCCGCGTGATGGTGGCATCGCCCGATTACCTCGATCACCATGGTCGCCCGCAAAGGCTGGAAGAGATTGCCCAGCATCATCACTGCCTGCTGTTTATTATGGGCGGACACGTTTACGACAAATGGGCTTTCCCGCAGGAAGGCATGCGGCGGCAAATTACGGTTAAAAGCCGCATGCTGTGTGATGATGCGGAGGTTGCCCGCCGCTGGGCCATCGCGGGCATGGGCATCGCCTATAAATCCTGGATTGATGTATGTGAGGATGTGCTTGCAGGAAGGTTGGAGATGGTGCTGCCGGAGATGCCGGGTGAAAGTACCCCGCTGCACCTTATCTGCCCGCACCGTAAACAGTTTTCTCCGGCGATCCGTGCCTTACATAGCCTACTGCGCGAGCATCTGCGCGCGATAACGGCGAAGCTATGAGTTGACTCGTCCTCTCATAATCCGCTCATCACCGATGAGATCACCTATTGAATATATTTTGTCACCACTCCACCGGATTTTCTGAAATCGATAACCAGCACGTTATTATCTTTAAATGCGTCATAATCAGGCCCCTGAGAATGGTATTCTCGCGGCTTGATCATTCTCATTTCATCGCTGGCCTCTGCGGTTTTTAGTGATAGCACGTGATGTGATGCGCAAAACGCATTGAAGGGGCATCACACTGATGCCCCTTCACATTCTTACGGATACAACCCACGCTCTTTGCGTGCTGTCAGAATCCGTTCACACGCTACCGCATAGGCAGCCGTTCTTAGAGTTGCACCAATTTCCTGTGATTTTTGCCACACCGACAGCAGCGCTTGTTCCATGATGCGGTCCAGCCGGGCGTTAATCTCATCCTCGCTCCAGAAAAAGCTGGAGAAGTCCTGTACCCATTCGAAATAACTCACGGTTACGCCACCGGCGTTACAAATCACATCGGGAACCACGGTGATGTTTCGCGCGCGCAAAATGTCATCCGCAGCGGGTAAGGTTGGCCCATTTGCGCCTTCAAGAACCAAACGGCAGACCAGCTTTCTGGCCCGATCGGCGGTAATTTGTCCTTCCAGCGCCGCCGGAATCAGAATGTCATAGCTTTGCTCCCAGAAGGCTTCGTGGCTGATAGCAGTGGCGCCGTTAAAACCGGCAATGCTACCCTTTTGCTGTTGCCAGGCGACCAGCGCAGGAATATTAATACCATTCGCATTGTAGAGCGTGGCGCTGTGATCCTGCACGCTGACCACTTTCGCTCCAGCCTCACTGAACAACTCGGCGGCGACGCTGCCGACGTTCCCCAATCCCTGCACCGCCACGCGGCAATTTTCCAGTGACAACCCGATGCGCTGCGCCATGGCTCTGCCGGTGATAAATACGCCGCGCCCGGTCGCTTTCACACGCCCCAGTGAACCGCCGAGATGGATTGGTTTGCCGGTGACCACGCCGGTGCAGGTGGTGCCGACATTCATTGACCAGGTATCCATCATCCACGCCATCACTTGCGGATTGGTACCGACGTCGGGCGCCGGAATATCCTGCTGCGGTCCAATAATGGTGCCGATTTCACTGGTATAGCGGCGCGTCAGCCTTTCCAGTTCTTTATGTGACAGCTCGCGCGGGTCGACACGAATCCCCCCTTTTGCGCCGCCAAACGGTAGATTGAGTGCGGCGCACTTCACCGTCATCCAGGCTGACAGCGCCATCACCTCTTCCAGCGTGACATCTGGGTGATAGCGCACGCCGCCTTTGCCGGGGCCGCGTGAGAGATTGTGTTGTACCCGATAACCTTCGAAATGACGCACGCTGCCATCATCCATTTCTAATGGAATATCAACAATTAATGCCCGCTTCGGGTGACGTAGCGTGTCTGCCCAGCGCGCCAGATCTCCGAGATGTGGCAGCACGCGCTCAACCTGCGCCAGGTAGGTCGCCCACGCTGAATTGTTATCTGCTGAAACATACGAAAGTACACTCATCATTTCACCTTATTGCCGGATGCAGGGCGCACGATGGCCTCACAGGGCGATGTGATAGTTAGATGTTGCTGAGAAATGGCCGCGCGAGGCGGCCAGGATTATTTGCTGCGGCTGGCTTCGACGGTAAATTCATTCGCAGTAGCGAAGCCGCGTAAACCGCCAATCAGAACCGACATCAGCTGGGTTCCCACCTGTTTTTCCGTGAGTCCCACCGTGTCAAGCAAATCAAAAATTTCACGAGGATCGAAGAGAATATTCCACAGGAACACCGCCTTATCGCCGATATCTGGCAGTTCCATCTCTTCCATCGCTTCGCGTAGCGCGGGTCGCAGCGCGTCAGCCTGTACTAGCAGGTATTCCGCGCCTTCCCATAAGCGCTCCAGATAGCCGCGACGATTACGCATCGGCACCATCGCCGCACCGCGCTCACGTACCAGTTTGATCCAGTAACGGCTGACTTTTTCCAGCTTCAGTAAACCGCTGCAGGATTGTTCCAGACTGTAATCCAGCAGCAGTTGTCCCACGTCCTGACGATAAGCATTCAGCACCTCTTCTACCGACGTAAACTGACGATAGGCGGTGGCCACGGAGACGCCAGCTTCTGAGGCGATTTCCGTCATGCTTATCGGGGTTTCGGAGCGCTCGAACAAGCGGGCAGCTGCCTGAATCAGGTTCTTGCGGTTTCTTTCGGTATCACTGCGCATCGGTTTTCCCGTCATAGTGGGTGTACTTCCTCAAACTTGCTGATGTTACTTGAAACTGGCCAGGCCGCGCTTCAAACGGCGCACACCTTCAATGATGGCTTCACTGCTGGCAGCGTAAGAGAGGCGTAAATGCCCTTCGCCCGCCGCGCCAAACTCACTGCCAGGCCGCACCGCGATGCCCTGTTCGCGCAGCAGCGATACCATATCAATCGCTGGAATCGATAACGAATAAGCCGGAAAGCAGTAAAACGCGCCTTCTGGTTCATTTAGCTTTAGCTCTGGAATGGCCGATAATCCCTCCATCATCAGCACGCGACGCTGGCGGTAGACATCATACATACGTTTTACGTCATCTTTACACTGCGTCAGCGCCACCAGCGCCGCACGCTGCACTGCGCTGTTCACCGAGCCGTTCACTGTATTGTGCACGCGCGCCGCAGCGGTGATCATCTCCGCTGGTCCCGCCAGATACCCTACGCGCCAGCCGGTCATGGCGTAGCTTTTAGAGAAAGTCTGACAGAACAGCGTGCGTCCGGCAAAAGCGGCAATGTGCAGCACCGAAGTAAACGGACGATCGGTAAACACCAGATCGCTATAAGCTTCATCGGCAATTACTAGCGTATCGTGCTTATTCACCAGTTGGCCGAGCGCTTCAATTTCCGCGCGGCTGTGCACAATGCCGGTGGGATTGCCGGGATTGCAGAACACGAACAGTTTCGCGCCGTCGAGCGCGTGATCCAACCGCTCCAAATCCCAGTGCAAATCAGCCCGGCACGGCATGGGCACGCAGATGCCGCCAGCCATATTCACCAAATCCGCGTACAGCGAATAGGTGGGATCGGGAATCACCACGCGGTCGCCCGGATTGACGATGGAGAGAATCGCCGCCGCCAGACCGGCGGTGCCGCCATGGGTGACAAGGATCTCACCGGCTTTCACCGCTTTGCCGCTCTGCGCTGACACCTCGTCCGCCAGCGCGCTACACAGTGCTTTGTCACCGAGCAACGGCGCGTAATGGGTATATCCCGCCTGCAGTGCTTCCACCGCCGCCTGCACAATACGTGGCGGCGTGTCGAAATCCGGTTCGCCCATCGCCAGTGAAATCATATCGCCGCTGGACGCGGGTTGCTGCACCCGCAGCGAAGTGCGCTCTACGCGTAACACCGCCTCGGCGGCTTTAAACATTTGGCTCGACATAAGCTGTCCTATTCAGGTTTTTCACGTTCGGCCTGGCACGTTGCCGGGGCATTTTTCCAGCGGCTGATCTCGAGATCGCCAGAGAGATCGCGCAGGAATGTTGGCGCGACAATCAACTCTTCCACCACCGTACGTGCCGGCAAACTGGCACACAGCAGAATGGCTTCAGCCACATCTTCCGGCTGCACCATGCCATCGCGAACTGCCTGATCCGGTGGATTGGCGCGGTTATCCATAATCGGCGTGTTCACCTCTCCCGGCAGAATGCAGGTTGAGCGAATGCCGTCATTGCGAAAGGTGTTGTGCAGATAGGTCATGAAGTTACGCACCGCCGCCTTCGCCGCACCGTATGCCGCGCCGCCCAGCAGATTCGGCCGCAGCGCAGCGAGCGAGGAGACGGTGATGATGGTGCCGTTTTTGCGCGCTAACATCTCCGGCAGCAGCGCCTGCGTCAGCAGGAACACCGCTTTCATATTGACGTCCTGTACCTGATCCCACTCCTCTTCGGCAATCCAGCGCGCGTTCAGGGTTTTGCTGGCGCTACCGGCATTGTTGACCAGAATATCGACGCGTCCCAATTCGGCAATCGCCCACGCTACCAGCGCTTCAACCTCAGTTTTTTGCGCGATGTCTGCGGCATAAGCGCATACCTTGCCGCCCTGCGCCTGCAAGCTTGCTGCTACCTCGTCCAGCACCGACTGGCGACGTCCTACTAACACCACCAGGGCGCCTCGCGCGGCAAATCCCGCCGCGGCCGCTTTGCCAATGCCGCTGCCAGCACCGGTCACCAGCACCACTTTTCCCGTTAACGAATCCATGCTTTAGCTCCTTTTAGCTTCATTCAGGTTCACGCCATAATCACGCAAGGCGCCTGCTTCAGTGATGTAACCTTCCTGTACGTCCCACAAAATGGCCTTAAGATCGCGTTCGGCCACCGGCATCTTGCCGCCGCCGCCTGGCATTTGAATGGTGACTTCATCGCCAGGTAACACATCATGGCGGCCGACTGGCTTCGCCAGCGATTCGCCGTTAATTGCCACAAAGTTAGGCGCACCCGCCGCCGCGCCCAAAACGCCTTCTGCCGCGTGTTTTTGTCGCGAATAGAACATGCTGTGCGAGAGCGGATATTTGCTGGTATTACGAATCACCATGCGTTGCGCCACGCCGCCACGATAGCGCCCGGCACCGCCGGAATCGGGAACGATGGATTTCTGCAGGAACAGCAGCGGCGTGGCAGATTCAATCAGTTCCACCGGCGTGGAGGACATGTTGCCGGGAAAGCCGGTGACAATACCGTCTGCAGCGGGACGTGCGCCGGTACCGCCGTTCACGCACAGGCTTTCAACAAACCGCCGCCCGTCATCAAACTGCCCGGCGAACACATCGCAGGTCACCGGCGCACTGCCTGAGTGGCCCATCACGCGATCCGGCATGATCTCCGCTAGCGCAGTAAAAATCGCCGCGTGCGCCATATGCCCAACGCGGTTGCGCATCTCGACCGCACAAGGCGGACGTGCATTGGCAATTGAGCCTTCCGGCGCGGTGACGGTGATGGATTTGAAGCAGCCTTCGTTATTCGGCAGATGCGGTTCCAGCAGGCACTTCAGCGGATAAACGCTGTAGGCATAGGTGAACGACATTGGACAGTTGCTGCCAAACAGCGATTCGGCGGAGGAGCCGGCGTAGTCGATTGTGATGTTGCTCCCCTCAACAATTACCGCCACGTTGAGATGGATATCCCCTTCATAGTCACCAATATCGACCGCCGCTTCATAGCGACCATCCGGCACCGCCTCAATCGCTTTGCGCATGGCGATTTCGGTCAGCGAGTGAATTTTTTCCGCCAGCGGCGTAACGGATTCAAGCTGCAAGTCATCCATCAACCCCAGCAGGCCGTTGGCACCTATCTGATTAGCCGCCAGCATGGCGTGCAGATCGCCCTCAACCTGATCCGGCGAGCGCACGTTGGCAAGAAACAGATCCAGTAGTTGCTGATTTACCTCACCCGCAATCATCAATTTGCTTGGCGGGATGAGGAAGCCCTCTTCGAACATGTCGCGCGATGACCCCATATTCAGCGAGCCGCCAATGTCCGACATGTGCGCCGCTGCGCCGGTAAACGCCACCAGCTTGCCCGCGCGGAACACCGGCGTGACCACCGTCACGTCATTGAGATGGCCGGTGCCGAGCCAGGGATCATTGGTGATAAGCGCATCACCGGGTTTTAGCGTATCCGCCGGGAATTTTGCCAACAGATGGCGCACCGTGGCGGGTAGCGTGCCAATAAACACCGGGACGCTGGTTTTCGGTTGGGCCAGCGAACTGCCGCCGGCGTCCATCAGCAGGCAGGAGTAATCGCCAACTTCGCGGATAATGCTAGAAAACGCCATATTTACCAGCGTGGCCGCCGCTTCTTCCGAGATACTGACCAGCCGATCCCAGGTAATGCGCAGACTAATGGGATCGTCGAGAAAACGCAGATGATCGGGGGTTGTCGCACTCATTAGCTCAGCTCCATCAAAATATTGCCCTGTGAGTCCAGCTGCGCTGACGCGCCAGGACCGACATAAATCGCGCACTCTTTTTCCTGCAGCAGCGCCGGGCCATGAATCGCTTCACCGGTTACCAGCAAGCTGCGCGGGATCACGCGGCAGGCGCTAAAGCCCTGCTCGCGGCCCAGATACACCTGCAAGCTTTTCTCACGCGCTTCGGGTTCAGCGTGACGCAATCGATCGCTGGTATTCAGCGTCGGCGGCGTGGTCTGCACGCGGCCACGCCAGTTCACCACTTCCACCCCTTGCCCCGGCAAGGTGCGACCAAAGCGCGCCAGGTGCGCCGCCTCAAAGGTATCAACTAAGGCGGTTACATCGCCTTGGGTGAGGAAGGTTTCTGGCAGCGTCACGGTCAGTTCCGAGCCCTGACCGACATAGCGCACGCCCGCGAGTTTCTGTTGAAGCGCGGTGTTGGGATCAGCGTTAGCCGCCGCCAGCGTAGTGATCGCTTCGTCAAAACCTTCGGCAAACAACGCCGCAATACGGTTGACATCAATGTCCGGCTGCAGGCGGCAGCGATCGCTGCGTACAAAGTCGGCGCTTGGCGGCGCGGTTAGCAAACCGAAGGCGGAGTAAACGCCCGCACCATTGGGGAAATAGACACGCTTGACGCTCAGCTGTTTTGCCAGCGACCAGGCGTGGCTCGGGCCTGCGCCGCCGAACGCCAGCATGGTCATCTGTGCTGGGCTCACGTTTTTCTCAACGCAATGGGTGCGCAGCGCCTCGGACATTTTGCTATTGGCAACTTCGTGAATGCCCCAGGCGGCATCTTCAATGCTCAATCCGAGCGGCTCGGCCACGCGGCGTATTGCCTGACGCGCCGCCGCGACATCCAACGGCATGCGTCCGCCGAGGAACGCATCGGGATCGAGCAAGCCCAGCACCAGATTGGCGTCGGTGACGGTTGGCCGTTCGCCGCCGCGCGCGTAGCAGGCCGGCCCCGGCCAGGCGCTGGCACTTTCCGGACCGATTTCCAGCAACCCGAGCGAATCGACGCGGGCGATACTGCCGCCGCCAGCACCAATCTCAATCATATCCACCACCGGCAGCTTGACCGGTAACCCGCTGCCTTTCAGCAGGCGATCCGCACGCCCGACTTCATAATCAATGGTGATGGAGGGTTGGCCATCGCGCACCACACAGGCTTTAGCCGTGGTGCCACCCATATCAAACGCCAGCACCTGCGGCAGGGCGTTTTTCCGGGCAAAGGCGGCAGTGGCGACAATACCGCCCGCCGGGCCGGATTCGATGATGCGCGTGGGATAATCAGCGGCAACCTGCGGTGCCATTAATCCTCCGTTCGATCCCATCACCAACCAGTCGCAGACGAAGCCACCCTCACGCAGTTTGTTCTCCAGCCGCGCCATGTAGCGTCTCGCCTTGGGCTGAACAAACGCATTCATGGCGGTTAATACGCCGCGGTCGTATTCGCGGATTTCACGTGACACTTTGTGCGAAACCGAGATCGACACACCGGGCAGTTCGCGGCTGAAAATAGCCTCGATTTGATTCTCATGATCCGGCCAGGCATAGGCATGCATACACAGCACGGCAACCGCTTCATAGCCTTTGTCGCGCAGCTCTGCAGCCAGCTGCACCACTTCGGCTTCGTCGAGTGGCGTAATTACCGCGCCGCGCGCCGTCACGCGTTCGCTAATTTCATAGGACTGCGAACGCGGCAGTAACGGCTTTGCCGGTGCACCGTTCAGGTCGTAGATGTCATAACGATACTCACGCCCCAGCACCAGCACGTCTCGGAAACCGCGCGTGACCACCAAGGCGGTCTTCGCGCCACGTCGTTCCAGCAGCGCATTGATAGCGAGCGTAGTGCCATGGGTGATGGTATGGATGTCGCTGGCTTTAAGCCCGGCCATTTCCACCAGCTGAGTTAAGCCGGTGTAGGCACCTTCCGAAGGATCCTCCGGTGTGGTGAGGGTTTTATGCCGTAGCGCCTCGCCAGAGATATCATTCAACAGCACCAGATCGGTAAAGGTGCCGCCAATATCAAACCCTATCCGCCAGGGTGACGCGTTTTTCATAGTGACCTCGAAATCCAGAATGTGAGCTGATTGCTACGGCGTTCACTCGGCAGCGAGTGGCTTACCGGCGGTTTCTTTCAGATAAAGCGTGCTGATGAGCGTCAGCGCGGCGGTGAAAATCACCGTATAGCTGGGAATGCTGGCGATGCCGGTCAGACCGATTAGCCAGGTCATTAGCAATGGCGCGGAGCCGCCAAAGATCACCGTAGAGAGATTGAAACCGATGCTGTAGGCGCTGTAACGCACGTTGGTAGGAAACATTTCAGCCAGCGTGGCTTGAATCACACCAGCATGTCCGGCGAAGGCAAAGGCCAGCAGAATCGCCGCCATACACGCCAGCGGGAACATGCCGAGCGTCAGCAGCCAGAAACAGGGCCAGGCCAGCACCGCCATGGCAATAGCGGAGGCCACCAGCAGCGGCTTGCGCCCCAGACGATCCGACAGCCAGGCCATCATCGGAATCGCGCCAATAATAGTGATCAACCCGCAGGCGGTGACCATCAGGCTTTGAATCTGCTGGAAGTGCATCACTTTGTTTAGGTAAGTCGGCATGTAGACAAAAAGGATGTAATAGCCAGGTCCGTTGACCGCCGGCAAGGTAATCGCCAGCCCAATCGCTTTCAGATGACGCTTTGAGGAAAGCACTTCACGCAGCGGATTGCGCACCACGCGCTTGTTGGCTTTTACCATCTGAAAGTGAGGCGTATCTTCAATGCGCGTACGGATGTAGACGCCAATCAACGCCATTGGAATAGCCAGCAAAAACGGCACGCGCCATACCCAGGCGGTCATCGCCTCGCTGCCGAACACGTTGATCAATCCACTGATCAGCAAGCTGCCGAACAGCAGAGCGATAAACGATCCCATTACCAGCGGTGACATCACCATCGCGCGGCGGTGATCTTCGGCATACTCCGCGACGAACGAACCGGCACCGGAGACTTCACCACCGGCAGAAAAGCCCTGCACAATGCGCAGCAAAATCAGTAGCGCCGGTGCCGCCCAGCCGATGCTGGCGTAGCTGGGCAGCAGGCCAATTGCCGCCGTCGCCAGTGAAATCATCAGCAATAAAATCGCCAGCAGCTTCTGACGCCCCATTCTGTCGCCGAGATAACCGCAGATCACGCCGCCAAAGGGGCGAACAAAAAAACTCACGGTGAAGCCGAGGTAAGTCAGCATCAGGCCTGAGTCGCTGCTACTCATGTCACTGGCGGAAAATACCAGCACCAGCGAGCTGACTAATAAGCCGTAAATACCGTAGTCATACCATTCAACAAACGAGCCGACACCGCCCGCCAGAGAGGCGCGACGTACGACGTTATTTTTGGTTGTTCCGTCCTTCGGCAAAGCGTAATCCATTGTTACCGCATGTGATTTCGTCATTGGTTTGCCCTGAAAGTGTGTTGATACATCCCCGGAATTCGTGAAGCCAAAGGCTTACTTATATTGACGCGTCACTTCTGCCGTCATCTCTGCTTCACGGCGCGCGACTTCCTGCACCGCCGCTAATACCGCCTCTGCACGCCAGAACGGAATGATGATGACGCCATCGTCGTCACCAACCACAATATCGCCGGCGCAGCACACCACGCCGCCAATCGCGACCGGCTCACCGATGACGCCAGGACCGTTTTTGAACGGACCTGCCGGCGTGGTGCCGCGACAGAATGTGGGTAAGCCGGTGGACTCAATCACGCTGCGATCGCGAACCGCGCCGTCGATAACCTGCGCCACCGCACCGGCATGCTGAAAACGCTGCGTCAATTGCTCGCCCACCAGCGCCCGATCGATGTGTCCCTGGCCGTTGATCATCATCACGTCGCCCGGCTGGATGTAATCCAGTGCGCGAATCACCGCAGCGTTATCGCCTGCCGTGACCTGCACCGGAAAGGCAAAGCCGACAAATGCCGTTTTTGAGGAGACCGGAACAATGCCGCCATCGCACATATTCAGTCTTTCCATCGCATCACCAATATTGGCAACTGGAAATTCAGCAAATGCCGCCAGCCATTTATTCTCTGGGCGCTGCCATGAGGTAGAAATACGCACTTCAGCCGTTTCAAGAGCCATTGTTGGTCACCTTTAAAATGAGAAATAATTAGCAAGTGAGAAACTTTTATCATTTTAAAAAATGGGTATGCAACGGTTTTTTTACATGAATATGACAGGTGCGAGGTTTTAAATTAACCAAGAGATGGGGATTTCAGATGGCGGAATTTATTATAAATATATGATTAATAATGATTATTATAGAAAATATTTATTATCCACAGCTGGCGCATTTCGAAAGAAATGCGGATTGCCCGCTGATATATTGTTTTCTTATGAAGATTTCATGAGGAGCAGCACAGATTCAGTGCATTTCTTATTAAATTGAGAGATGAGTGTCACAAATTAGTGCAGGAGTTAATAAATCGTCATAAGAAAATAAATAATGCCTGCAGTGTTCGGCGGTTAAATATTTGCGGATATTGTTACATTGCACCGTTGCGGTGCGCTTAGTGAGACGAGTGGTCGCCTTGAATGGCGACCCTATGAATAGCTATGCCGGTTTTCCTGGATTAACTCACCATCATCACATCAACTTACCCTGGAAAATCGGCACTGATTCGAATAGATAACCGTCGAAGTCAGGTGCATCCGCATCGGACAACTCCAGTAGCGTGTTCTTGACGTTTTCCAGGTGCTGCCACATCGCCTGCCAGGATCCCATCACATCACGACGTCGCAGCGCCGCCAGAATCGTTTGATGATCGCCTAACCACTTCAGGCGATAGGCGCGGGTTTCATACTGCGGTCGCAGTTGCTGCCAAAGCGGGCTGGCCTCGTGATGACGCCAGACGCTGGTGACCGTGTCGAGCAGCATCTGATTTTGCGTTGCGCCCGCTAACAGCAAATGAAATAACTTATCGTTATCCTGGCTGCTGTCATTGAGTGCGATGGCGCGCTGCTCCTGCTCCAGCGTACGCCGCAGGTTCTCGATATCGGCTTTGGTGGCCATTTTGGCGGCGAAGGCCGCAATGTTGCTCTCCAGCAGCTGACGCGCCTGCAACATCTCGAACGGGCCGACATCGCTGCGGAAAAAGGCCTCTTCCGCATCTTCACTGGCGGAAGGAATGCGCATCACGTAGACGCCGGAGCTCTGGCGAATATCTACGGTGCCTTCCAGCTCCAGCATCAGCAACGCTTCACGCACAATGGTGCGGCTCACGCCCCAGGTTTCAGCTAACTGGCGCTCAGGCGGCAGTCGTGAGCCAACGGGATAATGGCCATCAAGGATTTGCTGACGCAGATGTTGACCAATTTCCTGATACTGCTTTTTCTCTTGTGGCGCTTCGGCTTTTTCCACGCTCTCACCCTTTTCCATCATGGTGCACCAGGTCCGGTCGCATCCTCTGCGAGCCGGAACCTTACTGCTATCTGGGCGCTAGTGTACCAAAGCCAGCGCCTGATCGAGTACCTTTGCACCATTCAACGTGCCGTAAGCCACGCTATCAATCACCGCAATCGGCAGCTGATAGCTATCGGTCAACTTTTTATTCTCCTCCAGCTTAAAGCGTACCTGCGGCCCCAGCAGCACCACGACCACCTCCTGGCCGTAATTTTGTAACTCTTCACGCAGGTTTTGCTCGGGGATGGCATAAATTTGATACGCAAGGCCACGTGCCACCGCCTCTTTTTCAATGCGGGTGACCAGCAGCGAAGTCGACATGCCGGCCGCGCAGGCAAGAATAATACGTTTCATAGGTCGTCCTTATTTGGCGTCATCGTCAATATTGAGGGTCAATTGCTGCGAGTCACGCAACTGACGGAACCAGTGCGCCGATTTCTTCATCCGCCGTTGGCGTTGATTGTCGAGATCAATCTCGATCAGTCCGTAGCGGTTTTTGAACGCATTCATCGGTGAAACGTTGTCGGTGAACGCCCACAGCATATAGCCCAGACAGTTGCTGCCCGCTTCACGCGCGCGCACCGCCTGGTAAAGATGTTCAGCAATAAAGTTAATGCGGTAGTCGTCCTGAATTTCCCCCTGCGGATTCTTAAATTGCGCTTCGTTTTCGATGCCCATGCCGCTCTCCGCCACAAACCACGGCAGATTGCCGTACTCCTCTTTCATACGCTGCGCCATGTCGAAAACAATGCGAGGCTGAATTTCCCAACCGCGCGAACTGTTCATGCGGCGGCCCGGTAATTCAAAATGCTCGTAATAAAAAGCGGGGTGAAACGGCGTCTCCGGATGCCAGGCACGGGAAGGCGCTTTCACGCGATGCGGATAGTAAAGATTGAGCCCCACTTCATCGACGGTATTGGCGGCGATGATCGCCAGCTCCTCCTCCGTCGCGTCCCACTGCACGTCATGTTTAGCCAGCAGCTGCAGCAGTTCAGCGGGATAGGAGCCTTTGATCGCCGGGTCGAGAAATACCCGGTTATAAAACAGATCGTAGCGTTGCGCGGCTTTAACATCGTGCGCGGCCGACGATCGCGGGTAAGTCACCTCAGGATTAAGAATGGTGCCAATCGTGCCGGCGTATCCCTGCTGGCGGAACAGTTTCACCACCTTCGCCGTGGCAAGATTTTTATGGTGATTCCACTGCATCCACTTATGCGTGTTCTGCTCATAGGGCCAGCGTATCGCATCAAGATAGACGCGGGTCTGCACCACAATCGGCTCATTAAAAACAAACCAGCGCGTCACTTTTCCGGCGTAGCGGGCAAACACTTTTTCGACATAGCGCGTAAATAGCTCGACCACATGCTTTGATTGCCAGCCGCCATACGCCTCCAGCAATTGCAGCGGCAGTTCGTAATGTTCGAGGCATAACATCAGTTCAATGCCCTGGCGCTGCATCTCATCAATCAACTGGTCGTAATAGGCTGCGTACTCTTCATCAACTACCGCGTTCTCATAATCGGTGAGAAAACGTGACCAGTTGATGGAGGTGCGATAGTGCGTCAGCCCTGCCGCTTTCATTAACGCCACATCTTCGCGGAACCGGTTGATAAAATCCGTCGCCACCGCCGGTCCATAACCGTTATGCCAGACATGACGGTCCTGCTGATACCAGGCATCAAGGTAAGAGTCCTGCCCCGCTTTTTTGCCGCTCCAGCCTTCGGTTTGCCAGGCCGACGCCGCCGCGCCGAGAATGAAGCCTTCCGGCAGCCTAATGATGTGCTTACTCATAGGTTCTCCTTAATTTTGTGCCAGCTCTGCCTGCAACGTTTTCGCTTCCGCCGCTTCAGCTCGACGCGCAGCCACTTTGACAAAGGGCAGATAAATCAATACCGAAACCACGATGCAGATAATTTGTGTCACCACCGCGCCCATCGAACCGGCGGTAGAGAGCCACGCGTTGATGATCGGCGGCGTGGTCCAGGGAACCATCACCACCGCTTTACCGGCAAAACCCATCACCGTAGCGAAATAACCAATCGAACCGGTAACCAGCGGCGTAATGATGAAGGGAATGGCAAGAATAGGATTGAGCATGATCGGCATACCAAAAATCACCGGCTCATTGATATTAAACAGGCCCGGTCCAAACGACAGTTTGGCGATTTCACGCATCTCTTTACGTTTGGTGGCAATCATCACCGCGGTTAACAGACCAATCGTGAGGCCTGAGCCGCCAATGCTCATATACACATCCCAGAACGGCATGGTGATGATGTTTGGCGCTTCCTTACCCTGCTCGAAAGCGTTCATGTTGACCAGAATTGCCCCAAGCAGCAGCGGCTCGCGAATCGGTTTCACCATTTGGTTGCCGTGAATTCCAATCACCCAAAACAGCTGGGCAACAAACATCAACAGCAGAATGCCCCACAGGCTCTGCACCACCGATTCCAGCGGCTGCTGCACCACTTTATACACAGCGTCATACAGGTACATGCTAGTGATCTGATGGAAGATAAAGCCAAAGGTAGCCACCAGCGTGACGGTAATGATCGACGGAATCAGCGCGGAAAATGACGCGGCCACGTTCGGCGGCACGGTATCCGGCATCTTGATTTTCAGCCGCTCAACCTGCTCCAGCCGGCAATAAATCTCCACCGAGAGAATGGCGATAAACATGCCGAGGAACAGACTTTTGGTGTCGGAGAACTGTTTCGCCAACACATCGGTGACCACATGCATCTGCCCGTCCACCAGCATTTGCAGCGTGGTAGGCGTAACGGAGATAAAACAGATGATCGCCAATAAGCCCGGAAACAGCGTTTTAATGCCGTTGATGCGTCCGAGTTCAATACCAATCAGGAACACTGCGCCAATATTCAGAAAGCTCAGCGTCGCATAATTAATGCTGCTGGTGATCGGTTTTAAATCGGCGAGAAACGACAGTGACGCGAAACTGGCGAGGCCATTTTTCGGATCGAGCACCATGTTAGAAATCAGCACCGAAAAAGCACCGACGATAATCACCGGCATCAAGGTAATAAACGAGGCTTTGATCGCCATGATGTAGCGGTAGCTGTTGAATCGGGTGGCAAAGCTACCCAGTGAATCGATTAGACGTTCCTGTAGAGACATTGGTCAACCCTCAGCGGTTTTAAGTGTTATGCATGAGCTTGATGGTTCGTGGCATACCAAAATGGCGATTATCGTGATTAATTTCTGTGATCCTGCTCGCGGAACCTCTTTTTGGTATTCCGGTAGCATCGTTAACGTTAATTTGGCATACCAATAAGTGAGGCGGCTATGGATTTTGAACAAACGATGATGGAGTTGCTGATTAATGCCGGTGAGGCGAGATCGCAAGCCATGATGGCGATTCAGCAAGCCCGCAAAGGCGACTGGCAAGGGGCGGATGACGCGTTAGCGGCGTCGGACGAGGCAGCAAAGGCGGCGCATAAGATCCAGACCGCGTTAATTGGCGCCGATGAAGGCAGCGGCAAAGTGCCGGTCACGCTGATTATGGTGCATGCACAGGATCATCTAATGACGGCGATGCTCTGTCGCGACCTGGCGGGCGAGTTAGTGCTGTTGCGTAAGGAGTTGCAAGGTCAGTGATACCGCAGCAACGATATATCTAAACACCTATAGCACTCTGGCAGACTGCATTTTGAGGCGATATAACGTTAGTTCCCATCAGCCATCGCAGAGGAACCTATGGCGCTTTCACATGAATTGATTTTGATCTACACCACCTATTTCGTCGCCACCGCCAGTCCGGGTCCCAGCAACATGGCGATTATGGGCACGGCCATGAAACAGGGACGCGGCGCGGCGTTAGCCTTAGCCAGTGGCGTGATTGGCGGTTCGATGATGTGGGCGCTGTTGGCGGCCTGCGGCGTACTCACCGTGTTGGCTACCTTCGCGCAACTGCTGATTGTGCTGAAGATTGGCGGTGGTTTATATCTGCTGTGGCTGGCGTGTAAGGCTGGAAAATCGGCACTGCGTAAGTCGGATGTCGGGGAAGTAGCGCCGGGCAACGAAAAAGCGCGTTTTGGCACAATGTTCCGTCAGGGGATTTTAATGCACGTCGGCAATCCCAAGGCGATCCTGACCTGGGTAGCGATCATGTCGGTAGCGCTTAAACCGGGCGCCGCTGCGTCAACCTTACCGATGATTATCGCTGGCTGTGCGGCAATCTGCGTGCTGGTGTTTGGGGGCTATGCGCTGCTGTTTTCCACCGCAGTGATGGCGGCCTTTTATTGCCGCATCCGCCGTGGATTAGAGGCGCTGCTGGCCTGTTGCTTTACCGTTGCGGGTTTGAAGTTGGTGTTCAGTCGCAGCGGAGATCGATACGGTCGCCATAAATGGCGACCTACAGAACACGCGGCGCACAGAGCAGAATCAGGAGTTATTCGGCGGTGTAGCGTCGGTTTCGCTAAACGTTGGCTTCTGGCGGGTTACCGAATAGACAACATTTTTCGGACTATTAGGATCGGTGGTGACATCCACTGAAGCAATCGTCACTTTGCCAAAGCCAAACAGCGTCTGCACGTATCCGCCAATTTGGTGTTTACCTGGCGCGACACGAATCTCTTTCTTTTCGCCCTTCTGCAACAGTCCCGCATTTTGACCATCAACCGTTAAATAAATGGTTGAACCATCATCGGTACGCGTAACCAGATGCGAAACATTAATCACCGTCGGGCCGCTTTCAAATGGGGTTGGCGTGTCATTATTTTCGATTGGCGCGCCGGTCGCAGGCTGAGCCGCGGAGGTATCCGCCGTCGCAGTGCTGTCAGGGGATGTACCGGTAACGGCAGCCAGTCGGGCACAGCCGGTGAGCATTAAGGTTGCCATCAAAGTGGCCAGTGTGAAACGCGATAACATCGTGACAAAAACACCTTTGCTGAATGAGAAGCGATTATTTTAGCGTGCCTTGAATAGTGATGACAGTCTCATAATTACAGTATTTTCCTAAAACCGGTGAGGAGTTGTAACAGGTGCATACCAGCCGCACGGAATGTGAAAAGAAACGGCGGCCGGTAAGACCGCCGACGGAATTACCAGCTGTAATTAACCGATGCAACAATGGAACGACCGCTGCCATAGAAGCAGGCGCTGGTGTTGCTGCACGAGGCGACATAGTGTTTGTCCGCCACGTTATTCACATTAAGTTGCAGCGTGGTACCGCGCAGCGAATTCGCCGCTTCGCCTAATTCATACTTCGCCATCACGTCGTACAACGTGTAATGCGGAACCTTATTGGTGCCGGTTTCATCCGCTGGCGCGGTGCCGGTGTAGCGCACGCCGCTGCCAAGGGTAAAGCCATTCAGCACGCCATCGAGGAAGGTATAACTGCCCCACGCCGAGGCCGCATGACGCGGAATGCTGGACGGCGAGTGACCAATACGCTCGGTGATGCTGCTCTCTTTGGTCACCGCATCGGTGTAGGTATAAGCCGCTAGCAGTTTGATCTCTGGCGTGATCTGCGCATGCGCTTCGGTTTCAATACCTTTTGAACGCACTTTACCAATCTGCTCGTTGTAGCCGGTGACGTTGTTATAAGCGGTAATGTTTTTCTGCGTGATATCAAACGCGGACACGGTAAACACCGCATCCCACCCCAACGGCTGATACTTCACGCCCACTTCTGTCTGTTCACCGGTGGTCGGTTTGAACGGATCGGTGCCCGGCGCGCCGCTGTTCAGGTTGGGTTCAAACGAGGTGCTGTAGCTGATGTATGGCGAAATCCCGTTATCGAACGCATACAGCAAACCGGCGCGCCCGGTGAACTTGTTATCATTCTGCTGGGTTTCGCTGTTATCGGTGCGATCCTGTGTACGCACTTCGCTCCAGTCATTACGGCCTGACAACAGCAGGTTCCACTGATTCCACTCCAGCTGATCCTGCAGATAAACACCAACCTGATCGAGCTTCTTACGGGTGCTGGTAGTCAGCGTCAAATCGCTCTCGTTGATGCTGATACGCGTTGGGTTAGCCCAATCGAGAATGTATTGATCGCCCCTGTCGAGCCACAATTTGTTATCTACGTCGCTCCACTTGTAATCCAGCCCGCCAAGCACAGTGTGCGCAACATTCCCGGTATCAAAGGTGGCTTTCAGCTGGTTATCCAGGCCCAACTCTTTTGACTTGATCTTGTCATGCTGCGGACGACGGTTGATCGAGTGATCGTTATCCGCATCAACGGTATACACCAGATATTTGTACGACTCATCCATGTTGCTGTAGCGCAAATTCTGCGTGAAGCTGACGTTGTCGTTCAGATTGTGCTCGAAAATATAACCAATCGACGTCTGCTCGCGTTTGGCTTCGTTGAAGCTCGGATCGCTGACGTTAAAGTCATAAGGGATCCGTCCGGCACTGGTGTTGAACAACGTTCCGTTGGCCGGCAGGAAGTTACGGTAGCCCGCTTTCGGCTCGTTCTGATACAGCGTCAACAGCGTAAAGCTGGTATCGGCGTTGGGCAGCCAGGTGATGGCCGGCGCAATCGCCATACGCTGCTGTTTATTGTCTTTAACGAACTCGTGTTTGGTGCTGGCGATACCGTTCAGGCGATAAAACAGCGTGTTGTCATCATTTAGCTTACCGCCGAAATCAAACGCCGCTTCACCCAAATGTTGATTGCCAGTGCTGAGCTGCACTTTATGAATACTTTGCGCCGTCGGGCGTTTGCTGGTCATCGCCACGATGCCACCCGGATTCACCTGGCCGTACAGCACCGAGGCGGGACCATGAATCATCTCAACGCGCTCCAGCAGCCAGGGATCGATCTGCCCCGCGGCGCCCGCCTGACCGGACAAGCCGTAGCTCAGGCCGTCGAGGAACTTCGGCGCATAGCGGAAACCGCGCGCAATAATCTCATCATTACGGTTGGAGTTACCGCGATAGTTGGTTAGCACGCCGCTGGTGTAGCTTAGCGCATCCGCCACCGATGCCGCCGCCTGATCGTCCATCTGCTCACGCGTAATCACTGAAATGGATTGCGGGGTTTTGCGCAGCGGCGTGGCGGTTTTTGTGCCTGCCGCGCTCTCTTTCGCCACATAGCCTTGTAGCGGTGCGGTGACGCTTTCGTGCGTTTCGGCGTTAACGGTAATCGTCTCTTCAGCGGACACCGGTGCCACTAACAAAATTGAGGCCAGTGAAAGATATACAGGATTGAATCTGAACGGGTGTGCCACAGCAGGTATTGCTGATTTTCTTACTTTAATAGACATAGTCGCCATCTCTATTTCAAACTGCCTTGTAAATGAAATAATCCATTCAGAGGTCCTCGCCTAATAGCAGAGGCTGTAACGGATTGAAATATTACTGTCATCGATTATTTACGGCCCTAATTTCCCCGCGTGACCTCTCTCACAAAATAATCCACTGAAAATCCGAAGGTTTCTTAGGCGCGAAAAATCATATTGCAAATGTAAATCGTTATCAATAGCATTTGCATTAGCTTTGATTAAGTAAAGACTATGAACAAAATGTGGAGATGGATTGCAGGATGTTTCTAACGCATGCAGAAAAAACAGCAAAAACCTGGTTGCCTGCGGGAACCGTTGCGCAATGGTTGCGACAAGCTGATGTGGGCGGCGAAGGCTGGTGGCAGCGGCTTTATGCCACCGGAACACCGCTGGTGGAACGTGATGAGCAGGGTCAGACTTCCATGCATTTTTTTTGGCGCGATCCCCAAGGTCATTCCGCACTTTCTTCTACGCAACGGGTTTATATCGATATTAATGGCGTCACCGATCACCACAGCGAAGCGCCAGAAAGTTTGGCGCGCGTGGGGGACAGCAACGTCTGGCATTGGTCTACGCCGATTGAATCCGATTGGCGCGGCAGTTACAGCCTGATTCCGGTCACTGCGCAACAGCTGCCGCCGCTATTTTGTGGCGATGATGACACCTGTCGCGCGCTGCAACGTAAATGGTGGATTTCGCTGATGCCGCTGGCGATTCCCGACAAGCTCAATCCTACCCCGCCGTTTCTCAGCAGCCGTCGCTTTGCTTTGAGCAACGCGCATATGCCGGATGCGCCGGATCAATCGGCGTGGCGAGCACTGGATGCCGGACTCGCCGAAACCTGGCCCGATACGCTGCAAACGCTGCGGTGGCGCAGCACGCTGCTCCAGGTTACGCGCAAGGTTTGGATCTACAGCACGGGTAAAACCGACCGGCCTGAACAGCGTCCGCTGGCAATTCTGCTCGACGGACAAAACTGGGTGTACGGCCAGCCGATCTTTAGCGCGCTGGATCAGGTCACCGCCGCTGGCGAACTGCCGCCGGCCTGCTGGCTGTTTATCGATGTCATCGACAGCCAGCATCGCGAAGCGGAATTACCGTGCAATGAAACTTTCTGGCAGGCGGTGCAGCAAGAGCTACTGCCGCTGGCTCAGCAACACGCGGCATTCAGTAGCGATGCCGATCGCACGTTGGTGGCCGGGCAAAGCTACGGTGGACTCGCCGCCCTGTATGCCGGGTTGCACTGGCCGCAGCGCTTTGGCCGCATTCTTACGCAATCCGGCTCATTCTGGTGGCCCAACCTGCAATATCTCCGCGACTACGCCAATCGTGAACATCACGTGCCGGGCCTGCTGCTGCAGCGTCTGCAACAAGGCACATTGCCAACGGGCACGCTGAAGATCTTCCAGGAAGTGGGCGATCGCGAGGCGGACATGGTGTACGTCAACCAGCAGATCGCTCCGGTGCTGGAAGCCGCTGGCCACGAATTACATTTTCGCCGCTACGCCGGAGGGCACGATGCGCTGTGCTGGCGCGGCGGTCTGATCGACGGCTGCCGCTGGCTGCTGGCCGATTTTCTATCCCCAACCTCACCCTCTGAAGGTAATCACCATGTCTGAACAACAAAACCCGTTTGATAACGATGCGCTGGAATTTCTGGTGCTGCTTAACACGCGCCAGCAATACAGTTTGTGGCCAGCATTCGCTCCCGTTCCCGCCGGTTGGCACAACGTGGCAGGGCCACTCACGCGCGCTGCGGCAATTGAATTTATCGAAGCCAACTGGCACGACATGCGACCAGCGACGCAACAGACGTCGTCTACCGCAGCTTAATTTGCTCTTTTAATCATTTAGTTAATTTATTCCCCCAATCATTCGGGCTGCAGCAAGGCGGCAAGTGCGCAAATCCCCAGGTGCTTACGGACGTAAGTGACTGGGGTGAGCGCACGCAGCCAACGCCGCTGCAGCCCGAAGGATGACGGGAATCAGACAGGAACTGTCTCTTGGCAACGATCAAACAACCCTATCCTTTAGTCGCGGCGCAGCCCGGCATCTGGATCGCTGACAGCATTGCGCAGCCGCGCAATCAATTTACCGTGGCGCACTACAGCGTGTTGCACGGCAACATCAACCGCGTCGCACTTGATAGCGCTATTCGTCAGGCGATGGCCGAAGCTGATACCGTGCAGGCGCGCTTTGGTCTCGACGATGAGGGCAATCCGGCGCAGTGGTTCGATGCACAAGCCCCCATCGCACCGGAATGGCACGATTTTAGCCAGCGTGCCGACGCAACCCGCCAGGCGCACAAGCTGATGCAGGCAGATCTCGCTGCTGAGCTGCCTGCCGACGGCGACGCTCCGCTCTATCGTCACGTGTTAATGCGCGTCGATGACGGCAGCTGGCTGTGGTATCAGCGCTATCATCATCTGCTGGTTGATGGCTTCAGTTTTGCGGCGTTGACGCAGCGCATCGCGGCGATCTATGCCGCCGTGAGTGCCGGCGAAACGCCTGCGCCCACGCCGTTTACCCCCTTCACCACGGTGATTGAGGAGTATCAACAGTGGCAGGATTCCGCCGCCTGCGCACGCGCCGCCAGCCACTGGCAAAGCTACACCGCTGAGCTTCCTGAAACCCTTACGCTCTCAAATGAAAACATAACGCATCCCGACGCTCGCCCCATCAGTTGTCAGGTCACCCTCCCGCAGTTGACGAGATTGCATCAGCAGCTGGCTGACAGCAGCGAAGGAGATATCGTCAGTGCCCTGTTAATTGCCTATCTCGCCCGCATCAGCAACCGCTCGCGTTTGTCGATTGGCTTTCCGTTCATGCGCCGCATGGGTTCGGCGGCGATCTCAACGCTCGGACCGGTGGTGAATGTATTGCCGCTGATCTTTAGCGTGAGCGATGAGATGACGTTACCGGCGCTGTTGCAGCAGGTGCAGAGCGAAATCCGCAAAGCGCGCCGTCATCAGCGTTATGAAGCGGAACAGCTGCGCCGCGATCTGGGTCTGGTTGGCAGCAGCCAGGCGCTGTATGGCCCGGTGATTAACGTCAAGGTTTATCACGACGATGTGCAATTCGATGGTCATGGTGCCGCCACCCACACGCTGGCAATGGGCCCGGTGGACGATCTGGAATTTGAGGTTGGTTTCCGCGACGGTGCATTACAGTTGACGTTAGTCGCTAACCCGCAGCGTTATAATGCAAAATCGTTACAACGTCACGCCGAACGCATTGGCTATCTGCTAAACCAGTTTGTTGATAATCCTGCTATTAACGTGGGTGCGCTGTCGCTGATTGCCCCGCAAGAGCAGGCCGATCTGCAGCGCTGGTCAACCGGCCCTGGCATCATACCGCCTGCCGATACCGCCACCATTGTTGATGTCCTGCTGCAATCTGCTGCGCAACATGGCAATGAGATCGCGGTAGTTTGCGGCGAGCGCAGCCTGAGTTATCGCCAGCTTGCCGATCGCGCGATGCAGCTTGCACATCTGCTGATCGCGCGCGGTTTGCACGCCGACGACGTGGTGGCAATCGGAATTCCACGTTCTGTAGATTCACTGGTAGCGATATTTGGCGTACTGGCAAGCGGCGCGGCCTATATGCCGCTCGACCTCGACTACCCGCGTGAACGCTTAACCCTGATGTGCGATGACGCGCAGCCCAAACTGCTACTCACCCACACTCGCACGCTGGAGCAAATGCCAAAACTGCCGCATCTGCTGATTAACGAGATTGAGTTGAACAAGCATCCCACCGCGCGACCCGCAACTAACCTGTGCGGTGTCGATCTGGCTTACATGATCTACACCTCGGGATCGACCGGACGCCCCAAAGGCGTAATGAGCACGCACCAGGGTTTGCTCAATCTGTTCCTCTCGCATCGTGAACACCTGTTTGGCCCCGCGATTGCGCGCTTTACCGCCAACAGTCCGCGCCGCATGCGCGCGGGTCACACCGCCTCATTCTCCTTTGACTCCTCCTGGGAACCGCTGTTCTGCATGCTGATGGGCTGCGAGCTAAATATCTTCAACGAAGATCTGCGCCGCGACGCCTGGGGATTGATACAACAGATGAACGCGGTGCCGGTGGATTTACTGGATATCACACCGTCGTTCTTCTCACAAATGATCGACAGCGGCCTGCTGGAAGCCGATAACCATCGCCCATCATTTGTGATGATTGGCGGCGAAGCGGCAACGCCGACACTGTGGAAACGGATGCAGCAACAGCAGCAGATGGAGATCCACAACTATTACGGCCCGTCGGAATACACCATTGATACGCTCGGCGCCAACGTGATGGCCTCGCCGCAGCCGGTGATTGGCCGTCCAGTGGGGAACAGCGAAGTCTATTTGCTGGATAACCAGTTGCGTCCGGTACCGATTGGCTGCCCAGGCGAGTTGTACATTGCCGGAAGCGGCATCGCGCGCGGCTATTTGCGTCGCCCCGATCTCACCAGCGCACGCTTTGTTGCCAATCCGTTCCGCGCAGGCGATGTGATGTACCGCAGCGGCGACCTGATGCGCTGGAATCAGGATGGTCAGCTGGCGTTTATTGGCCGTACCGATCACCAGATTAAAGTGCGCGGCTTCCGCGTCGAGTTGGGTGAGGTGGAGAACGCGCTGGTGGCGCTGCCGGAAGTCAGCACCGCCATCGTCATCGCCGAAGTGATAGGCGCGACGCATCGCTTAATTGGCTACTGCTCGGTGCAGGATGATGCGCTGCGCGCAGAGGGCACTCTCAGCGCGCAATTGCTGGCGCAGCTTGCAACACGGCTTCCGGATTACATGGTGCCGGCGGTACTGATGGTGATGGAGACGTTGCCGCTTAATGTCAACGGCAAGATTGATCGCCAGGCGCTGCCAAAGCCGCAACAGGCAGCGCAGAACCAAAGCCGGGCTGCCAGCACGCCGCAGGAACAGCTGATTTGTTCGGCGATAGCCAACCTGCTCGGGCTGGAAAGCGTGGGTGCAGAGGATGATTTCTTTGCACTCGGCGGTGACAGTATCTCGGCGATGGGACTTAGCACCGCCGCGCGTCGCGCCGGTTATCTGCTGCGTCCGCGTGAAATTTTCGCTGAACGTACCGCTGCCCGCATGGCGCGTGATTTAACGCCGTTGGCACAACAGTCCACCGCTAACCGGGTGGCGCAACAGGGCGCGATTGGCGGATTGCCGATCCTGCACTGGTTCCACGCGCAGGCAGGCATTAATGCGCGCTTTGCCCACGGCGTGCTGCTGTCGGTGCCGCCGCAGTTACAGCAGGCGCAGGTAGAACAGTTGATCGATCAACTGGCGCGGGCGCATCCCGTGTTGAACGGCTTTACGCGCGATGAGCAGCTGATCGTCGGCGAAACATTGCCTGCATGCCCTGCCCGCGTACGCGTATGGGCAATAGCAGATCGCGATAGTGCGGCGGAGCAGGCGTTTACCGAAGATGCTTACGCGCTTGATCCCGCTGCCGGTGCGTTACTCAAGGCCACGCTGTTGCAACAAAACGGCGCCAGCTGCGCGCTGGTGTTGACGCTGCATCATTTAATTGTTGATGGCGTTTCCTGGCGCGTGTTGCTGGATGAGCTGCAACAGGCCGGTGATGCGCTGCTCAATAACACGCCGCTGATGATCCCTGCAGAGGAAACCTCGCTGCATGACTGGTCGGCGGCCTTGCTGGCGAACCTCTCCGTCCGCGCTAGCGAACTGCCCTTCTGGCAACAGATGCTGGCTGAACCGCTGCCGGCGATTGGACAGCGATCCCTTCAGCACAGCGATCGCCAGCAGCATCGGCGCACGCTGCTGGATGCGGCCACTACGCACGCGCTGCTCAACACGCTGCCGCAATCTTATCGCGCCACCAGCGAAGAGTTGCTGTTAACGCTGCTGACCCTCGCGCTGCGCCAGCATAACGGCAGTGCGATGCAACGCGTTACGCTGGAATCGCATGGCCGCGCCGAGCTGCATACCCAGCAGGATTTGGCGCGCACCGTTGGCTGGTTAACGGCGGAATTCCCGCTGTTGCTGGCATTACCGGAAAACCCACAGGCGCCGCTCAACGCCAGCGTACGCGCGGTAAAAGCGGTACTGCGCGCGGTGCCGGACCGCGGCATTGGCTATGGTCAGTTACGTTGGCTGGATGCGCATCGCGGCGTTACGCTGGCAAAACTGGCGGCCGAGCATGCGCCGCAGGTGCTATTTAACTACCTGGGGCGCTTCCAACAGCGCAGCGGCTATTGGTCGCCACAGCGCACCGCCAAGGCGTTCCACGACACCTTTGCGGTGATGCAGGATGGCGCGCCGCCGCTGCAGCATGCGTTAGAACTTAACGTGTTTGTCGAAGAGCAGCCGGACGCGGCGCAGCTGGCGCTCAATTGGAGCTGGGCCGCTGGCGTGTTAAATGCTGAGGCAATTGAACAACTGCATCTGGCGATGGTCAGCACCGCGCAGGCGTTGATGGCACTGGCACAAGATCAGCCGCAGCAGGCCGCCAATACGCTGGTTGCCGCCGACGTGGCCATTGATGGCGTAGACGATATCACGCTGCAACAGCTGCATGCGCGTCACGGCGCCTTCAGCCATGTGCTGCCGCTGTTGCCATTACAAAAAGGCCTGCTGTTCCACGCTCAAACCACCGCACAACAAGGCAGCTATAACTCGCTGACGCGTCTTACGCTGAGCGGCGAGATCGGCGCCGCAGCCGTTCAGCAGGCGCTGAACGCGGTGCTACGCCGCCATCCACAGCTGGCGGCACGCTTTGATGCCGAACTCAGCCTGCAACCGCTGCAGCTGCTGCCGGAAGGCGAGCGGGATTGGCCGCTGGCGGTGCATCAGTTGGCTGAGGAAGACGAAGATCAGGCGCTGCTGGCGCTGGAGCATCAGGCGCTGGCGCAGGATCTGTTTAGTCAGCCGATCATGCTGCAAGCCACGCTGATCGCCCATCGCGATGGCCTGCGCTGGACGCTGCTGCTTAACGCGCATCATCTCGTGGTCGATGGCTGGTCAACGCCGGTGATCCTCCACGATCTGCTTTGTGCGCTGCGCCAGCAAACCCTGCCCGCGCTCAGCAGCAGTTATGTTGACCTGGTGCGTCAACTCAGCCAGCGTGACTGCGACGACGCCCGCCAACAGTGGCAATCGTGCCTGCGCGACGTGCGGCCGACGCTGCTCTATCCAAACGCGGCCGACAGCGCGGTCAGCGAAAAACGCATCACGCTGGATGCCACGCTGGAGCGCGAGCTTTATGCGCTGTGTCGGGCGCGTGGATTAACCCTGAACACCGTCATGCAGGGTGTGTGGGGCTTGATGCTGTCCGTTGCCAGCGGCCAGCAGGACGTGGTGTTTGGCGCACCAGTGTCCGGTCGATTTGGCCAGATTGACGGTATCGATCAGCACGTCGGCCTGTTCAGCAACACCTTGCCGGTGCGCGTTCGCTTCGATCATCAGCGGCCACTGCTGGCGCAGCTGGCCGATCATCAGGCGCAGCAGATCCAGCTAATTGAGCAGGATTGTCTCGGATTGGCCGAAATTCAGCAGCTGGTTGGCGCGGGTACGCTGTTTGATACCTTGCTGGTGGTCGAGAACTATCCGGACAACCAAAGCGTGCTGGATGCCAATGCCGACGTGCGCTGCGAGGCGATTCACAACCGCGGCTATACGCATTACCCGCTGACGCTGCTGGTGCTACCGGGTGAACAGCTGACGCTGCTGATGGAGTATCGCGACTGCGTCAGCGCGCCGGAACGTCTCGCCGAGCGGTTGCTCCTGCTGCTGCAACAGCTGGTTTCCACGCCCGATCTGCCGCTGACGCAGTGGCGACTGCAAACGCTGGCTGAGCAATCGCTGCTGGCGTGGGTCAATAACACCGGCGTGCAGCTGGAAGATGAAACTCTGCAGCAGGCAATTGCCCAGCAGGCAGCGCGTACGCCCGATGCGCTAGCGCTGGTTGATGAAGCGCATCGTTTGAGCTACAGCGACATGCAGCGGCAGGTTACGCTGCTGGCGGATCGCCTGATCGAAGCCGGCGTGATGCCGGGCGACATCGTCGCCGTGGCGCTGCCGCGTTCGGTACGGCTTAGCATCGCGCTCAGCGCCATTTTACAAGCTGGGGCGGCGTATCTGCCGCTGGATATCGGTTATCCCGATGAGCGTTTGGCCTACATGGTAGAAGATGCGCGGCCGTGGGTGGTGATCACCGAGTCAGCGCTGGAAATTCGTTTCGCCCGTTTTGGTACGCTGATGCTGTTTGATGGCTTAGCCAACCCACAGGCTCAGGCTCGGCACACGCTGCCGCAGGCGGATGCCAATCGGCCGGCTTACGTCCTTTATACCTCGGGTTCCACCGGCAAACCGAAAGGCGTGGTGGTGAACCAACGCGCTATCGTCAATCGTCTGCGCTGGATGCAGGCCAGCTATCCGTTGCGCGCCGACGATGTGGTGCTGCAGAAAACCCCGTGCAGCTTTGATGTCTCGGTGTGGGAGTTCTTCTGGCCGCTGATGACTGGCGCGCAGCTGATGATGGCTCCAGCGGAGGCACACCGCGATCCGCAGGCGCTGTGGCAGCTGATTGACGATTATCGCGTCACCACAATGCATTTTGTCCCCTCGATGCTGGCCGCATTTGTCGGCCATCTGGCGACGCAAACCGATCGTGCTTGCCCAAGCCTGCGCCGCGTATTTTGTAGCGGTGAAGCGTTGGCGTGCGATTTGGCGCGCAGCTATCAGGATCTGATTGCCGCACCGCTGCACAATCTGTATGGCCCGACCGAAGCCGCCGTCGATGTCACCTGGCAACCGGCCAGCGGCAGCGCGCTAGCGAGCCTCAACGGTCCGGGCGTGCCGATTGGTCGCCCGGTGTGGAACACGCAGCTGCATATTCTCGATAACCTGCTGCGCCCGGTGCCGGTTGGCGTGCCCGGCGATCTCTATCTCAGCGGTGTGCAGCTGGCCGATGGCTATTTGCACCGCGCCGACCTCACCGCGCAGCGCTTTGTCGCCGCGCCGTTTGCCGAAGGGGAACGCATGTATCGCACCGGCGATATTGCCAGCTGGCGCGCCGACGGTGCGGTTGAGTATCTGGGACGCAGTGACGATCAGCTGAAAATGCGCGGACAGCGTATTGAGCCGGGCGAGATCGAACAAGCCCTGGCGGCGCTGCCAGGCGTGGCGCAAGCGGTGGTCGCGGCGCGCAACCTTACGCAGCAGTCAACGCCGGGCGTCGATAATCGTCAGCTACTGGGCTGGCTGGTAGCGGAAGCGGGCATCACGCTGGACCTCGAGCGCGTGAAGCAGCAGCTGAGCGAACGATTGCCTGCGCATATGCAGCCGGTCAGCTATCTGCTGCTCGACCAATTGCCGCTGAGCGCTAACGGCAAGCTTGACCGCAAAGCGCTGCCGATGCCGCAGCGCAGCGCGCGCAGCGGTCGCTTACCGGACAGCGCCAGTGAGCATTTGCTGGCAGAGCTGTTCCAGCAGCTGCTGGGTTGCGACAGCGTGTTCGCCGACGACGATTTCTTCGCGCTCGGCGGCCATTCGCTGCTGGCGATGCGTCTGGTGGCAGAACTGCGTCGTCGTGAGGTGCCGCCGCTCAGCGTCGGGCAGATCATCGCGGCACGCAGCGTGGAGAAGCTGGCGGCGCTGCTCGACGACGGCGCCAGCAGCGAAACCGGTGGCAACGGTGAACTGCTGCCGCTGCGCGCAGGCAACGGCCCTACGCTGTTCTGCATCCATCCCGCCTCCGGTTTCGCCTGGCAGTACAGCGCCCTGCTGCACTATCTGGACGGCGACTTCCCGATTGTCGGCCTGCAATCGCCGCGTCCTGATGGGGTGATTGCGGCGTGTCACAGCGTGGCGGCGATGTGCGATCGGCATCTGGCAACGATTCGCCAGCAGCAGCCGAGCGGGCCCTACTTCCTGCTCGGTTATTCGCTTGGCGGCACGCTGGCGCAAGGCATCGCGGCACGCCTGCAGGCGTTAGGTGAAGAGGTGGCCTTCCTCGGCCTGCTGGATACCTATCCGGCGGAAGGTCAGGACTGGCGCATGCCGGATGCCGCGGAAGCGGAACATGAGGTGGCGCGGGAGCAGGCCGAATTTATGGCGGCAACCGAAGACGAACGCGATCCGCTGCTGCGGGCGGAGAAGGCGGCGATGTTTAGCACCATCGTGGCTAATTACAAAGATGCCGTCGCGCGCCTGGCCGAAGCGCGCACGCCGCGTTATGCCGGCAGCGCCACGCTGTTTATGGCGAAAAGAACCGTGCCGCCGGATATGGATGTCCGCGCCAGCTGGGCGCCGTTTGTGGATGAGCTCACCCTCATCCCACTGGATTGTGAACACGCCGATATTCTCTCGGCGGATTCGCTGAAGGTATTGGGACCGTTGATCAATCAGCTGTTAGCGGGTTGAGCTTTGGTGCGGGCATCGAAACGGTGCGCATAAATGCGCACCCTACGAAAGGTCTGCACGTTTTTGTAGGGTCGTATTCATAGCGGCCTGGAAATAAGTGTAGGGTCGCCATTCATGGCGACCTTTACCCCTTATGTTGGAGATATATGGCTAAGCCCTCGATATTTTTAGATTTTAGTTTGCTGAAAAATAACCCGTCATTCCGCGCAATATTCTGCGCTCGCATGCTGTCGGTGTTTGCGCTCGGCATGCTGGCGGTGGGTGTGCCGGTGCAGATTCAGGCCATGACCGGCTCCACGCTGCAGGTGGGCGTGGCGGTGATGCTCGATGGCGTCGGCATGTTTATCGGCCTGCTGCTTGGCGGTGTGCTCGCAGATCGCTACGATCGCCGCAAGCTGATCCTGTTTGCACGCGGCACCTGCGGCATCGGCTTTGTGCTGCTCAGCCTGAATGCCTTCAGCTTAGCGCCTTCGCTGCTGGCGCTCTATTTTCTCGCCTTTTGGGATGGCTTCTTTGGAGCGCTGGGCATGACCGCACTGATGGCAGTGATCCCGCTGATCGTCGGACGCGAACATCTGGCTGAAGCCGGTGCGCTCAGCATGCTAACGGTGCGCCTCGGCGCGATTCTCTCGCCAGCGATTGGCGGGATGATTATCGTCGCGGCAGGCGTCGGCTGGGCCTTTGCGGTCGCCGCCATCGGTACGCTGGCTACGCTGATTCCGCTAGTGCGTTTGCCCGCCATGAAACCTGAACAGCAGGAACCGGAGCATCCGCTGCGCGCGCTGGCGAGCGGCATTCAATTTGTTTGCCAGCATAAAGTGGTGGGCGCGGTGGTGCTGGTTGGGTTACTGCTCAGCATGGTGGGCGCGGTGCGTATACTGTTCCCGGCGCTGGCGCTAACCTTGCACGCCGATGCCTCGGCATTAGGTTTGATGTATTCTGCGGTGCCGCTGGGCGCGATGATCGGCGCATTTACCAGCGGCTGGGTGCGACAACTGGCACGCCCGGGGCGGGTGCTGATCGGTTGTGCGCTGCTGGCGTTTGCCTGCATCGCCTCGCTCGGTTTCTACAGCCATTTGCTGCCCGCACTGCTGGCGCTGGTGTGTTACGGCTACAGCAACGCTATCGCCTCGCTGTTGCAATTTATGCTGACGCAGCATCACACGCCGGATGCGCTGCTGGGTCGCGTTAACAGCCTTGGCACAGCACAGGATGTGACGGGCGATTCGCTTGGCGCATTAGGTTTGGGGGCACTGGCACGGGTGTTGGCGCCGTTGAGCAGCGTGTTGTGGTTTGGTGGCCTGGCGGCGGGGCTGTTGGTCTTGCTGGCGCTGGCGGCGCGCGGCCTGCGCACCGCACGCCTCGGCGATCAGCCTGATGCGTCGCGACCAGCCACCGCTGACGCTTGATGCGTGAATTGCCGCTCGATGCTGCTCAGCATATTGCTGGCGCTGTAGTAATCGAGGCGGAAAGTGTCGTTCCCCACGGCAAAAATAGCGTGCTGCTGCACCGCGGGCAGATGGGCGAGGAATGGATTCTTCGCCACCTGCGGCACGGTTTTCTCATCGGCCGCAAACAGCAAAATAGTGTTGCCGGTGATGCCATCGGCCATATTTTCACCGTTTAGCTGAATGATGTCATTGCGCTTGCCCATGCTGGTGCTGCCCTGAAAACTCGCGGGCGGCGCGGCCAAGGTAAAGCCCAACGCCTTTAACAGCGCACCCTGCGCCGAGGCCGGTGTCCATAGGTTCATGCCGCGTCCATCTTCGTAATAGACCACGGCAGACGTCGGCTGCGGCGGCAGCGTGATCGTATTGCGCACCGCTGCGACGCGCTGGTCAAACGCAGCTATCAGCTTTTTCGCATCCGCTTCATGACCGGTGATGTCGCCCAGCTGTAAAGCTAATGCCTGCCAGCTCTTATCGCCGTAGTCGATCACTAATACCGGCGCAATGGTTTGCAGCTGATCGTACAAGCGCAGCGCTGAATCCCCGCCGGTGGCGGCCATCACGATCAAGTCCGGCGCTTCGGCCGCAATCGCTTCGGCGTTTGGCTGCGACACGTACAGCGGTTTTACCTGACGCGCTTTCGCCACTTCACTCCACTGAGTAAAGAAGCCCTGCGCATCCGCCACGCTGCTATTGCGGCTGGTGGCGCCAGAGCCGATCAGCGGCGCATTAATTGCCAGCAAAGTGCCGCTCAGCGTGACGCTGGTCGAAACAATACGCTGCGGCGGCTGTTGCAGCGTAAGTGGGCCTTGCGGGGTTTGGATGGTGCGCGGCCAGCTGGCGGTTGCGTGGGCGTGGGTGCAGATGAAAAATAGGGTGAGCAGCAGAGAAAGAGCGGGAAAACGCATCAGGTTGTCCATCACTTGATAATTGAGAATAAATATCATTATCAAAAATACAGCGGCGTGCAAGCGTAATTCTTTGTGTTTTTCCTGTCGCCATGAATGACGACCCTACCTATTAGTAGGGTGCGCATTACTGCGCACCTGGCAGAAGTTACTGCAGTGAATAACGCGCCATCGGCGCCACATCCTTAATCACACCATTCGCTTTCATATACTCACCAAATGCCTGATAGCGCGCCCGATCAAACTCTGCGCTGTGCGCAGCAAAGTACGGTAGCGTCGCCTGCCACGCTTCATGGTTTAGTTTGGTGTTCAGCTCTGGATATTGCTTGATAAATGCCTGCCACGCCTCTTGCGGATGCGCGCGCAGCCATGCCACACCCGCATCAAGCCCGCGCAAAAACGCCGGAATACGTTTGTCCTGCGCGGCCGTTTTTTGATTTGCCAGAATAATCAGTTCGTCATACGCCGGCACACCGTAATCCTCAGGTTTGAACACCGTCGGATTGGCGCCTTTGTCCTGCAGATCCAGCAGCTCATAGTTGCGGAAGATGGTCATCGCACCCTCAATCTTGTGCGTCAATAGCGCTGATTCACCGTCCATATTCAGGTTAATCAGCTTCACGGTGGCAACATCAACGCCCTGCGATTTCAGCATATTGCGAATTGCCACGTCTTCCGTTCCCGGTACCGCATAGCCCAGCGTTTTCCCTGCAAAATCTTTTAAAGAGTGAATATCGCTCGCAAGCGTGGTCAGCGTATTCAGTGGCTGATTGATTAAAGTGCCAACGCGGATGACTGGCACATCCTTCTCCACCAGCGTATAGAGCTGCGGCTGATAGCTGATAGCAAGATCGGCTTTACCTGCGGCCAAGAGCAGCGGTACAGAGGCGGAATCGGCAGGCGCGATCATCTCTACGTCCAGCCCCTCTTTTTTGAAAGCCCCGCTGTGCTGAGCCGCAAAAATCGCGGCATGATTCGGGTTAATAAACCAGTCGAGCAGCAAACGAACTTTCTCTGCGGCGTGGACATGAGCAGAAGCCAGCAACAGCAAGGTGGTAAAAATAGTGCGTAAGGTGTTCAAAGTGCATCCTTATGAAGTTTGCCAGAGGGTTTTCTTGCGAATCAGCGCCACGCTGCCGGAGAGCAACAGCGCCAGAATCAGTAACAGCAGCAGTGCAGCAAAGCTGGTGGCGGTTTCCAGCCGGGCGTTGGACTGCATCATCAAGTAGCCCAACCCTTCACTGGCTCCTACCCATTCGCCAATCACGACGCCTATCGGTGCCAGCACCGCCGCCATCTGTAAGCCGGAAAAAAACTGCGGTAAGGCGGCGGGCCAGCGCACGCGCCAGAAGATGCGAAAGCGCGATGGCGTGGTGGTTTGCGCCAGCTCCAGCCAGCCGCTCGGCGTGCGGCACAGCCCATCGAACAGCGACAGGCACAGCGGAAAAAACAGAATCAACGCCGCCACCACCACTTTCGACGCAATGCCAAAACCGAGCCACAGCACCAGCAGCGGCGCGAGGGCAAATACCGGGATCGCCTGGCTGGCGGTGACCAGCGGAAACAGCACGCGTCGCAGCAACGGGCTGGCAGCCATCAGCACCGCCAGCGTCACGCCGGCACCCACGCCGAGCAGCAGCGCCAGCACAATTTCCGCCAGCGTATATAACATGTGATGCCAGAGCAGTTGGCGCTGCAGCCATAGCGCTTCAAGCACCGCCTGAGGCGCGGGCAGTAAAAAGGTCGGCACGCCGCTGTGACGCGCCAGCAGCCAGCCGCACAGCAGCACCACAAACAAATAGATCGCGCTAAACAGTGTTTTCATGGGTATTCAATCGGGAGAAAAGTTGCGCCTGCGCCTGCAACACGCCGGGATCATCGAACGATCGCGGGGTCACACCGCCAGGCACCGGCCAGTTTTCGATCGCCAGCGGTTGGCCATCAAGCAGCAAAATATCATCAGCCATGCGGCAGGCTTCCAGGGGATCGTGGGTCACCAGCAACACGGTTTTGCCTTGCAGCAAGCGTGCGGTCAGCGTCTGCAGGCTAAGTTTGGTCATCACATCCAGCGTGGCGAACGGCTCATCCATCAGCACCACCTCACGCTGCGCATACAGCGTGCGCGCCAGCGCCACCCGTTGCCGCATGCCGCCTGAGAGCTGATGCGGCGGCGCGTGCGCCACCTCGCTGAGCTTCACCTGCGCCAGCAGCGCCAGCGCGCGCGGACGATCTGCTTTTTCACCGCCCAGTCGCGCCGATAGCATCACGTTTTCCAGCACCGTCAGCCACGGATAGAGCAGATCCTGCTGCCCCATCCAGGCGACATTGCCGCGTAACCCCTGCACCGCGCCCTGTTGCGGCTGAAGTAACCCCGCGATTAAGCGCAGCAGCGTGCTTTTGCCGATGCCGCTGCGTCCCAGCATCACCGTGGTTGTGCCGCCGCGCAGTCGCAGATTCAGCTGCTGGCACAGCGGTTTATCGCCCCAGCTAAAGCTCACGTCGTTGAACACAATGTCGTGGCTCATGGGCGATTTGCCGCCAGAATCGCCAGCTGGTTAAAGCCACGCTGCGCCAACACTGCGGCGGCCTGCGCGGCACGAATGCCACTGGCGCATACCAGCACAATGCGCTGCTGCGTCGGTGGCTGCCATGTGGCGATCGCCTGCGGCAGAATGCGCTCAACGCCCTCTGCGACGCTGACTGGCGCTTCTTCATGGCTACGCAGTTCGACAATGCAGTCATCCGCCGCCAGCAGCGGCCGATCGATAAACGGCACCGCCTGTTGCGGTTCTTCGGCCTGATCAAAGCGGAACGGGCGGAAGTGCCAGTTAACAAAATCGCAATTCACCAGACAGCCAAGCGGCGATGGCTGCAGTTCGAGCAGCACGCTGAGCGCCATCTGCGCCTGCATTGCGCCCAATGCGGCGACCGCCGGCCCCATCACGCCGGCGGTGTTGCAGTCCGCCGCGGAGGTCGGCAGGCGCGGAAATACCGCGCGATAGCTCGGCGATCCGCCACAGAAACCGCCCACGTAACCTTGTCTGCGTAACACCGAGGCGCTGATCAGCGGGATGCCAGCTAGCATGCATGCATCGGAGAGCTGATAGGTGACGGCAAAATTATCGGCGGCGTCGATCACCAGATCGCACTGCGCCAGCGCCTGCTGCATATTGCTGGCGCTCAGCGACTGCTGCATCGCGTCGATCTGCACCTCGGGATTACGCTGCTGCAAAGCCTGCTGAGCGCTGAGCACCTTGGGCTGGCCGATATCCTGCAGCGTAAACAGCGTTTGCCGATGCAGGTTATGCAGCGCCACTTCATCGTCGTCATAGAGCCGAATATGGCCGACGCCCGCGCCCACCAGCTGCGGCAGCAGCGTCGCGCTTAACCCACCGGCACCCACCACCACTACGCGCGCGTTGCGCAGTTTGCGCTGCCCGTCTTCACCCACTTCCGGCAGCATCATCTGGCGTTGATAGCGTTCCATATCGCCGCCCATCAGTTGAGATTTGCCAGGCCAAAGATAGGCGTGGAAGCACTCGCCATATCACGCTTTTCCATTAATCCGGCGCGACGGGCCGCCTGTCCGGCTTCTATTGCCAGACGAAATGCGTTTGCCATCTCGATCGGATCGCCCGCTTTGGCGACGGCGGTATTCAGCAGGATGCCATCGAAGCCCATTTCCATCGCCTGCGCCGCTTGTGACGGCGCGCCAATGCCGGCATCAATGATCAGCGGCACATCGCTAAACCAGGCACGCATCGCGCGCAGGCCGTCGATATTGCGCAGTCCCTGGCCGGAACCGATCGGCGCGCCCCACGGCATCAGCAGCTCGCAGCCTGCCGCCAGCAGTTTTTCGCCAACGATCAGATCTTCAGTGGTGTAGGGAAACACCTTGAACCCGTCTTCGCTGAGAATGCGCGCCGCTTCCACCAGCGCGAACGGATCGGGCTGCAGCGTGTCGGCGTGGCCAATCACTTCCAGTTTGATCCACGCGGTATTAAACAATTCTCGCGCCATATGCGCGGTGGTGACCGCCTCTTTCACCGTGTGACAGCCGGCGGTATTCGGTAACACGCGGATGTTGAGTCCGGTCAGTAGTTCACGAAATGCCGCGCCCGCAGCACCTTCACGTCGCAGGCTAACGGTGATGATTTCAGTGCCAGACGCGGCAATCGCCTGCTGCAAAATGGCGGGCGAAGGATATCCGGCGGTGCCGAGCAGGAAGTGCGATTGTGGGTCAACATCGTAAAACATCGTTTAGCCTCCCTGCATCGGTGACAACACTTCGAGCTGGCAACCTTCATCCAGCAGCTGCGTGTCGTAGTGGCTTTTGGGCACAAAGGTGCCATTAAAGGCGGTGGCGACGCAGGCCACATCAATTTGCTGCTCGATCAGCAGTTCGCTCAGGCTTTTTGCTTCGGTGCTGATAGCGCGCCCGTTAAGCTGAATAATCATAAGATTGCTCTCCAGATAGGCGCTGCATCAGCTGTTCAGCCAGCATCGGTGCCAGCAGAAAACCGTGGCGATACATGCCGTTGAGATAGAAGGTGTGATTTTGATAGTGAATTTCCGGCAGATTGGCCGGATACGCCGGACGCAGCCCGCTGCCGCTCTCAATTACCCGTGCCTCCGCCAGCGCCGGATGAATGGCGTAAGCGGCACTGAGTAACTCCATCATGGCGCGGGCGCTGATTGGGCTAGCGTCATCGCTCTCAATCATGGTAGCGCCGAGCATAAAATGCCCGCCGCGACGCGGCACCAGATAGCAGGGAAAACGCGGATGTAGCAGGCGAATCGGACGGGAGAACTGCACCTCATCGCTGTGCAGAATCAGCATCTCGCCGCGCACGGCGCGCAGGCGCGGCAATTCGGGCGCGGCATGAATGCCACGGCAATCGATAATCTGGCCGCTCGGCGCATGCGAGTTGAAGGCTACGCCGCGCGCAATCAGCTTCTCACGCATTTCCTGCAGCGCCAGGCGCGGGTCGAGGTGCGCTTCCTGAGCGAAAAACAGACCGCGCGCAAAGCGCCCTTCCAGCGCCGGTTCAATCGCACCAGGTTCAACCCATTGATGCTGCTCGGTCATGCGGGCAAAGCGGTTAAGCTCCTGGCTGTCGCGCGGCGGCGCCACCACCAGCGTTCCCTGATGTGCAACGCTGCTGACGCGCTGTTGCCACCACGCGGCGGCGTGCTGTCCAAGGGTTATCACCTCACGCGGCGCGCTTTCGGCTTCACACCAGGGCGCCAGCATGCCGCCGGCATACCACGATGCCGGGCGCCGCGATGCATCGTCGATCACCTCAACGTCTTCGCCGCGCTCCGCCAATAATGTTGCCACGCACAAGCCGGCCACGCCGCAGCCTAGCACGCTCCAGCGGCTCACAGCGCAGGTTCCATGATGTTCAAAAAGGGGAAATTCACATCGGCCTCTCAGTGTTGACTGAGACCCGCAGATACAGGTGAAGGGAAATGGCGCCACGATCGAGCTTGCCTTAGCGCCAGACAGCCAAGCTAACAGACTGTCAGTCTTCCTACGCCAGTATCAACTGGGTCAGGTTCAAAGGGTCGCTAAGCCGCGCAGTGCGCTATTAGCCTCTCAGTCTCTGTGGCGAGACTCCCCCGACGCGTCTATTTGTATTGCAGGCGATGGTCGCCGTCAAGCGCGGAATAACTGCATTAAGGGTGTGGTTAAATTGTCTTCTCCATACTTAAACCCGTCATACTTCGAGCTGCAGGTGCGTTGGCTGCGCGTGTCCACCCCAGTCACATACTTCAGTATGCTCCTGGGGATGAACCCACTTGCCGCCTTCCTGCAACTCGAAGTATGACGGGTTTTGCGTCGGTAGATTACAAACGTAACATATGGTATACAAACACATTATTTTATGAGCAAGAACAAATTACAGGTGATGCCGAAATAACCATGAACACTATTAAAATTGCATTTATTAAAGCCGGATGGCACAAAGAAATTGTCCACAATGCCCTGGTAGGTTTCGAAAAAGAATTAGCCGATCAATCTATTGCCGCGGAATTAAAAGTGCTGGAAGTGCCTGGCGCATTTGAAATGCCGCTGTTGGCTAAGCGTCTGGCTGAAACCGGCAAATACGATGCGATTGTCTGCGCGGCGCTGGTGGTGGATGGCGGTATCTATCGCCATGATTTCGTTGCGGCAGCGGTGGTTGATGGCCTGATGAATGTGCAGCTCACCACTAACGTACCGGTGTTTTCCGTTTCATTGACGCCGCATAATTTCCAACCGGTAGACGTCATCGAAAACTTCTACACCGAGCATTTCATCAAGAAAGGCAAAGAAGCCGCACGTGCTGTGCTGGCTATTCACAATCTGTCGATTGATTGAAACGTTAAAAAGGGAACACCTTATCAGGCATTCCCTTTTTATTTATTCTGACTTTCTATTGTTCATATTCAGAATAGTGCCAACCTTGCCAGCTTCACTATTTGGCACTCATCAAACGATCGTCCTTCATATGTCTGCGCGGTTCTGAAGGGTTAATATCACACTCTTTTGGCAATAACAGCGTAAAGATCCCCGCAATCACCAGCGAACCCGCCAGCCAGCAGATTGCCACGTTTTGGCTATAGAGCAGCGTCATGATGCCAACTAAGTACGGCCCACAGAATCCCCCCAGGTTGCCAAGTCCATTAATCACGCCGCGTGCGCTACCCGCCACTTCCGGCGCAGCGATACGTCCGGGAATAGACCAGAACGGACTGGTCGCTGCTTTCAGGAAGAAGCCGCATACCACCAGCGCGATATAGGCGGCAACCACGTTCTCATGCAGCACCACCGAAGCCAGTAAGGCAGCAGCGAAGCAGAACAGCGAGACCATTACCCACAAACGTCGCTTACCGGTGCGATCGCTCAGCCAGGAAATCGCATAGATACCGAGCACTGTCGCCACAAACGGAATGGCGGCCAGCAGGCCGACGCCCGCCATGTTAGTGCCGGTGAGATTTTTCAGGATACTCGGCAGCCACAGCGTGTAACCGTAATCGCCAGTTTGGTAGAAGAAGTTAAGCGCCACGAGCTTCATCAAACCTGAATTACGGAACACCGCTTTTAACGGGGCTTTACTAAGCGGTGCTTTTTGGCGATGTTGCGCCTTTTCACGCGCCAGTTCGCGCAGCAAATACGCCTTTTCACGTGCGGGTAACCAGCGCGCCTCTTCGGGACGATCGGCGATTACCAGCCACCACACCAGCAGCACAGCGGCAGAAAGCAGACCTTCAATAATGAACAACCAGCGCCAGTCCAGCACGTTAATGATGTAGCCGGATATCGGTGCGGTAAACATGCCGCCCAGCGGCGCAAACATCATTACAAAAGCATTAGCGCGTCCCAGCTCCTTTTCTGGAAACCAATTGCTGACCATGGTTAACACCACCGGTAACATGCCACCTTCCGAGATACCCAGCACGAAACGCAGCGCCAGCAGCTGATAATGGTTGGTAACAAAGCCGGTGGCGATAGACACCACCATCCATGCTGCCAGCGACCACGCAATAAAGCGTTTACCGCTGCCATTTACGGCGATACGTCCACCTGGCACTTGCAGGAACAGGTAGCCGATAAAGAAAATGCCACTTACCACACCCGCCATTTGGCTGGTGATCGCCAGGTCTTGATCCATGCCGCCAGGCAGCGCAAAGCTGATGTTGACGCGATCCATGAATGAGACGATGCAGGTAATGAGAATGGGGGCGATAACGCGATACCAACGCGTTCCGGGGATTTTTTCTTGCATGCTGCCCTCTCCATGTTAAGCCAGGTTGCTTAGGTTCAAGGCTTTCTATTAAAGAGAGTATGGGAATAATTATTGCGATCTTAATCACTGCAATTAATGTTAAGAAATTGTGTTACTTACGCTGTGATCGTGCGAGCAAATCGGCGTGACTATAAAAGCATCGTATTGGTATATATAGAAATAATGCGTGCTCGCCCTTATAGAACCATTAATTTTTTCTCTATTTTTTTAGCCTCGCAACGCAGAAACCCAAGACAGGTCTGGTGGTTAATTGTCCAGGGTGGGAGCAGTAATTCGCATCGTTCGGGCTGGCATATCTCCCACATTCGGAGGGAGACAAATAGGATATTTGTAACGTTTTTGTAGCAGAAGCTTTCATAATTTGACCAGGTGCGCATGAATGCGCACCCTACAAAACAGTAGGGTCGCCATTCATGGCGACCCTGTGATGTTAATGATTATCGTGGGCAAAGGTGATGGATTTCCGCCGCGCATCACATACCGCAACACCATGAATCAACAGACCCAGCACCGCCAGAATCGCGCCCACCCAACCGGTTGACTGCCAGCCTAAACCTGCTGAGATCGTGACGCCACCTAGCCACGCACCTAACGCATTGGCCAGATTAAATGCCGAGTGGTTCATCGCTGCCGCCATGGTTTGTGCATCTCCCGCCACATCCATCAATCGAATTTGCAGTACAGCCGCCAGCGCGACCATGGTGCCAACCAGCATCACGTTGATTGCACCCGCCAGGGCATAATGTGCAGCAAACACAAAGGCGCTAAGCACCAGAAACGACCACACCAGCAAAATACGAATCGTCTTTTCAATACCGCGATCGGCCAGACGACCACCCGCAATATTGCCGATAATCATGCCTAAACCAAATAGCGCCAACACGGCAGGAATCCAGCTCACCGGCATCTGTGCCAGTTCGGTCATAGTGGGTTTGACGTAGCTAAACACCGAGAACAATCCGCCGCTGCCTACTGCACCAATCGCCAGTGTGAGCAACACCTGCTTGCGCGTTAGCGCTGACAACTCACGCAGCGGGCTGGCATTTTTATCACCCGCTACGTTGGGTACCCACAGCCACACCAAAAGCAACGTGACCAGCGCCAGACCACCCACAATGGCAAAGGCATCGCGCCAGCCAAACCATTGACCGATGGCAGTGACCGCCGGAACGCCCAGCAAATTAGCAATGGTCAAACCAAATAGCACCATCGATACCGCCTGCGCACGCTTTCTGCGCTCGACCAAACCGGCCGCTACCAGCGCGGCCACGCCAAAGAAAGTGCCATGCGGAAAACCGGCAAGAAAACGCGCCAACAGCATCGAGTAGTAGCCAGGTGCCACCGCGCTCAGCAAATTTCCGGCGGCAAACAGGCCCATTAACGTCATCAGAAAATTACGACGTGAGGCTCGCGCACCCAAAACGGCCAGCAGCGGCGCACCAATTACCACGCCGAGAGCGTAAATACTGATCAGATGCCCGGCGGAAGGGATCGACACGTTGAGGCCTTTGGCTGCATCGGGCAGCAGGCCCATAATCACGAATTCACCGGTACCAATGGCAAAGCCACCGGTTCCCAGCGCGAACAGCGCTTTCAGCACGCTTTTGCGCGGCAGCGATGCCTCGCTCAGCAACTGAGTAAGTTGAGGTTGTACTGATGACATGAGTTTTCCGAACCACAGGTGAAGAACTCAGCCAGGATCGTGGGTGCATTGAACAGCAACCATCGTCGTAACTGAGTTAAGTAAGCGGCATATGATAGCGCAATTATGTGTTAATGGCTGGGGTAACGCTGCCGCATTGGTCGCCATGATTGGCGACGCTACGACGTAGGGTGCGCATTTATGCGCACCGGGTAACATTATCCATGACGTTGTCGGGCCAACAGCGCAGCGCCCATCATGCCGCCATGATGCGCGAACGCTCCCGGCACCACTAAACGCTGGCGCGTACTGCGCAACACATAACCCTGCACCGCCTGATCTAACGCCTCGATTAACGGCACCACAGAAGCCAGCCCGCCGCCTACCACCACGCGTGATGCGCCGGTAATGTTAATGGTGTACGCCAGCGGCTGGCCAACCAGCTGTAACCACGCCTGCAGGGTTTGCTGCGCCTGCCTGTCCTGCTGCTGCCAGCGCTTGATAATATCAATGCTGCTCGCCGTGCTGCTATGCAATGTCTGATGCAGATTTTCCAGGCCGCGCGCGCCGCCGTAACTGTCGAGACAGCCTTTTTGTCCGCACGGGCAGCTCAGGCGCGGCAGGCGCAGCGTTTCACCATCAAGCTCCACTTCAGTGAGTGTGATCGGCCCATGCCCCCATTCCCCGGTCAAACCATTTTGGCCAGTGATGATACGACCATCCGCAACTAATCCACCGCCAACACCTGAACCGAGGATGGCACCAAACACCACCTTGTGTGCTTGCCCGGCTCCCGTTAGCGCCTCCGCCAGCGTGAAGCAATCGGCGTCGTTGTGCACAATCACCCGTCGCTGCAAGATCGCTGATAATTCGTTGGCCAATCTGCGCTGATGAAAAGCAGGAATATTGCTGGCAAACATCTCCCCGGTGTCCGGCGCCACAATGCCGGCGGTGGAAATCGCCACCGGACTATCAGCAGTAAAATGCGCCTGATGTTGGGCAATCATGTGGCTGACCAGCGTGGTGAACGCCGTCCAACTGGTCGCCGGGATATTCTGCTGATCGAGAATCGTTAATGCATTTTGCGCATCCATCACGCCTAACTTGATAAATGAACCGCCCAAATCGAGGCAAATAACTGCAGGTTTACTCATAAACGTTTATCCATCACATCACGCAAGCCGTCGCCAAGGACATTGAAGCCCAGCACGGTAATCAAAATCGCCAATCCAGGGAAGAGTGACACATAGATATTCAGGCCAAGGAAGTTGCGCCCGTCGCTCATCATCGTGCCCCACTCCGGCATGGGCGGCTGCACGCCTAAGCCAAGAAAAGAGAGGCTGGCGGCAGAGAGCACTACCGCGCCGGCCGTTAGGGTTGATTGCACGATCAGCGGGCCAATCGAATTGCGCAGAATATAGTGAGTGATGATGCGCGGATAGCGCACGCCGAGCATATGTGCCGCTTCGATATACTCCATATTTTTCAATCCCAGCGTTAAATTGCGGCTCAGGCGCGCATAGACCGGTATGGAGAAGAGCGAGATAGCGATCAACATATTAGTAAGCCCTTCCCCCAGCACGCTAACAACCAGAATCGCCAGAACAATTCCCGGGAAAGCAAAGATAATGTCCATTACCCACATGATCAGGGCATCAATTTTACGCCCGGCTAAGCCAGAAATGATGCCCAGTGGAATGCCGATCGCCATTGATATCGCCCCGCTCAGGCAGACCTCAAACAGCGTTATGCGCGCACCAAAAATCACCCGCGAGAAAATATCCCGGCCATAATCGTCGGTGCCAAACCAATGTGCGGCCGAGGGTGCCTGCAGCGTATTGAGTAAATCCTGTTCAACCGGATCCCAATGGGTGATCAGCGGTGCCAGCACGGCGGCGAATACCACCAGCAATACCAGTGCGCCGCCAATGGCGATGGAAGGATTAGCGACCAGGGTTCTTAGCAGGTTTCGGCTGCGCGAACGCGGCGGCAGCACGGAGCTTTCAATGCTGTTCATCAGTCGAACCTTATTTTGGGGTTAAGCAGACCAATCAGAATTTCCCCCACCAGATTCATCAGCACCACGCCGGTAACGGCGACCAGCGTCACGCCCTGAATCACGGGATAATCACGGTAGCGCACCGAATCCACCAGTAAGCGGCCAATCCCCGGCCAGTTAAACACCGATTCCGTCACCACCGCACCGCCAATCAGACTGCCGAAATTCAGTGCGACAATGGTGACGATCGGGATCAGCGCATTACGCAGCGCATGCTTCCAATGGATGCTGCCAGACGATAAACCTTTGGCTTTGGCAGTCCGAATATAGTCCTGACTCAGCACATCCAGCATGCTGGATCGCGTCATGCGGGCAATCATCGCCATCGGCAAGATCGCTAGCGTAACGGTTGGCATGATGTAATTTTTCCATGAATCTGCACCCAGCAGTGGTAGCCAACCTAACTCAACGGCGAAGTAGTTCATCGCCAGCAGCGCCAGCCAGAAGTTGGCGATGGACGCGCCGGCAATGGTCAGCACCATGACGATTTGGTCGGGAATGCGCTGGCGATATATTGCGCCTGTCATCCCCGCCGGCACGCCAATCGCAATGGCCAGCAGATAAGCCAGCGCCGCCAGTGATAAGGTATACGGCAGCCGCTCACTGATTTCCGTCATCACCGGTCGCTGCGACTGCAGCGACAGTCCGAGGTTGCCATGTATGGCTTCGGCAGCAAATTTCGCATATTGCAGCGGCAAAGGCTTATCCAGTCCCAGCCGCACGCGCATATTATCCACGGCTTCCTGTGGCGCTTCCGGTCCTGCCATCAAGCGTGCCGGATCGCCCGGCAGCGCGCGGATGGCAATGAATACAATGATCGACACCCCGAAAATAATTAACGGCAGCGATAGCACCTTTTTTGCGACGTACGCTTTCATATCACATCAGCCATGAGTTTATTGCTTCATTGCATCACGGACGACAATCTGCCCACCCGGCTGCATGACAACCCCGCTGATGTTTTTGCGCGCGGCGTAAAGATCGTCCTGATAGAACAGCAGCACCTGCGGCGCTAATCCGCTGATCTGTTTCTGTGCCTGGAAGTAGAGATCCTTGCGTTGGGTATCGTCGAGCGTGGACGCGGCAGTATCAATCAGTTCATCGGTGTGCTTATCGCTGAAGAAGCCAAGGTTGGCGCCACCTGGTGCAAAGCTGCTGGTGTGATACAGCGGACGCAATTGCAGGTCTGAGCCGTATAAACCGGAAGACCATGACGCCAGTACCGCATCGGTGCCCTGTGCGGCCTTCTCTTTGCCATCGGCAAAGGCCGCTTTGGTCCACACACCGCTTTCCATCTGGCGCACGGTGAGCTTCACGCCAATTTTGCTCCACATACCCTGCAGTACTTGCGCAGTACGCGCGTCCGGCGCCTGCACCGCAATCGACATCGGGAAGCCATTGGCGTAGCCCGCTGCCTTCAGCAGATCTTTGGCCTTTTGAACATCATAAGGATAATCGTGCAGATTCTTGTCGTAGTTAGGATCGACGGGTGCCAGCGCGGAATTGGCCGGTTGCGCATAGCCAAACATGATGGCTTTTACCAGCGCCTGTTGATCGGTGGCAAAGTTTAGCGCCTGCCGCACGCGAACATCGCTGAGCGCTTTGCTCTGCGTATTCAGATCGACCCAGAACACAGCCGCTCCCGGCGACCGTTTCAGATTAACGTTGGCATTGTTTTTTAACATACCAGCGAACTGCGGCGGCACCGGATTAATAATATCTACCTGTCCCGATTGCAGCGCCATATTCATTACCGAAGGCTCGCTGCTCCACGTCCATTTTATTTCATCCGGCCCGGAGGATTTTCCCCAATAGTCACTGTTCTTTTGTTCAAGTACATATTCGCCAGATTTGTATTGCACCAGCTTATAGGGCCCAGTGCCGTCGGCTTTATTGTTAATGCTGCCCTCTTTATCCGCTTTTGGGCTCACCATTAAACCTGGTCCGGAGGCTAAAACGGTTAAAAAGGCCGGGTTGATTTTTTTAAGCTGGAACGTAACGGTAAGATCGTCTTTTTTCTTCACATCCTGAATAAAGGTGCGAATTTTTCCGCTACCTGCCAGCCCACGTTGCGTATTTAAATGGCGCTGAAAGTTTTCGACTACCGCATCGGCATTAAACGGCGTGCCGTCATGGAATTTCACGTTGGGCCGCAGGGTGAAAGTCCAATTAAGACCGCTGTCGTCGGACGTCCAGGATAAGGCTAATGCCGGAATAATTTTTCCATCGTCTCCAATGCGCGTCAGGCCTTCATACATCGGATCAAGCACGGTACCGGTAAAGGTCGCGGTCTGGTTGCCCGGATCCATACTACGCGGCGGTTCGTTCTGCATGATCACCAGCTGGCTGGCGAAAACGGAGGCGCTGGCCATTGACGCTAATAAACAACCGGCCAGCGTCAGTACCTTGAAATGCTTATGTTTGCTTTCCATGAAGGCCCTCAATGAATCATTGAAACGAAGGGTGAATGAACATGTCGTTGTAGGGTGCGCATTTATGCGCGCCTGAATGCATTGGTTGCCATGAATGGCATCCCTACGAAATCTTTACCACGGCGTTGCGCTATATAAGCCACGATCTCTAAACAAAAGCCAAGATGTCAGTTCATATAATTTACTTATAATTAGATCTGTATTCAGAAATTTAACTAAATCTCGTTGTATTTGTTTTCTGGCCTTATTATTGTCAGCGCATAAATGCTAACGCTGTGAGACCTCGAATGCTCAATGCCCATCAGCAACAAATTCTGCGTTTGCTTATTGCCTCACAGGGAATGAGCCGTACCCTGATTGCTGAACAGATGAAGTTGAGCAAAGCCGCTATTACAACGCAGGTTAAAGAGATGCTAAATGCCGGATTACTGGAGGAAAGTATTCCAGAATCAAACGGCCAGGGACGTCCATCGGTATTATTAAAAATGCGCGCCGACAGCGCCTATTTTCTCGGTGCTTCGCTGCTCGGCGAACGCGTAGTTTTAGTGTTAATCGATATGCATGGTCATACGCTGGCAGCCACCGAAATGGCGCTCCATCTCGCGCCCGCCCAGTTAGTGGCGGCGATAGCAGCGGCCATCCCAGCGCTGATTGCGCAGAAATCCATTTCACTGGATCAGGTCATCGGCCTTGGCGTCACGCTTTCCGGCTTTATTGATGAACATCAGGCAGTTTGTGTGCAATCGGCTCTGCTCGGTTGGAAAAATGTCCCGCTGGCTGAAATGCTGAAGCAGCAAACCGGCCTGGACGTCTCACTGGAGAACGATGCCAAAGCGCTGGCGGTGAGCGAGAAGATGTTTGGCGTGGCAAAAAAGGCGCGCAATTTCACCCTGATTTCACATGGCGACGGCATCGGCTCAGCGCACTTCTTTCAGGGGCAATTGCACCGTGGTGCACACGGTGGCGCCGGAGAGATTGCCCATTGCACCATTGAACCCGGCGGTCGCCCCTGCCGCTGCGGCAAGCGAGGTTGCCTCGATACCCTCGCCTCGCTAACGGCAATTCGCGAAAGCACGCGCGATAAAGCGCTGGAGAGCGAATCGATTGGCGAGCTGGAGGCACTGGCGGTGAAAGGCAACAGCGCTGCGATTGCCATTCTGCACCAGGCCGGACATGCGCTGGGTTTATCGATCGCGAATATCATTCAGATGAACGATCCCGAATTGATTGTCATTGCGCATCAGCCCGATGCCTTTGATGGCCTACTCAAAACCGTGGTCATGCAGGCCATCGATAGCAATGTTTTGCCCGCAATGATGGGCAAAACACCCATTGCCAATATTGCCATCAACGAACAGAGCTGGGCCAGAGCCGCAGCCAGCGTGGCGGCATATCGCTTTATCATTCACTTACCCGACTAGCGGAGGCTGCTATGCGCATTGCTTTTGGTGGAATTCATACTGAGTGCAGTACTTACAATCCGGTGCTGAATTACGCCGATGACTTCCGCATCGTGCGTGGTGATGAACTGACGACCAATCCTTACTTTGCCTTTCTGCAGGATTATCCCGCTGAGTTCCTGCCCACATTCCACGCGCGGGCCATTGCCGGCGGCCCCGTCGCACGTATGACCTACGAGGATTTTAAGCAGGATTTTCTGACACGCCTTGCAGCTTACCTGCCGGTCGACGGTGTCTACCTGGCCATGCACGGCGCGGTCTACGTTGAAGGTATGGAAGACGCCGAAGGCGACTGGATCAGCGCCACCCGCGAGTTGGTGGGGCCTGATTGCCCCATTACGGTAAGTTACGATCTACACGGCAACGTCACGCAGCGCATCATTGATGCAATTGATATGTTCTCAACCTACCGCACCGCGCCGCACATTGATGTGGAAGAGACCATGCGCCGCTCGGTGACGATGCTGGTTAAAAGCCTGCAAACCGGCATAAAACCGGGCGTGGTATGGGCGCCGATCCCTGTCGTTTTGCCTGGTGAACGTACCAGCACTGAAGATGAACCGGCTAAAAGTTTGTATGCCCGCTTGCCTGCCATCAATGAGATAGAGGGCATCTGGGATGCTTCGCTGATGGTCGGCTACGTGTGGGCCGATGAACCGCGCGCGACGGCTGCGGCGATCATGACGGGCACCCATGCAGATGTGCTGGCTGAGCAGGCTGCAAACCTGGCACTGGCCTACTGGCAGGCGCGCGATGAATTTCGCTTTGGCTGCGCCACCGGCAGCATTACAGAATGTGTCTCCATGGCTATCGCCAGCGAAACCGCGCCGGTGATTTTGGCCGATTCTGGGGATAACCCCACCGGCGGCGGCGTAGGGGATCGTGCGGATGTGTTAGCCGAACTGATTCGTCAAAATGCGCAGGATGTCATCGTGGCCGGTATTACGGATAAACCGGCTACCGAAGCCGCATTTGCCGCTGGCGAGGGCGCTACGCTGCATCTCACCGTGGGCGCCTCACTCGATCCGGCGGGAGGTAAAGTGCAGGCCGAATTTGTGGTGAAGCATCTCAGCGACGACGCCCGCTCCCTGGCAAAACAAGCATTGCTGCAAACCGGCGGTATTACGCTGGTCGTGACCGATCGGCGTCGTCCGTATCACAATCTGGCGGATTTTGCTCTGCTTGGCCTCGATCCGGCAGCAGCCAAAATCGTCGTGGTGAAATCAGGTTATCTGTCGCCGGAACTCGCGCCGCTGGCCAATCCCAACCTGATGGCGCTGTCGGAAGGCGTGGTCGATCAATATGTGGAACGTTTAGCTCGCAAGCGCAAATTGCAGCCTGCTTACCCCTTTGATACCGACTTTTCTTTCCTGCCGGTAAGCCGCCTGTCAGCGCGCTTTTTGGCGGCAAAATGAGCGAGCCAATAACCGTGGTTGAACCGGTTCTGCGGATTGAAAATCTGACGGTGGCTTTTCATCGCGACGATGGGTGGCGCGAGGTTGTCAAAAACCTGTCGTTAACCGTCCATGCAGGTGAGACGCTCGCGATTGTTGGAGAATCAGGCTCGGGCAAAAGCGTCACCTCAATGGCGATTATGCGTTTGCTCAACCTGCGGCACGCGCGAGTCAGCGGCAAAGTGATGTTAAACGGCATCGATCTGCTGAAATTAAGCGAATCCGCCATGCGCGATATTCGCGGCAATGCGGTGGCAATGATTTTTCAGGAGCCGATGACCAGCCTCAATCCCTCCTTTACCATTGGCGATCAAATTGCAGAGGCGCTGATCAATCATCGCAAAATCAGTAAACGTGCCGCACGTGAGGAGACAATACGGCTATTGGAAAAAGTACGTATACCCAATGCCAGTAAACGCTTCAATGATTATCCCCACCATTTTTCCGGTGGAATGCGTCAACGTGTGATGATCGCCATGGCTCTGGCACTGCGGCCCAAACTGTTGATTGCCGACGAACCCACCACGGCGCTAGATGTGACGATTCAGGGGCAAATTCTTGATCTGATTAAGACATTGCAGGAAGAGGAAGGCACCGCAGTTTTGTTCATCACCCATGATATGGGCGTGGTGGCGGAAGTCGCCGATCGCACGTTAGTCATGTATCAAGGTGACGTTGTAGAAACCGGCACGACCACAGCGATTTTCGCCGCGCCTGCCGCCGATTATACGCGCACGCTCATTGCCACCGTGCCGCAGCTTGGTGCGATGCGCGGCAGTCGTGGGCCGCGCAAGTTCGCCTTAAACTCCGAAAAGGAACCCGATGAATCGGTAACCAGGTCTGCGCCGGTTAAGCCGCTGCTGTCGGTGAAGCAGCTCAGCACGCGCTTTACTATCCATGAAGGCGTGTTTAGCCGCAAAACCGGGGCGGTTCACGCGGTGGAAAATATCTCGTTTGATTTGATGCCGGGTGAAACCTTATCGCTGGTGGGTGAGTCTGGCTGCGGAAAATCAACCACCGGACGTTCGCTGACACGCCTGGTCACGCCCACGGCCGGTGAAATTGCCTTTGATGGGTACGATGTGCTGAATCTTTCTGCCAATGAGTTGCGTAATTTGCGTCGCGTCATGCAGATGATTTTTCAGGATCCGTTCGCCAGCCTCAATCCGCGTATGTCGGTGCAGGAAGCGCTAACCGAACCGTTTTTACAGCATCGGCTCGGGTCTAAAACCGAAGCGCGCGAGAAAGCTGCATCGCTGATGGAGCGAGTCGGCTTATCTGCCAGCATGTTAACGCGCTATCCGCACGAATTTTCCGGCGGCCAGCGTCAGCGCATCTGCATCGCGCGCGCGTTGATGCTCGACCCCAAAATGATTATTGCGGATGAATCCGTGTCCGCGCTGGATGTCACCGTAAAAGCGCAAATCATCAATCTGCTGCTGGATCTGCAGCAAAGTCTGGGCTTGTCGTACCTGTTTATTTCCCATGATATGGCAGTAGTCGAACGTATTAGCCATCGGGTGGCGGTGATGTTATTAGGGGAAATCGTCGAAATAGGCCCGCGGGCAGCTATCTTCGAAAACCCTCAGCATGAGTACACGCGCAAGCTGCTGTCTTCAGTGCCGATCCCCGATCCGACGCGGCGTCATTTGAAGCGGCAGGTGGAGATCGGTGAGTTAAAAAGCCCAGTGCGGGCAGTGGGATTTATTCCTGAAACGCGTCGCTATCGTGAAGTCAGTGCCGGGCACTGGGTGATGGAATGAAGGTGATTGATATCCCAGCATTAGCATGTATATAGCCGCCCAACTTCAGGTATAGTTCTGTCTCTGTTTTTTTAGGTACAGACGGTGATGAAACAGCAGCGGCAGTGCGCAATTCTGGATATTATCGCTGGCCAGCACTCATTGGCCACCAGCGACTTAGCCGCGATGCTAGACGTTAGCATCGAAACGGTACGACGCGATATTCGTGAACTGCACCAGCAGGGCAAAATCATTCGTCAGCATGGCAAGATTAAAGCCTTAGCGGATGATAACAGTGATAACGGACTCTCCTTCGTTGATCGTTTCCGCCGTCACGCCCGAAATAAGAAAGACGTGGTTTCACAAGTGCTGTCGCAAATTAAGCCCAACATGTGTATTGCACTGGATGCCAGCAGCACCTGTTGGTATTTATCTAAGCAGCTCCCCAATATTCCGCTTACCGTCATTACAAATAGTTTTAGAATTTGTTGCGAACTCGAAAAGAAAGACCATATTACCATTATTTCCACGGGCGGAACGTTGATCAGGAAGTATTCGAGCTTTTTTATGAGCAGCGATGCCCTGCCCGCGATTAAATCGAAGAAAATCGATCTGTTTATTTTTTCCTGCGACAGCATTGATAAGATGGGAAACATCTGGGATACCAATAATGGCAACGCTAAGTTTAAAAAATTCGCTTTCAACCTGGCTAGCAATAAGATTTTGCTCATCGATAAGAGCAAAATAGGTTCGCGTGGTGAGTTGAATCTCTTCAACCTCAGCCAGGTCACATCCGTTTTTTACAGTTAACCCCGGTATAACGCTAACGCCCACCTAATCCCCTCCCCATTATTTTACTTTTTATATGCAGTACTTCTACCTTCATAAATGCCCGTTTGATTAAGAAATTTATCAAAAGGGCAAAGAGAAATGTGAGCGCGCCCAGAAAAATTCGCGCATTGTACGCCGAATATATGATTGCCATCACAAGCTGATTTCAATCCTGTGTTGGTGCTCAATGCTGACATTTATAAAAATGAGGAAATTTACCTAAGGAGAAGAAAATGAGCAGAGCACAGATAAGTCAGGACATTATTAATACCTGTCTAAAGATGAGTGCTATGGGCCTGAATCAGGGAACCTCTGGGAATATCAGCGTGCGTTTTGAAAATGGTATGCTGATTACCCCGACCAGCGTGCCATATGAAGATCTGCGCCCGGACGATATCGTTTATGTCGATATGAACGGCGCGGCAGAACCGGGTAAAAATCCCTCTTCCGAGTGGCGATTTCACCTGGATATCCTCAAGTCAAAACCGGAAGAAAATGTCGTGCTGCATAACCACGCCATTTCTGCCACGGCGGTTGCCGTGATGAATAAAGAAATCCCCGCCATTCACTACATGGTGGCCGCCGCCGGCGGCAATGTCATTCCCTGTGCGCCTTATGCCACCTATGGTACCCAGCAATTATCGGAATATGCGGTTAACGCCTTACAGGGTTATAAAGCCACGCTATTACAGCATCACGGTATGATCACCACGGCGAAGACGCTGGAAAAAGCGCTGTGGCTGGCACAGGAAGTCGAAGTATTGGCAAAACTGTATTTGACTATTTTACCCATTATGGATCCCGCGCCAATATTGTCCGATGCACAGATTGACGAGGTGTTGATCAAATTCCACGGCTATGGATTAAGCGATACGCATTAACTCTTTTTCAATCCAACTTAATATTAGGATGAATGATGAAATTAGCTGCTAAAATTGTCGCGGATAATTTATTCGTTACACAACATGTCGCTACTGATTGGCAAGACGCAGTTCAGGCCGGTTGCGCATTACTCGAAGAGCAAGGTTACATCACCGCAGATTATTATCAGGGCATTTTAAATAGCGTGGCAGAGCATGGCCCTTACTTTGTAATTCTACCCGGTATTGCTATGCCACACGCCAGACCTGAGGCAGGTGCGATCAAAACCGGCTGTAGCCTGGTTATTCTCAAAGAACCGGTTGTCTTTGGTCATGAGGATCATGACCCGGTCAGCATTCTTTTCACCATGGCAGCTAAAAATAACGAAGAACTCAATGAAGGCATCCTCATGGAAATTATGACGCTGCTGGATGATGACCACCTTATTGAGCAATTGAAGCATGCTACAGATGGGGAACAGGTACGTGACCTACTTTCCTGATAATAACGTGGCTAAAGGAGAGAGCGATGAAATCAATTGAAATCGTGATCACGAACCCGACAGGACTGCATACCCGACCCGGCGCGAGTTTTGTCAAAGAAGCAAAACGTTTCCAGTCAGAAATCCTGGTAAAAAAAGGCGATAAAATTGCCAATGGAAAAAGCTTAATGAAACTCCTGCAGGTAGGGATTTCTTATCAGGATAAAATATCTATTAGCGCTGAAGGCCCTGATGAAGAGGCGGCACTTAGCGCACTGAGCACCTTTATTTCTTCATTAGAAGATTGAATCGTCAACACCAGGGTCTTCGGTCGTCATAATTGGCGGCTTAACAATAAGCCAGGCATATCTTAGGGTGCGTAGTTATGCGCACCTGCACGATTAACCTTCACGCTTTATAATAATAGAGGTTGCAATATGGTTGCTCTTATAATGCGTTACATTGATAACTTTCTCTCTTATGGCGCAACCATCGTTGTGCCGATATTAATCTTGTTTGTGGCATTATTTTTTCGGGTAAAATTGCTGGACGCCATCAAAAGCGCCATTGCCATCTCAGTGGGTTTTATTGGTATCAATCTGATGATTGGTTTTATGGTGACCAATCTGGGTGCGGCGACCAAATTGATGACCGAACGTTTTGATATCCATTTAACCGTGTTGGATACCGGATGGTCGGTCGGCGCGGCGATATCTTATGCCACACCGCTGGTACTTTGGGTATTTGTACTGCACTTTTTGATTAATGGCATCATGCTTTGGCGTAACTGGACCAACGTGCTGAACGTTGATTTGTGGAATTACTGGCACTTCATCTTCACCGGCGCGCTGGTGTATTACTCAACCGGTTCAATCTTCTTAAGCATATTGGCTATAGCCATCAGTATTATCGTCGTGCTGAAATTAGCGGACTGGGGTGCACCGATTGTCGAGAAGTATTTCCAGATGCCAGGCGTCACTTTCGCCCATCTGGAAACCATCAACTGGCTGCCTGTGGGTTACGGTTTGAATAAGCTGTGGAGCATCATTCCGGGCATTAATAAAATTGGCGAACGGAGCAGCGATTCTGCTGACGTGGCTCTGCATCAAACGACAGCTAAATGTTTGGTATGCTGCCCTTCCGGGGTCGCCACATCTTCAATGATCATTAAAAAGGTACAGAAGCACTTTGATGACCTGAATATTCAGCTTGAGATTTCGCAATGCAAGCTGGCGGAAGTCGAACAGTACGCTCAATCAGTTAAGCCCGACTTTGTGATCCACTCAGCCGCTTTACCGCCGGGAACGCATCTGGATTGTCCGTCGTTTTTGGGCGTGAAAATTCTCGCCGGCGCTGCAGGCAACGAAATTTACGACCAGATTATGGAAACCGTCTTTCACGCGCATCAGCCGGATGACACATCCCAGAGCACGAATGATAATAGGATTGGTGTGCTCTATAAAATCATTGGCGACCCCGGAATTCTTGGCTTACTGATCGGATTAGGCATTGGCTTATTAGCCGGCTATGACATCAAAGGCACCTTAATTCTGATGACTCAGCTGGCAGCCGTGATGATTCTTTTGCCGATGATGACGCGAAAACTCATGGAAGGTTTATCGGCTATTTCGATTGGTGCTCAGAGCTATATGTCGAAGAAGTTCCCGGGAAGAAAAGTCTATATTGGACTCGACGGCGCAATTGCGCTGGGCCATCCCAAAATACTTTCCGTGGGTATTTTAATGGTGCCGTTAACGCTGTTTATTGCTGCAATACTGCCCGGCAATAAGATTCTGCCCTTCGCTGATTTACCCGTTATCCCGATCTTCCTCACCTGGGTAATTATTCCCTGTGCCGGCAATTTGTTCCGCTCGCTGCTCTCATCCATTGTGGTGGTCTGCTGCATTCTTTGGATTGGTACAGCCATGGCACCGTTAATTACTCAGGTAGCACATAACATCGGCTTTAATATTCCACCCGGCGCCAGCGAGATTTCGTCGCTGGATCAGGGATCGCATGTTCTTTCGTTCTTGCTCTGGAAGTTCTTTAGCCTGTTCCATTAATCGTCATGATGCCAGGTGTGCAAGAGTGCGCACCTGGCTGGTCAGTAAAATCAGGCGCGCTTCTGCCGATGACTGATTCCCATGCGGCACGCGAGGTCAAAGGCATTGGCCATCGCCGTGGTTTTTGCCACGCCTTTGCCGACAATTTCATAGGCTGTGCCGTGTGCTGGCGTGGTCACTGGAATCGGCAACCCGCCCTGTACGGTAACGCCAATATCAAAGCCCATCATCTTGGTGGCGATTTGTCCCTGGTCGTGATACATCGAAACAATTCCATCAAACTGACCGTCTCTGGCGCGCAGGAAAATCGTGTCTGCCGGGAATGGACCTTCGGCGGGATAGCCCTGAGTTGCAGCCAGTTCAATGCCTGGCGTGATGATTCTGCCCTCTTCATCACCGTAATTGCCGTTATCACCATTATGGGGATTTAAGCCACAGACCCCGATTTTTGGCTGCGCGACACCGGCGTCTTTTAGCGCCTGCGTCAGCATGCCAATTGCTCTGGCAACTTTTTCTGCAGTTAGCTGGCTCGAAACCGCCGACAACGGGATGTGTGAGGTGACGCGCGCGGTCCAGAGCTTATCCAGAACGTTGAATTCACCGCAAACGCCTTGGTAATTGAGCTCATTTGCCAGCCAACGCATTTCATCCTCTTGCTGCATTCCGCCCAGGCGCATGGCGCCTTTGTTCAGAGGACCAAAGCACAGCGCATCGGCCTGCCCAGATGCAACCATCTCAACGCCTATTTTCAGCGATTCGAGGATAAATACGCCGTTATCTTCACTCACTTGCGCCGGCGCAATGTGGCGGTGTAAGCCTGGCCACTGCGGAATTGATAGCCAATCAGTGGCGGTGGGTAATGCAACGCCTTTACTGCGAGCCGCCGCTTCAAGCGCGGGCATATTCGCGATCAACGTTACATTCGCTTTGCGTGCCGTTTGCGGATCCGCTAGCAGTGTGACAATAACCTCGGGACCAATGCCCGCGGCATCGCCTACAGCGAGCACAATATGGGGTTTATCGGTTTCGGCGAAGGTTTGACGCAAAGTTTCATTTGTCATGGCGAATTGCTCCTCAATTTTATAACGGGCAGAGGCAAGCCTCTGCCGAAGAAAGTGGCATAGGGAATGACGGGATAAGCGCTAAAAGTTAGCCCAGCAGCGATTGTGTCTCTGCGGGTTTATGTTGTGAGATGTCCTCAACCGAGATGTCCGGACGGATCCATTGGGTAAAAATAATGCCAAGGATCAGGAAGCCAATCGCACCCGCAAAAGGCAGCGTCCAGCTTCCGGTCATATCGATCATCAGACCGAAAATAATCGGGGAAATAATGGTCGCCATTGCGGCACCGAAGTTGAGCATGCCACTGGCAGTTCCTGCCGTTTTTGGCGCAACGTCCATCGGAACAGCCCATATCGGCCCAATGGTTAACTCCAGGAAGAAAAATGCAGCACTCAGGCACAGTGCGATAGTGATGACGTTATGACTGATCAGCACCGGGATAAAGAAAATGAGCCCGCCCAGTAAGCTGATGGTGATCACGCCCTGACGGGCCAGCGCCAGACGACCGGTGCGCTTTAAGATGAAGTCGCTGATCACGCCGCCGGTTAAATCGCCCAGCACACCGGCAAAGAACACCCCGGATGAATAGAGCGCTGAGCTTTTGATATCGAGATTTAACGACTGCATAAAGAAGATCGGCATCCAGCTGAAAAACAGCGTATTAGACCAAACCATGCAGAAGTAAACCGCGATCGTCGCGCGCATGCGACGCAGGATGGTCCACCATGAGTGTGGCAGCGAGTCGCCTCCCTCCTGAACGTTTTCCCGACGCGGCAGCAAGGCTAATTCCGCGTCTGAAACACCGGGGTGCTCTTCGGGTGTCTCTTTGAAGTAGACCAGCCACACCACCAGCCACAACGCTGACAGAATGCCCACCGCGATGAAAGCCGCGCGCCATGAATGCCATGCAATCAAAATGGCCACCAGCGGAGGCGCTACAGCGTTACCAAGGCGCGAGAACGAGTGAGTCAGCCCTTGAGCCATACCTCGTTTAGGTTTTGGTACCCAGTTGGTAATCGCTCTTGCCTGCGCCGGAAGCGCAGCACCCTCGCCAATACCCAGCAAAAGGCGTGCTAAGCACAATGAAACCAGCCCACCGATCAGGCCGGTGCATACGGTCGCTACGGCCCAGATGATACCGCAGACGATAATGGTGCGACGTGCGCCGAAGCGATCCGCCACCCAGCCACCGACCAGTTGAAAAATAGCGTAGGTGTAGCCAAATGCTGAAAAAGCGATACCGAGTTCAGTATTGGTTAGCCCCAGTTCCGCTTTTAGCGGTCCTGCAGCGGCGGCCAGGTTAACGCGATCCAGATAAAGGATAAATGACATGGCACAGAAGATAATCAGCATATTTCTGCTGATGTGGGACTGAGTTTTCAAAATTGCCTCCTGCTTTTATGTAATTGGGGCAGTCGTTGTAGGGTATGTCGCCCTGTCAACTATGCTGCAATCAATTACGCGGAAGCTATTAACAATTTGGATATACAGCGTTAACAATATGTCAATGCGTGGCTTCGCTGACGTGACTCAGTAGCGTAAGAATACTCTCCGTCGCCATTGACTGAGCTTCATGCGCCTGATGGCACAACACAAACTGACGCTCAGCCAGTGGATCGTGCAGCGATAAATGTGCAAATTCAGAAGTGGAGATAATTTGACGAGCCACGCTTTCAGGCATGAGTCCAATGCCAATCCCGCAGGAAATCATCGCTGCCATGCTATCGAAGCTGCCAACGCGAATGCGCATCTTCAGCGGCTTATCCAGCCGGCGCGCCAATTGGGTGAGCATAATCGAGATGGAAGCGCCTTCGGTCAGCCCAATCAGATCGTGCTGCAACAGTTCGTTCGCCGTTAACAACTGTTTGCTGGCAACCCACTCGGCCAGCGGATGGTCAATTGGCGTGACGACGCAAAGACGATCGTGGCGATACGGAATCAGCGGCAGCGAAGCATGGCTGACGGACTGCTCATAGATGCCAATATCCGCCACGCCCCGCTGCACTGCCTGAATCACGCTTTCACTATTCATCTCATGCAGATCAATATGAATATTGGGATAGAGCTGATGGCTTCTGCGCAGATCGTCGGTGAGAAATTGCAATACTGCCGAGGTGCAGGCAGCAATGCGTACCACACCGCGATTGCCTTGCAGAAAGGCTTGCATGTCATCCTGCATCCGTTCGGCGGCATGCAAAATAGAGCGTGCATGCGCTAAAATCGCGCGGCCCGCATCGTTCAACGCCATGCCATGCGGCAAGCGGACAAACAGCGGCATGCCGAGTTGCTCTTCCAGCTCGCGAATGCGTCGCGAGGCGGCGGCAGGCACCAGGTGCAATTGTGCGGCGGCGTGTGTGATGCCGCCAAGCTCCGCCGTGGCAACAAACACTCTTAACGTCACCAAATCAAAGCGTATTCCTGGGGCTATCCGATAGGCGTTACGCTCTTCGGACGCATGCGAAGCCAGATTTTTGCCCATAGTCTTAGCCCTGATAGTCAATGTCTGAAGGGAAGGTTATGCCGGCGCCGACTTCGTGCGCGGTCGTTGTTCTGGCGGCATGCTCATGTCGCTGACGCCAGCTCGTGACTTTAACACTGACGCGAAAAGTGACGGCCGGCGCATGTTAATAAATGTGATTTGGATGCCATATAATCGGCAAAATGTTAATTTTTAACACAGCGAACGCTGATAAGCGGAAACATTTCACATGTCATAGCGGTTTTTTCGTAGAGTGCACATTCATGCGCACTGGTATAAAGAGGCATTTTTCTGCTTAAGTGAACGGCATTAAGCGATAAAGGTCGACATTAAATTAGTTCTGCTTTGGGATTCGACTATGACAACCTTTCATCAGCTTTCCGCCGTTCGTCTGGATGGCAAACATGTTTCCATGGCCGACTACGCCGGTAAGTTGGTTCTGGTGGTGAACACCGCCAGCCATTGTGGCTTCACACCGCAATACACTGGCCTTGAAGCGCTGTACAAGAAGTACGCCGTCGAGGGTCTGGTGGTGCTTGGTTTCCCCTGCAACCAATTTGGTAAGCAGGAGCCCGGAGGCCCCGACGAAATAGCGCAAACGTGTCGCATCAACTACGGTGTGAGCTTCCCGATATTTGAGAAAGTGGAAGTTAACGGAACCGCCACGCATCCGGTATTTCGTTATCTGAAAAACCAACTGCCCGGTGTGCTGGGTGGGCGAATCATGTGGAACTTCACTAAATTCCTGATTGGACGCGACGGCAAGCCGCTTAAACGTTTTGCGCCATTTACTCCCCCCGAGAAAATGGAAGCGACGATCCTTGCTGCACTGGAAATCTAATTTCTACTTTTAGATTTAATCCACCACCAGTAATACAGCCTGGTTACCTGCTCACGTGACCCTGTTCACAGTTTGTGCAATTAAAATCCGCGGCCTTAATCTTCCCGCAAAGGGACGCCTGGCCAGCCTGCATATGTAACAATATTGTTTATTAATTGATGCCACTTGGTTAACAAAAGCATTGTAAATTCGATTATTACATCACTCTCATGCCTTAATAATCGCGTTATTAACATTAAATTAACACATTAAATCATAGAATTTAACACATTCGGGTGCTGATCACATTTTGTTCACATTTGCGCGAAAAGCGGTATCCCCTTCAGTTAATCTCTGATCGCGGATTTAATAACTATCGTCTGTTCCCCCTAACTGAACATCATAAGAAAGGTACCATAATGAAATTTAACCTCGCATTGGTCAGTGCATGTGTGGTTTCAGCATGCATGTTATTTACAACACCGTCATTCGCCGCCAAGCCTTACGATATCGCCGTCGTCGCTAAAGTCACCGGTATTCCCTGGTTCACCCGCATGGAAGTTGGCGTCAAAGAAGCCGCGCAGAAACTGGATGTCAACGCTTATCAGGTCGGTGCCGCCACTCCGGACCCAGCCCAGCAGGTCAAGGTGATTGAAGATTTGATTGCCAAAAAAGTTAACGCAATCATCGTGGTGCCAAACGATGCCAAGGTACTGGAACCGGTGCTTAAAAAAGCCCGCGACCAAGGCATCGTCGTATTAACGCATGAATCACCGGATCAGCAAATTGGGCAATGGGATGTCGAAACCATTGACAGCCAGAAATATGCTCAAGCCAACATGGACGAGTTGGCAAAAGATATGGGCGGCAAAGGGGGTTACGCCATTTACGTTGGCTCGCTGACCGTGCCACTGCATAATGCCTGGGCAGATGCCGCAATTAAATATCAGAAAGAAAAATACCCGGATATGCATGAAGTGACTTCACGCCTGCCGGTAGCAGAAAACATTGATAAGTCCTATTCCACCACGCTGGATTTAATGAAAACCTATCCTGATTTGAAAGGAATAATCGGTTTCGGTTCGCTCGGCCCGATCGGTGCCGGTCAAGCTGTCCAGCAGAAGCGTGCGAAAAATAAAATCGCGGTGGTTGGCATCGCCATGCCCGGCCAGGCTGCGCCCTACCTGATGCGCGGTGATATTAAGAAAGCGCTGCTATGGGATCCGAAAGATGCCGGTTTCGCCTTAGTCACGATTGCCGATCAGTTGCTGCAGGGTAAAGAAGTCATCAAAGACCTGAGCATCGAGGGACTGGGTAAAGCCGATGTAGATATGGATAAGAAAGTGATCCGCTTTAATAAAATTCTTGAAGTGACACCAGAGAATGCGAAATCGCTTGGGTTCTAACCCGATCTTTTAATTCTTTTATTTTACGGAGCAATATTCGCTCCAGCGCCACACCAGGCAAATAGAAACAAATACGGCGTTGTGCGCTGTGCCGTATTTGAATTCTACTCTGACATCGAAAACGTATACCTTCAATCATTCGAGTTGGGGCAAGGTTGCAAATGAGTAAACCCGGCAGAGCTGACCTATGTTAGCGTTTCGGGTGAACGAGTACAGCCAACGCCTCCGCTGGAACCCGGTCGGGTATGTTTAAGGATCTGTGATGAATACTCTCAACACGTCCCCTGCCCCTGCTGAGGCCTTTATCAGCCTCGAGAAAATCAGTAAAAGGTTTCCCGGCGTATTAGCATTAGACAATCTCAGCCTGACACTCAATAAAGGCGAAGTGCATTGTCTTGCCGGTCAAAATGGCTGCGGCAAAAGTACGATTATTAAAGTGATTTCCGGCGTCTATCAGCCGGAAAAAGGCGCGGCCATTACTCTGGACGGAAAACTATTTCATACTCTCACGCCGCAGCTGTCGTCTTATTATGGCATTCAGGTTATTTATCAGGATCTGTCTTTATTCCCAAATTTGTCGGTGGCCGAAAATATTGCCATTCACCGTTATTTGCCGGGCGGTGATTTTTGGGTGCATCGCGCGGCCATGCGCAAAAAAGCCGTGGCGGCGATGCAACGCGTCGGCGTTGCTCTGGATCCGGATCGTAAAGTCGAAAAGTTGTCGATCGCCGACCGCCAGTTAGTGGCAATATGCCGTGCTATCGCCGCTGACGCCAGTCTGGTGATTATGGATGAACCCACCGCGTCACTGACCCGCACAGAAGTAAACGGCCTGCTGCGCGTGGTGAATGAGCTGAAAGCCGCCGGGATCTGCGTGGTGTTTGTCAGCCATCGTCTGGATGAAGTGATGGAAGTGGCCGACCGCATCAGCGTGATGCGCGACGGCAAACTGGTTGGCACCTATCCGGCCAGCGAACTCGATAGCAATGAACTGGCCTTCCTGATGACCGGCCAGCGTTTTACCTACAGTCACCTGCCCCATCGTGCCTCTGCCGACGTAACGCCGCTGCTGGAAGTGAGCCATCTGAGCCGCAAAGGGCAATATCACGATATCTCGCTATCGCTGCGCCAGGGCGAAATCACCTCGATTGTCGGCCTGCTTGGCTCGGGGCGTACGGAACTCTGTCTGAGCCTGTTCGGCATGAGCCAGCCCGACAGCGGAGAGATCCGCATCAACGGCCAGGCGGTGCAATTCCACTCGAACCGCGACGCCATCCGCCACGGTATAGCCTATGTGTCAGAAGATCGTCTGACGCAGGGGCTCATCATGGAGCAATCCATCTATGACAACACGCTGGTCTCAATTTTCGACAAGCTGCACACCGTCGCAGGATTGATGGATCACCCTAAAGCCGCGTCGGTAGTGAAAGATCTCATCCGCGATCTGAATATTAAAGTCTCAGATAGCCGCTTACCCGTGAAGACCCTTTCTGGCGGTAATGCGCAGCGTATTGCCATTGCCAAATGGGTGGCAACGCGGCCACATATCCTGATCCTCGATTCACCCACCGTGGGCGTGGATATCGCCAATAAAGAAGGGATTTACCGCATTGCGCGCGATTTAGCGGAGTCCGGCATGGCGGTGCTGATGATTTGCGATGAAATCCCGGAGGCTTATTACAACAGTCACCGCGTGCTGGTGATGCGCAAAGGCGAACTGGTGGCGGAATTCGCGCCGCATCAGAGCAGCGAAGCGCAGATTGCGGAGGTAATCAATGGATAACAAGGCGCTCTCGAAGCTGTTTTCTCAGCATGAATTCTGGTTGGGATTACTGGTGCTGCTGCTGGTGATAGGCCTGAGCGTCAGCACCAGCGAGTTTATGACGCTGGGTAACCTGACTGACGTCGCCACCAGCTACGCCATTTTGGGTATTCTGGCCTGCGGCCTGTTTGTGGTGCTGATCGCCGGCGGCATCGACATTTCATTTCCGGCCGTCACCTCCATTGGTCAGTACGTGATGGCAAGTTACATCATTCACCACGGCGGCAGCTTTCCGCTGGCATTTGCCCTGGCGATGGGAAGCGGTTTGCTGCTTGGGCTGGTCAACGGTTTTCTGGTGTACTGGCTGCGCGTTCCGGCCATCATTATCACGATTGCCACGCTTAACCTGTTCTATGGTTTGCTGGTGTATCTCACCAACGGCACCTGGTTGTACGGTTTTCCCGACTGGTTTATGAACGGCATCAACTGGTTCTCCTTTACCGCCGCCGATGGTTACGACTATGGCCTGACGCTGCCACTGCTCAGCCTGCTGGGCGTGATTATCGCAACCGGGGTGCTGATGAACCGCACACGCGTGGGTCGCCAGATTTATGCCATGGGCAGTAATCGTGACGCGGCTTCTCGTCTTGGTCTGAATATCCTGCGGCTGCACTTTTACGTCTACGGTTTTATGGGATTGCTGGCGGGCATTGCTGCCGTGGTTCAGGCGCAAATTACGCAGTCGGTCGCGCCTAACTCCCTGCTCGGTTATGAGCTGACGGTGTTGGCAGCAGTGGTGTTAGGCGGCACCAGCATGACCGGCGGACGCGGCTCGCTGACAGGCACCATTCTGGGTGTGATGCTGCTGGCCTTCCTGCAAAACGGCATGACCTTGCTAAGCATTTCATCTTACTGGCATCAGGTTTTCAGCGGCGTGATCATTCTGGTCAGCATTAGCAGCACCGCGTGGAATGAAAAGCGCAAACTCGCAAAGGGGATGTGACATGACAACCTTAAACCGATTCTTACCCGGCGATCACATTATCCGTTTGCAGTTGCTGATCATCGTCGCCGTTGCCGTGCTGTTCTCATTTACGTTGGGCGGCAGTTTTTACAGCATTGGCAATTTCCAGTCGATTGCCTCGCAGTTACCGATTCTGGGTATGCTGGCGCTGGGGATGGGTATCACCATGTTGACCGGCGGTATCAATCTTTCGGTCATTGCCGGTGCCAACGCCTGTTCACTGGTGATGGCGGCCATTCTGGTGGCGCACCCAAACCAGCCTGGCTATTTCGCGCTGGCGATGTTCGCCGGCCTGCTGGTGGCAATGGTCATTGGCGTGCTCAATGGCGCGCTGATCGCCTATATCGGTGTGTCGCCGATTCTGGCGACGCTCGGGACCATGACGCTGATCGCTGGGCTGAATATTCTGCTCACTAACGGCGCCGTGATTTCCGGCTTCCCGTCGGCGATTCAGTACCTCAGCAACGGCAGCCTGCTGGGCATTCCTGTTGCCCTGCTGTTATTCCTGCTGGTGGCGCTGCTGTTGTGGGTCTTACTTGAACACACCACGCTCGGGCGCAGCCTGTATCTGATGGGTTCCAACGAACAGGCCACGCGATTCAGCGGTGTTAATACACATAAAGTCACCATCGCAGTGTACGTGCTTTCCGCTCTGCTTGGCTGGGGCGCGGCACTGCTGATGATGTCCAAATTTAACTCGGCTAAAGCAGGCTACGGCGATGCCTATTTGCTGGTGACCATTCTGGCCTCCGTACTCGGCGGAATTAATCCCGACGGCGGTTTCGGACGGGTCATCGGGTTAGTGCTGGCGCTGATCGTTCTGCAAATGCTGGAGAGCGGCCTCAACCTCATGGGCGTCAGCAGTTACCTGACCATGGCCCTGTGGGGCTGCGTCCTGATCCTGTTTATCGCTCTGCAAAACAGAAAATCCTAAGCGAACGTTTTTTACGAAGGGAAAAAACATGGCGAGTTATTTTATTGGGGTAGACGTTGGAACCGGCAGCGCCCGCGCGGGCGTCTTCGACATGACCGGGCGCATGGTTGGCCAGGCCAGCCGTGATATTACGTTGTATCGCCCGAAAGCCGATTTTGTTGAGCAGTCTTCCGATGAGATTTGGCACTCCGTTTGTAACGCCGTTAAAGACGCGGTTAATCAGGCGGATATCAACCCGATTCAGGTGAAAGGCATAGGTTTTGACGCCACCTGTTCGTTGGTGGTGCTGGATAAAGAGGGTAAACCGCTGACCGTAAGCCCGTCCGGGCGCAGCGAGCAGAACATTATTGTGTGGATGGATCACCGCGCGATTACTCAGGCGGAACGCATCAATGCCACCGGTCATCGTGTGCTGGAGTTTGTCGGCGGGATTATTTCCCCCGAAATGCAGACGCCAAAACTGCTCTGGCTGAAACAGCACATGCCAACCACCTGGAAGAATGTTGGCCATCTTTTTGACCTGCCTGATTTTCTGACCTGGCGCGCCACGCAGGACCCTACGCGATCTTTATGTTCCACCGTCTGCAAATGGACGTATATCGGTCACGAAGATCGCTGGGACACTAGCTACTTCCGCCAGATAGGTCTGGAAGATTTATTAGAAAAAAACGCGTCAAAAATCGGCAGCGAAGTGAAAACCATGGGTGAACCGCTGGGGCATGGTCTGACGCAGCGCGCCGCCGCCGAGATGGGGCTGATCGCGGGTACAGCGGTCAGCGTCTCAATTATTGATGCCCACGCCGGCAGCCTTGGCATTCTTGGTGCCAGCGGCGCATCTGGCGAATCGGCGGATTTCGACAATCGCATCGCGATGATTGGCGGTACGTCCACTGCGCATATGGCGATGTCGCGTAGCGCGCGCTATATCGGTGGTATTTGGGGGCCATACTATTCGGCGATTCTTCCGGATTACTGGCTGAATGAAGGTGGACAATCCACCACCGGCGCGTTAATTGACCATGTGATTCAGTCACACCCGTGTTATCAGGACCTGCTTAAACAGGGTAAAGACAGTGGCAAAACCATTTATGAAATACTGAACGGCATACTGCGCAAAATGGCTGGTGAACCAGAAAATATCGCGTTCCTGACCAAAGACATTCATATGCTGCCCTATTTTCACGGCAACCGTTCACCGCGTGCCAATCCGACGCTGACTGGCACGCTGACAGGTCTGAAATTGTCACGTACGCCGGAAGACATGGCGCTGCAGTATCTCGCCACCATCCAGGCGCTGGCGCTCGGCACCCGGCATATTATTGAGACCATGAACCAGAGTGGTTACCGCATCGATACCATGATGGCGAGCGGCGGCGGCACCAAAAACCCGCTCTTTGTGCAGGAACATTCCAATGCGACAGGCTGCGCGATGCTATTGCCGGAAGAGAGCGAGGCGATGTTACTTGGCAGCGCCATGATGGGTACCGTTGCGGCGGGCGCCTACGACTCTTTGCCGGAAGCGATGGCCGCCATGAGCCGCATTGGCAAAACCATCACGCCGCAGACCAACAAGATTAAAGAGTATTACGATCGTAAATACCGCGTATTCCATGAGATGTACCACGACAGCATGAAATACCGCCAGCTGATGCAGGGGAAAACCGAATAAATGCGGAAGAAGAATTTAACCTGGCGTGTCATGGCTGGCTTGCGTCGAGCAACCGCAGACGTTTCAATCATTAGGGTGAGCGAATCAACGGAACGTTGTGAGTGGTCGAAGCGTTAAGTAGAAAGGTACACGCCAGAGAAGCTCCCTATTCTCTTACTTATTGCAGATGGCCCACAATAAACATAGGCCATCTGCTTCAGCATGGAGCGTCAGGTTAAGATGAATGGTAATTAATCCAATAGCGGTTTGCGGTTTTCTTTCGCCGGCTCTGGCTTAAGTCTTTCTACGGGAATGCTGCACATGCTTTCAGCAATTATCCCGAAAAGAGAGTCTTTCGGGTAAGTTTCCCATTGGCCCACATCCGGTGACGCATGAATAAGATCGCCCTCCGCGAACGGTTTGGAAAAGAGTGTACGACCCATAACGGCACGCTGATTTTTGTCGCAGTTAATCACATCGATTGCCCGAGAACTTGAAACGTAGACGGGTGGATTTTTTATAATCTGCGTCTGCTTCGCGTAGTTATTGATGAAATAAAACCGGCGTAAGTGGCTATTACCCTGGTACGTTGAAATCACCCTGAAATCGACATATGACGTCACGCGCTCATCTGCAAGAACTTTTATAAAACCAGCCGGTGCTTTAGCGGGCGTTTGCGGCTGGGGTGTAGTGGTCCCGGCACAGCCCGACAGCATAAACAATACCAGCCATGTCAACTTTTTCATTTTGCTGCCCCACCGGATAAATCAGGTCGTAATGTGGTGAGCATGTCAGGCGTTACATTTCCCTGAACTGAACAGAGCAATAATGTTCCTTCTTTGCCTTTGCTGAGCATTAAGAGCTTTTCGGCACTCTCTTTTGCCGGGGCAATACCCGACACCGCCTGTGCATTTTTTTCCCAAACACTGTTTGCGTCTGCTTTAATCATCGCCTGAGAGATATAATCATCCCCTGCCTTACTCCACGTTAAATGATCGAGCCTGGACATGACCTCTTCCGGTGATTCTTTGAAAACCAAGCCCCAGTAATAGTATTTACCGTAACTGATTTCATCGAGATTGCTGGTTTGCAGAAAATATCCCGCTATTTTCAGGTTTAATTCCTGAAGAGATTGGGTAAACCAGATGGTGCCGTTACCGTCAACAGGCGCTTTGAACCAAGCCTGAAAGTGCTTATCCACCGTTAACGGTGCTACGCGGCTGAGTTTGGCTCGCTGATGATAAATCTCACTGAAAAATGTTGTGTCGCAACGCGTCAGGCTTTGCGTCAATGTATTGGCGTGAAGAGGTAACGTTACCCCTGTCATTCCAAGCATGAATCCAATGGAGCAGATAACTTTACGCATGTAATATCCATATAGTAAAAAAACGCTATCTATATCGGCACACTGCGATAAGACTTTACGCTTTTTTCTGTTACTTCATTACCGTGCATATTAAAAAATAGAACGAACCGCACGTCGTGCGGTTATTCATTCATTATCGCGCCAACCGAGTGAACTGCTGCTCTGTAACACGGCTTCCCCATTGGTCACCCTGCCACTCTTTGGTTAATTCAAAATCAAATGACTCATAAAGACGCCGTGCCGCTGTCAATTTATTGAACGTCCAGAGCTGAATGGCTGAAAATTCCTTTTCATCGCAAAACTTCATAGCGGCGGAAATGAGTTTTTTGCCCACGCCATTACCACGACAACCATCGTCAAGGATGAACCATCGCAAGTGCGCCTCATTGTTTCCAAGATCTTGCCCATCGATTGCTACCGATCCAACAATGCGATCGTTTTGTATGGCCAACCAGATCTCATTACATGGCCTTTCCAGACGTCCTGAAAATTCCGCCAGGCCTGCTGCAACCTTGCTTTCAAAAACATAGCCAAACTGATGTTCTCTTGCATAATAACTGCCATGCATTTCAGTGATACGGCCAATCATTCCGGCCCGATACCCCTTAACGATTTCGCAACTGGTCGAAGAATCTACCACACTGTTTTCACGACAGGCTTTAAGAGCAGCGGCATAAGCGCTGAGACCTTGTGAAACGGCCTGCTGCCGTATGGGATCCAATTTCTTTAACGCGCCCATAACGCGTTCATTACTGAACTCATTGATTTTTCGCACTGTTTCTTCGCCTTTCGCGGTTAAACCAAGCTGCTTAATTCTGGCATCCTCAGTTGAAGGCTGTTCTTCCAGTTCACCAATATTGACCAGTTTGGACAACATGCGGCTAACACTGGACTTCTCAAGTCCCAGAATCTGAACCAGTTGAGCCGCAGTCATTAATCCCCGGGCTTCAATTTCCAGCAAAGTGTGAACAACGGAAGGAGAGTATTGAGTCGCTGCGAGAGTGTGGTTCATGAACCCCAACTCCCGCACCATTTGACGCGAAGCGACACGAATATTTTCAACCATCAGCGATTCAGAGCGCATAAACATTAACCCTCAACTATTAGTTGTATGATACAACCATATGCATTGAGTCTTTGTCAATATGATTAAATGAAACGCTATGGCTTACTCTTCTTTATTAATCGTCATCGCCTTTCTTATGCTGGCAATAAAATTGTCGCGTATTACATCCTCATGATTTGCATTCCAGGCGATACCAACCTGCCAGCTCAGCGATTCTCCCGTTAACGGAATAATAACCAGTTCTGGCGGCGCTATATGAACCACACTATAAGGCAAAAGCGCAACGCCCGTTCCCGCAATCACCAGCGCGACAATGGTTTGTATATCGTCAGTCTCCTGAATAGAGGAAGTAAAAAGGGCATTGTCATGCAGATAGCGATCAATCTGCGCATTTAAACCCCGCCCGCGCGTGGTGTGAAGTCGCAACAGCGGGACTTTTTTTAACCAATCGGCAACGCTAAATGAAGATGTTGCCGGCGCAACCAGAACTAATCGATCGGTAAATAATGGCAGGTAATCAAGCGCTACGGGTGGAGGAACCCTGACAAATCCTAACTGAAGCTCGTCGTTCAGCAGCATGTCGTATTGCAGGAAGGATGCTTGATCCGTTAATGAAACCTCAATACCCGGATACTCACGGCGATATTCAGCAATACAGCGCGGAGCAAGGTAAAAGCTCGAAAGACCGAACCCCACTGCAATATTCCCTTCAATCCCTTTTGAAACCTGCCCAGCATGATGCATGAATAACTGGGTTTGCCGAACAACCTTTTCTGCCTGTGGCAGTAGGCGTCTTCCTGCAACCGTCAGTATTGCTCCGTGGCGGCCACGTGAAAATAAAGGCATGTTCACTATAGATTCAAGGAGATGAATCTGCTTGGTCAGCGCCGGCTGCGAAATATAGAGCGCGCGGGCCGCCTCCGCATAATTTCCTTTTTCAGCCAGCATCACAAAGGCGTTTAGCAACCGGGTGTTCATATTTACATTCCAGGATGTTATCGAAAAGGGAAATAAATTGATTATACAGTTATCGGTCGCTCCTGTGTAATTCAGTTCCGATTCCGAGGAGAAGCATCATGCCCACATTAACCACCTTAAAGGCTGCAACCGTACAGTTTCAGCATCAAGCCAATAACAAACACTATAATCTGCTGATAATGGAGAAATTTATTGAGAAGGCGGCGCTTCAAGAGGTGAAGATTCTCACCTTTCCAGAAATGTGTATCACCGGCTACTGGCATGTGCCCAAACTCACCGCTGCTGAGGTGGCTGCTCTGGCTGAGCCGGTTGAAACCAGCCCTTCCCTGATGTTAATCCGTTCTCTGGCGATTAAGCATCAAATGCTTATTGGCGCGGGGCTTATTGAGCAAGCCGAGGATGGCCAACTCTATAATGCTTACGTTGCCTGTATGCCAGATGGATCATTGCACACGCACCGTAAACTTCACGCTTTCGAACATCCCGCAATCAGCAGCGGCGACGGGTTTACGGTATTTGAAACACCATGGGGGGTAAAAGTAGGCATCTTAATTTGCTGGGACAATAATCTGGTGGAAAACGTGCGTGCAACGGCATTGATGGGTGCGGATATCCTGCTCGCCCCCCATCAAACCGGCGGTACTGATTCCCGTAGCCCGCATGCGATGAAGCCGATTCCTCTCGATTTGTGGGCGGAACGGGAAACGCGTAAAGATGAAATCACTGCGGCATTCAGAGGCCAAAGCGGCCGGGAATGGTTAATGCGATGGCTGCCCGCACGCGCGCATGACAACGGATTGTTCCTTCTTTTCAGTAACGGTGTAGGCGCCGATGACGACGAAGTACGCACCGGCAATGCGATGATCCTGGATCCCTATGGAAGAGTGATTGAGGAAACCTGGGCCGCTGAAGATGCCATGGTCAGCGCTGAGCTGGATTTGACCCTGCTGGCAATGAGTACTGGACGCCGCTGGATCCACGGTCGTCGGCCAGATTTATACCAGATTTTGACGCAACCGCAGGGGTATGAACGCGATGCGATTAGCGCACGGTTTTCAGATGAAATACCTTAATAAACCACCAGGCCGCTGACACAAAGCTGCATACAGGATGTTTGTGAGCAACGTTTCATGGCTAGATGCAAAACAGCCTGTAGTGGAACAGGCTGTTATTAATGGAACGTAGCCTCTATTCACCCTTTTCTTGATGTCTCGCGTTAAGAAGCGGACGTCAGAGTCCGGCTCATAGCCTACCAGCGACGAAAGCATCCTTTATCCCTGAGGGATCAGTGATGCATTAGGTCATCAACAATTTCCTGTTTGGTCAGCTGATAGGGGAAAAATGTTGGCCAATTCTCCAGCTCTTTATAGAGCGCATCTTGTGATACGTTGCCGGTGAAAATATGAAAGTGCGATGATTTTCTCGGACTAATAATATGATCGCTAAATTGCACAAATTTAGGGGCTGCGCTTTTGTTATCGGTACATTCGAAAAGATAGCGAACGCCTCTTTTTCCTGATACGTAATTGAGGACCTTGTACCCTTTATAAGTATATTTACAGGCGTTAACTTCTCCATTGGCGGTAAATTCCATCATCCCGTTTTCAATGCCAATATCTGTAATATTGCTGGCATAGCCCTTCAAATAGTAATGCTTAATATCCTCAAATGATTTTCGTTGATCGGCTTCCGCCTTCTTGCGGAAAACCGGATCCAAACTGCCATCTTTGGCATATGGATAGATAGACTGCCATACGCCATCCCAGTCAGAGAGCGGTCGGTCTTTGATATCGCCATCATTAAAAATACCTTTTGCCGCACTCACCTCTGTCGCGGTGAGTGGCGCACCGTGTGAATGATGGGCATGTGAAAAGGCGTGTGAACTGAATACTAATCCCACAACGACTAATGACTTCTTAATTTTCATAACATTAACCTTATATGTCAAAGTAAATGTTATAACATAACAATTAACAAACTGTTATTGCTAATTTCATTTTGCTACCCGCTCTAAGCCAAACACGCCTGCTTTACTCCTGCCTGGCGGCATGTAAGGGCGATCCCGCAGCATCGCCCTTGCCCTGCTCTTATCAGCCTCGCAAGCTAACGTGAAGACGTCATTATGAATGTCTCCGCTGCCTCAGCGCATAAACCAACACCACGACAAAACACAGCAGCGGTAAACTGTAAGCCACGGCCGTGCTGACGTGGTCAGAAATCAGCCCCATGAAGTAAGGCATAATTGCACCACCCACAATCGCCATGATCATAAACGAGCTGGCCTGTTTAGTGGATTGCCCGAGATTTTTCACGCCCATAGCAAAGATGGTGGGGAACATGGTGGACATAAAGAAGAAGATGGCGATCAGCGCGATAACGGAGACATCGCCTGCGCCTAACATCACAATGGCGCTCAGGACGATGTTGATCAGCGCGTAGGCCGCCAGCATCGCCGCTGGTTTAACTCTGCCCATTAGCCAGGTGGAAAAGAAACGTCCCAGCATAAAGCAGATCATCGCAACCGAAAGCATATAAGCCGCGCTTTGATTGGTCACGCCATGCCAGTGCTCGGTGGCGTAGTTAATAAAGAAGGCACCTACCCCAACCTGAGCGGCAACATAAAAGAATTGCGCAATCACCCCGCCGACAAAATGTTTTTGCTGCCATAGCGTGGCACCGGGCTGCTGCACATGCTCGCTGGCGGCCTCACGAATATCCGGTAACGCGGTACGCTTAAATAACAGCGCGATAGCGATAACCACACACGCAATCACCACATAGGTCATTTTGACGCTGTCCTGCGCGGCTTCCTGGCTGGCGTGGGTGAAGAACAGCGAGCCGCCAATCATAGGCCCGACAAACTGCCCAAGACCATTAAAAGATTGCGCCAGATTGAGACGACGCTCGGCGCCGTTGGCATCGCCCAGTACCGTAGCGTACGGATTAGCCGCGGTTTCCAGGCAGCCAAGCCCGCAGGCAAGCACGAACAGCGCAAACAGAAATACCGAGAAATTATTGACCATCGCCGCCGGCACAAACAGCAGCGCGCCAAGGGCGTACAGCGATAATCCCGCCAGGATGCCAGCCTTATAGCCATGACGACGCATAAAATAACCGGCCGGCAGCGCGATGATAAAATAGGCACCAAAATAGGCCGCCTGTAATAATCCCGATTGGGCTTTGGTAACGCTTAACGTTTCCTGAAAGTGTTTATTAAGAACATCCAGCAGGCCGTATGACACGCCCCACATAAAAAACAGGGTAGTAATCAGCATGAACGCCCAGCGCAGACTAATAGTTCCCCCGACGCCAATGTTTTCTGGCGTCTCGACGCGTTGTGTAGACATGGTTATATCCTCGTAGGGTACAGTCGGTAAGTGTTGTTATTGGTCCTGCAAAGAGAATATTCGCGCCATCGCCACCCATTTTTCCCCTTCTGGCGTCCAGGGCGTTGGCTGTTGAAACTGCCACATCAGCGCTTCCCAGCGCTGAATATGCGGATTTTGCTCAGCGGCCTGAGCAACATCCTGCGCGTTAAACCGTTCGTTCACCTCCATCACCATAAAAAGTCGGGTACCAAGGCGGTAAATCTCCATATTGATGACGCCGTGCTGGCGCAGATGCTGCGCCACTTCTGGCCAGATGCGTTGATGCAGGCGCTGGTATTCGGCAATTTTGTCCGCCTCGTCCACCAGATCCAGCGCCAGAGCGTAGCGTTCGGTTGCGCCGCTCATAACAGCGCCCGATCGAGATGCAGATAGCCGCCATCAACGCTCAGCCACTCGCCGGTAGTGTGTGAAGCGCGCGACGACAGCAAAAACACCACGGTGTTAGCGATCTCCTCTGGCGTGGTCATGCGCTGGCCGAGTGGAATCCGCTGGGTGATTTTCGCCAGTTCGCCCTGCGGATCGGCAAAAGTGCCGATCCAGCGTTCATACAGCGGCGTCATTACTTCGGCGGGCACCACGGCGTTGACCCGCACACCGCTGCTGCGCAGTGACACCGCCCACTCCCGCGTCAGTGCCAGAATCGCGCCTTTGGCCGCGCAGTAGCCGCTGGTGCCGCCCTGTCCGCTCAGTGCCGTTTTCGAAGCAATATTGACGATCGCACCGCCGCTGTTTTCCAGCGCGCGCTGGCAGAAATGCGTCATCTGGTAATAGTGGATGAGATTCTTTTCCAGCGAGGTGACAAAGGCGCTGCGCCCCGCTTCCAGCCCGACGCCATCGTTGACACCCGCGTTGTTCACCAGCCCATCGATGCGCCCAAACTGCTGCTGCACGGCCTCAACCGCACGCTGGCAGTTCTGCTCATCGCACAGATCGGCAAGCAGCACTTCGGTTTGCGGTTGCAGCGCGCGCAAGCCGGCCAGCCACATCTCATCGGGCTGTGCGTTGCTGACGATCACCGGAATGGCGCCCTCTTCCGCCAGCAGTCGTGAGATGGCGGCACCAATGCCCGATCCGCCGCCGGTGACAATAATCACTTTATCCTGCAAAAACAGATTCATGCTTCTCTCCTGTCAGGCTATATACCTGCGCCGCCGTGTTGCCCCAAATGGCGGCCTGTTCGTCGGTTGCAAGCTCAGCGATTGCGTCTTCAATCAGCTGCGCCACCGCGTGGTACTCCGCTGCCAGCAGGCAGACGGGCCAGTCTGAGCCAAACATCAGGCGCTGCGGACCGAAACGCGCCAGCGCCTCATCGATAAAGGGCCGCAGCTGCGCGCTGTGCCATTGGCCTTGCGGCGCCTCAGTCACCAGCCCCGATAATTTGCAGACCACGTGCGGCATTGCGGCCAGTTCCGCCACTTGTTCGCCCCACGCCTGCGCGCCGCGCGCAATATCCGGTTTGCCGAGGTGATCGAGCACCAGCCAGTGACGGTCGTGCTGTGCGGCAAACCGGGTAGCGTCCGCCAGATGCCGCCAGGTCAGCAGCATTTCCCACACGTAATCACGCTGCTGCAGCAGACGGATGCCGCTCGCCACACGCGGTTGCCGTAGCCATGCGGCGGGATCGCGTTCATCCTGCACCTGATGACGGAACCCTCGCAGCAGCGGATGCTGCAATGCTTCCAGCTGCGCCGTCAGGTGCGCGGCGCTGACGTCAATCCAGCCAACCACCTGCGTTGCCGCGTGCTGCTGCGCCCACTGCAACAGCTGCTGCGTCTCCGCCACGCACTGCCGCGCCTGAACGGCAATTGAGCCCTGCAGCTGCCGTTGCGCCAGCAGCGGCGCGAGGTCATCGGGTAAATAATCCTGTTGCAGGCGCGTCATGGATTCCGCGATCCACGGATAGTCCACCGCGTCATAGCGCCAGAAATGCTGATGAGCGTCGATTCGCACCTCAGCCTCCCTGCGCGCGATAGCGGTATTTCTCGCGCGAGGCGGGATACATCTCGATAGAGAAGCCGGGCGCACTAGGCGGCATATAGGCAGCGCCGCGCACTTCGCAAGGATGTAAGAAATGCTCGTGCAGATGATCGACATACTCGATGACCCGGCCTTGATGGCTGCCGGCTATGCAAACGAAGTCGATCATCGACAAGTGCTGGACGTATTCGCACAGTCCAACGCCGCCGGCATGCGGGCACACCGGCAACTGGTATTTCGCTGCCATTAACATTACCGCCAGTACTTCATTAACGCCGCCGAGGCGACAGGCATCGATCTGCACTACGTCAATCGCTTCACGCATAATCAGCTGCTTGAAGATGATGCGGTTCTGGCACATCTCACCGGTTGCCACCTTCACCGGCGCGACGCCCTGGCGGATTTTGCGATGCCCTTCGATATCATCCGGGCTGGTAGGTTCCTCGATAAACCACGGTCGCGCGAAGGCCAGCTGCTGCACCCACTCAATCGCGTCATTCACTTCCCACACCTGGTTGGCATCGATCATTAACTGGCGATCCGGTCCCAGCACTTCACGCGCAATGCGCACGCGGCGAATATCATCTTCGAGGTCACGTCCAACTTTCAGCTTGATGTGTGAGAATCCGGCATCGACTGCCTGCTGGCACAGGCGACGCAGTTTGTCGTCGTCGTAACCGAGCCAGCCTGCCGAGGTGGTGTAACAGGGATAACCGTGCTGCTCCAGCTCACGGATGCGCTGCGCTTTGCCAGCCTGCTGCGCCGTCAACAATGCCAGCGCTTCGTCCGGCGTGATGCAGTCAGTGAGGTAGCGGAAATCGATGCAGCGCACCAACTCCTGCGGTGACATATCAGCCACCAGCCGCCACAGCGGCTTCTCTTCCGATTTGGCCCACAGATCCCATACTGCGTTGACTACTGCGCCGGTCGCCAGATGAATCGCGCCTTTATCCGGGCCGATCCAGCGCAGCTGGCTATCACTGGTGATGTCGTGCCAGAACTGCCCCATATCGGCGGTGATTGACTCCAGCTGGCGACCAACAATCAGGTGCTCCAGCGCGCGTATTGCCGCACAGCAAATTTCATTACCGCGTCCAATGGTAAAAGTCAGACCATGTCCGCTGATCGCCGCGTTATCCGTCTCGATGATGACGTAAGCGGCAGAATAATCCGGGTCCGGATTCATCGCATCCGAACCGTCGAGCTGTTCGGAGGTAGGAAAGCGGATGTCTTCGACGCGCAATGCGGTAAGTCTGGTCATTGTTCGCTGCCCTCGGTGAGTTGACGCTGCTCGCCAAGCCCGGCGATGCCTAACCGGATGACCTGCCCCGGACGCAGATAAACCGGTGGTTTTTGTCCCATCCCCACGCCTGGCGGTGTGCCGGTTGAGATGATGTCGCCCGGCTGCAAACTCATAAACCGACTGAGATAGCTAACGATCTGCGCAACCGTGAAGATCATGGTGCGGGTGTTGCCGTTCTGATAGCGCCTGCCGTCCACCTCCAGCCACAAATTAAGCTGCTGCGGATCGGCGATTTCATCAGCAGTCACCAGCCACGGGCCGATCGGACCAAAGGTGTCGCAGCCTTTGCCTTTGTCCCATGTGCCGCCGCGTTCAATCTGATATTCACGTTCAGAAACGTCGTTGACCACGCAGTAGCCTGCGACATGCGACAGCGCATCCGCTTCGGCGATATAGCTACCGCCTTTACCGATTACTACGCCCAGCTCGACTTCCCAGTCGGTTTTCACCGAACCGCGAGGAATGCGCACCGTATCGTTTGGTCCCACCACGGCGCTGGTCCATTTGCTAAACACCACCGGTTCTTGCGGGATGTCAGCACCGGTTTCGGCGGCGTGATCGGCATAGTTCAGGCCAATACAGATAAATTTGCCAATACGCCCGACGCAGGCACCAATGCGCGGTTGGCCGCTGATTTTAGGCAGTTCACTGAGCGGCAGCTGACGCAGCCTTTCCAGTTCGGCAGGTAGCAGCGCATCGCCAGCGATGTCATCGACAAAGTGCGACAAATCGCGCAGTTCACCCTGTTGGTCCAGCATTGCCGGACGCTCTTTTCCCGGCTCGCCCACTCGTAATAATTTCATGACTGCACTCCTGTTAGTTGCTCCAGCCGCCATCAATAATCTGTGCGGTGCCGGTGATATAAGCGCTGGCATCGGAGGCCAGATAGGCCGCCAGATAAGCGATCTCCTCTGTGGTGCCGATACGGCCAATCGGCTGACGCGCGACAAAGGCGTCATACACTTCCGCCTCCGTGCGGCCTTCCGCCTGTGCCTGCGCGGCGATGCGCTGGCGTAGCGAAGGCGAATCGACCGTGCCGGGGCAGATGGCGTTGCAGCGAATCCCTTCACCGATGTAATCCGCCGCTACCGAGCGTGTCAGGCCAATCACTGCCGCTTTGGTCGCGCTGTAGGCAAAGCGATTGACTACGCCTTTTACGCTGGATGCCACCGATGACATGTTAATGATCGAGCCCTGCTGCTGTTGCAGCATCCCCGGCAGAAAGGCCTGAATCATGTGAAACATCGCCGTGACGTTGAGGTCGAGCGCGAACTGCCACTCCTTTTCGCTGCACGCCAGCAGGCTGCCGCTGTGTACAACACCTGCACAGTTGAACAGCACATCGAGCGTGCCGAGCTCCTGCGCCGCTGCGCGAATTGCCTGGCGATCGGTCACATCCAGCTGATAAGCGCGGATACCTTGCAGATCCTGCAGCGCGGCAAGGTTGATATCGCTGGCAATAACCTTTGCGCCCTGCTGCGCAAAATAACGCGCGCTGGCCAGGCCGATGCCTTGCCCGGCGGCGGTGATTAACACGCGTTTTCCGGATAAATTCATTGCATTTCCTCTGGTCCAAAGATCTAATGGTCAGGCCATTAAAAGTGAGTTTTGCCCTTCCGGGTTAGCAAAATAACGCTGGCAACTTTTTCGCTGACGCATTACGTTTTATTGACAATTGCGTAACATTGACAAGTGTGCTGATGATTATTTGTGCATCCGATCACTTAATTTATGTAGACAGGTAGCAGTGCGATGCCGATAAAAAAGATGGAAAACCCCAGGCTTTACAGACAAATAGCTGACCAGCTGATCAAACTTATCGATAACAATGAATTTCCTCCCGGCAGCCGTCTGCCAGCGGAGCGCGAGCTGGCAGAGCAGCTACAAGTTAGTCGCGCATCGGTGCGTGAAGCGCTAATCGCTCTGGAAGTGATTGGCTTGGTAGATGTGAAAGTGGGCAATGGCGTGATTGTGAAAGCACGTTCCACTACGCAGGAACCGGTGATGATGCAAGCCGGGCGCGATCAGTGGAAGGAACCCGACGATGAACTGGGGATAAAGCTGGATTTCTCCACCGAACTGCCGCCTTTCTCGCTGCTGCAGGCGCGCCGCCTGATTGAGCCAGAGGCCGCTGCGCTTGCCGCCGTGCATGCCAGCGATCAGGAGCTGGCCCTCATCCGCGCAGCGTATCGGCAAAACTGTGAAGATAACCGTGCGCAGTCGCGCACCCATCCCGGCGACCGTTTATTCCACATTCGCATCGCCCAGGCGAGTGGCAATCCCGCCTACGGCTTTATCATCGGCCATCTGCTCGGTCATCGCTATGGCAGTATGTTCCGCATGTTGCAGGCGCACTACACGCCGAGCGATATGCCGCTCGTCTCAGAAACGGAGCATATGGAGATTCTCTCGGCGCTAGAAAAACGGGATGCTAAAGCAGCCAGAGCCGCGATGAAGAAGCATATTGACCGGGTAATTGCCACATTTGAGCGTGTGCAGGAGTAAAACTGTTTGCGGTAGAAAGCGTTGGGTCAGGGTTTTATGTAAATGACCTCGCGTTGTGCTTGCGGCCACTTTAAGAGTGGTCCTACTAGCCCGAGAATAAAAGAAGCCGTCATCATATATTTCAGTGAGTTGCGCTAGCATCCCCCTTAGAAAACCGTCATTGTGCGCGGTTTTTTTACCTGTCGGGGAAGTCGGATGTTTAAATTCTTCCTAAACTAACGTGCGTTAAACATGTCATTCGCAGATAACCGGAAAGACAACGGTTACTGAATTTTTATGAATTACCTGACAGCTAAAGGTTGTTGGCTGAATATAAGGGAAAAGAATGCCACTAATATTTGGTGAGTTATCTGGTGCTCCAGTATGGGTGCCTGCTGTATTGCTCGTCACGCTCTCGCTCGCTCTGGGTTTTCTGGCGCGGTTTATACTTCTCAGGTTTATCCGCTACTGGCAGAGCCGTGACAGAAAGCTATTCAAATCACTCGAAAAACATCTGAGCGGATCGCTGTTTCTCTTCATTCCCTTGCTGTTAATCAATGTCGGGGTTAATTATATTAACATTCACCCAGACTCCCTTGCCTTTATTACGACCACGACCAACATTTTTATTATATTATCATTTTGCTCCATTTTAATCCGGTTGACTAATGTCGCGCAGGATATGCTCTTTATACGCTATGACATTAACCTTTCAAACAATCTCCGCGCGCGAAAAATTCGCACTCAAATAATCTATGTTAAAAAAGTCGCTATAGTATTACTGGTATCATTCTGTCTTACTCTGATCCTACTTAGTTTTCCGGGGGTGCGTAAATTCGGCACGACTATCCTTGCGGGCGCCGGCGTTGCCGGGATAATCATTGGCTTTGCTCTTCAGAAGTCGCTGGTCAATTTATTTGCCGGAATTCAGATAGCGTTTACGCAACCGATAAAAATTGACGACGCGGTGGTGGTTGAAAATGAATGGGGTTGGATTGAGGAGATCAACCTGACTTATGTTGTGGTGCGTATCTGGGATCTGCGCCGCCTGGTGTTGCCTATTACCTACTTTACAGAAAATGCCTTCCAGAACTGGACGCGTAATAATGCACAAATATTAGGATCTGTTTTTCTTTATGTGGATTATTCCATGCCGTTAGATCCCCTGCGCAAACATTTTGAAAAAGTACTCAGTGAAACAAAACTTTGGGATCAACAGACACAGGTGCTTCAGGTTACCGATACCAATGATAAAACCATGACGATAAGATTACTGATGACGGCACAAAACTCCCCCACGGCCTGGGATTTGCGCTGCCTCGTCCGGGAAAAAATGATTGAGTTTATACAACAAAATTATCCTGAGTGTCTGCCTCATGTTCGCGCAACATTGAGCGATTCCGGTGTTTAACCGCCTGAAAATCCGCTAGATATCGTTTTCGTGAGACTAACGATAAGTGGTATAAGCCGTTAACGCATTCTCAACCGGACAGCCTCTGGCATTACTGCTTAATGCCAGAGGCTGTCCGTTCATTTAATACCTTCGGCACAAACACCTTTATAAAGCAAGCACCGCTTATTTCCCTTCGAAGAAATCACTCGGAAGTTGACCTGGAGGCATATTAATAACAGCATCATTATCAGGCCCTTCATTTTTCATATAGGTGACTTTAGCAAATTCCGGAATAATCACATAAGGGTAAGCCGGACCTTCATCGCGAAAACGATGCATATCTTCAATAAATTCGTTTTGATAACAAATCGTTTTTTCAGGGTGCTGTCCTTCACCGGCAATCCATTGAGGGAAGAAAATAGTACCATGAATAAGTTTTCTTTCGAGATCAAATAATAGGCTTACACAGGTTCCTGTCGGTTCGTGCCAGTCTACTTTATAAATACCTGGGGCGAACTGTACGGCATTCATCTTTTGCTGGGTTACCCATCGGCCACCTACCATTCCCTGGTGGATACGATAATCACACGTTGTGTCGTTGCGCGCATACCACTCATATTTCCATCCATTATCGTAGGTGTAGACAAAATGCGTTCCAACAAAGGCGGATAAATCTTTTGAGATATCGTTTAACGATTCCACGGACATAACTACCTCATATTTCACTGTGTTGTGAGTAAGTTGATGAAACGTCCTCTTGACGAGTTGCCGCATCATTCTTGTATAGAGATATTTATAATATGGAACACTTCAGGTTTTTTCCAATGTTCTGCATTTGAAAATACCTGGATTACCTTTTTTTTCACGGTAGTCGATAGCAGAGATATTTGCAACACGGCTATTTAACCGGATAAATCATATGACAATAAAAAGTCAGCATAAGGTAATAAAATGTAAATAAAAACGGAGCGTGAGAGAATTATTTCTCTCAGATTTTTACTGATAGTTAAACGACTTATCGCACGTTAATTCTTTTTTAGGAAGTATTTTAGTTATCAAGTTTGCCAAAGTGAAATCTAAAGCTAACCTATTTAAGGTGTTACATATTGACGTTTCTTTACCACTGATAAACCACTCAGCGGGCGGATAAATATGCCCGAATTTCAAGAACCGAACTGCAGGATATTCTTCTATGAATTTGATTCAAGAAGTTTTTCGTCTGTCACCGGAACTGGCGCTTTTCCTTTCTCTCGCGATAGGCACATGGATTGGCAAATTTAAACTGGGTGCATTTCAACTTGGCGGCGTTGCAGGCGCTTTGCTTATCGCCGTGCTGATAAGCCAGGTAGGAATTACCATTGACAGTGGAATCAAAAACGTTCTTTTTGCCGTGTTTATTTACGCTGTGGGCTTTGAAAGTGGACCAAAGTTCTTCTCCTCATTAGGTCGACGAACATTGCGTGAAATTGCTCTGGCGTTAGTTCTGGTCATATCATCCTTAGCCACCCTGGTCGTGATGGCCAAACTCTTCGCGCTGGACAAAGGCATTGCGGCAGGCATTGCGGCAGGGGCGCTGACACAATCAGCCATCATCGGTACGGCCAGTGCCGCCATCGCTAAACTGAATTTAGATCCCGCACAACTTCAGCAGATGCAAGGCAATGTGGCGGTGGGATACGCGGTCACCTACATCTTCGGCTCGCTGGGCGCCATCATCATCTGCGTTAACATTCTGCCGAAAATAATGGGCCGATCCATTCGCGAGGACGCGATAAAAGCCGAACAGGAAATGATGCACGGCGCAACCATTCTGGCGCCTGGTCAGGTCCCTGCACTCCCCGAGCTGGTGGGAAGGGTATTCCGGGTGGGACCGGCCGCAGGCAAGAGCGTGGCGGAGGTTGAAGCGTTGGCCCAATCAAATTTTCCTGTCACGCTCGAACGCATTAAACGTGACGATAAAGTCATTGCTGTCACGCCTGACATGGTGCTCAACGAGAACGATATCCTGTTATTGGTGGGTCGACGCAAAGGGATCGTTGCACTTGCTCCCTCGCTAGGCACAGAGCTGGATGCGGAGGATGGGCCGGAGATGACGATGAAAACCTCCGAAGTCTTACTAACCAACCCCGCGCTGATGGGAAAAAGGGTGGATGAACTGCGCAAACAGATTTCGGGCGACGTCCGGCACGGTATTTATGTCACCGCACTTAAACGGGGTGATGTGGTGTTGCCCTTCAAAGATGATGCTGTCATTGAGCGTAATGACGTAGTAACGCTGTACGGTAGCGAACAGGACATTCAGCGTGCGGTGACGCTAGCCGGTCCGGTGTTGCTGAAAAGTCCAAAAACAGATCTGATGTTTCACGGTTTTGGCCTGACCTTTGGCCTGTTGCTGGGATTGCTGGTGTTGCGTGTTGGTTCAGTACCTTTAACGCTGGGCAGCGGCGGCGGAGCGCTACTGTCCGGCCTGCTGTTTGGCTGGTATCAGGCACGAAAACCACTAATGGGAAATATGCCTTTGCCCGCATCGGGTTTGCTGCGTGATTTAGGGCTGGCGGGGTTTGTTGCGGTGGTGGGCTTACAGTCGGGCCTGCAAGCCGTCGAGACCGTGCGAAATAACGGCATCTCTATTTTCCTGATCGGCATTGTCGTGACTGTCCTCCCCCTAATGATCACGTTATTTATTGGTCGCTATTTGTTGCGCTATGACAATACGGCGATTTTTGCCGGGGCTTTGTCTGGCACGCGAAGTGCGAATCCCGCTTTTGGTGAAATTCTCGATAAGGCGGGCAATGCCATTCCTACCGCCCCCTTTGCCGTGACATACGGGTTGGCAAATGTGTTTCTCACCCTGCTTGGCCCGCTTATCGTCGCGCTGGTATGACAATGAAATGCTTCCTGATCTGGAGAGATTTACCATGTCTAACCCTTACGAAAAATATGCTTCACTCAGTCCCTTCGAACTCAAAGACGCCCTGATACAACTCGCCTCCGGTAAACCCGACCGCATGATGCTTAATGCAGGTAGAGGCAATCCTAACTTCATCGCGACCTTGCCCCGCCGTGCTTTCTGGCGTCTTGGATTATTTGCCACAGAAGAGGCGGAGCGATCCTTCTCTTATTTGCCGCATGGCATTGGAGGTATACCGCGCATTGAAGGTATTGAGGCACGTTTCGACGCATTTCTTTCTCGCGGCCATGAGCAACCAGGCGTTGCATTTTTGTCGAGGGCCGTAAGCTATGTCCGTGATCAGCTGGGGCTTTCCGCTTCCGATTTTTTACATGAGATGGTGGAAGGTATTCTGGGCTGCAATTATCCGGTTCCACCACGTATGTTGTCGCTTAGTGAAAAAATCACCCGCGAGTATATCGTCAAAGAAATGGTTGGCGGCCTGATTTCGGCTGAGGACGTTGAACTGTTTGCGGTGGAAGGAGGTACGGCCGCGATGACCTACCTTTTTAATACTCTTCGCACAAATGGTTTGGTTACCGCAGGTGATAAAGTCGCAATGGGCGCGCCCATTTTTACCCCTTATATTGAAATACCGCATTTGGAGGATTACCGGCTTGAAAGCGTGATGATTAATGCGTCGCCGGAAGATAACTGGCAATATCCCGATGAAGAGTTAGAGAAACTGCTCGACCCGGCTATTAAAATCTTCTTCTGCGTCAATCCAAGCAATCCTGCCTCAGTGAAAATGGATCAACGCACCCTGGATAAAATGGCGAGAATTGTTGAGCAGCGTCCCGATTTAATCATTCTCACGGATGATGTGTACGGTACCTTTGCGAATAACTTTAAATCATTGTTTGCTACCTGCCCGCAGAACACCATTTTAGTCTATTCATTCTCAAAATATTTCGGTGCAACGGGTTGGCGTTTGGGGGTGATCGCCACCCACCAGAACAATATTCTGGATGACAAACTGAGAAATATTAGCGATGCAGAACATCATCGTCTGCAGCAGCGCTATGGTTCCCTTACGCCAGACGTTCCCGCTTTACGATTTCTTGACCGGGTTGTGGCGGATAGCCGAAGCGTAGCCCTCAATCACACTGCCGGCTTATCGACTCCGCAACAAGTGCAGATGGTATTGTTCAGTCTATTCGCTCTGATGGATGGGGAGGACGGTTATAAAGCCGCTGTATCGGAAGTGATCCGCCGCCGTCAGGCCGTGCTCTACCGTGAGCTGGGAATAACGCATATTGATACCGAAGAGGCTGTAGATTACTACACGCTGTTGGATTTAGAGGCAATATCTCGTCAGGTTTACGGCGATGACTTTGCCGATTGGGTAAATAAAACCCTCAACCCAACCGACTTGCTTTTCCACATTGCAGAAGAGACCGGCATCGTCATGCTTCCAGGTACCGGATTTGGTAGCCTTAAACCTGCAGGACGTATATCTCTGGCTAATTTGAATGAATATGAGTACGCCGCAATCGGTAAGTCATTAAGAAAGATGATGGAGCAGTATTTTGAAAAGTATCATTCTGCACTGCAAGGGAAAGATAAAAACGCTTAGACCAAGTACAACATAAGATAAGTTGTAAGGCGATAACAATCAGGGCTGTGTTGCAGCCCTGATTAACGTAATCATCGGTTTCTGGCTTAGTGTCCTATCTTTGGAAAAAATAAATACTTACGCCAAATTCACAAATTTCACTCACTTTGCAGACCATATTGGACAAAAGCAAAATAATAAGACATATAAGTGTAAAACATCTTTTTAAACCTATCGAGTATTTCAACCTCACCGCTTTTCGGATCATAATTTATCATATTATTCTTTTCTGCTTCGATGAAAATATTTCTCAGATGAGAACGTGAGACGCTGCACTCCCGTGAGATGCGCGTTAGCGCGCCCTCCTTGCAATCTTCTCTTTTAGGCTTATTGCCAATATTGAATAAATTCAGCATGACCATATGCCCTGAATCCTTGTCGATAAAAAGATGAGCGTCAGGAACTAAATTTATAATAAAAAAGCCTGCTTTATAGATTTCCGAATACCGTGAAAAATATTGCGCAATATTATCAAGTGAAATGTGATGAGAGCGCTTCTTTCCGCTCAGGATATCAAGAGCACTTGTCATTGTGTTAATTAGACTTATTGAATCATTTGCGCCTTTTTCAGTCAAAAAATAACGCATTTTTCTTTTATCCTTCTTGCTCACTTTCATTTTAATTCTGCCACTAACACTCATCAAAGTAAGGAGACTTGAAATGGTATTGGCGCTGACAAGACCAAACTTCAGACATTCGGCCTTTACATCGGAGAAGCAAGCTTCTTCGTTAATGTAAAACTGTGAAGCCGTTACCGTCGCAACCAGAAAGCGGTTATTCTTAAAGATAAATTTATAGAAATGGCTTTTGCGTTTGAACTCTTCCGTTATCATTTCGCTATGTTTGTGAATTGCTGCATTAAGCAAAGGGTTTGCTGCATTGTCTAAATATAACTTATTAAGTGCCTCAAAAACTCTAATTTTATTTTCCATGGTTACTCGCTGCAGAAGAACTTCTATGGCGTCATGCCTGAATAAAGTCCTGTTAGTAAATATAATATTATGCGAACAGCCGCCTCTTTTTTGACTATAGAGCGACATGTGAACTCTCGCAACCTAATATAAATAAAAAAGTCAATATACACTTAGCTAAACATGGTGTTAAAGATTGGGTAGAAATGTTGTCATTTAGATGCGCTGATTTTTATGTAGAATTATGGACATGCCGTGAATGCGAGCAAACTAATCTAAATGGGTAGTAACATCGCGCTATTATCATGGTCCATGGGAAGGAGCATCTGCTCACTTAGCAGACGTTGAATTCAACGTTGCTTTTTATTCTTGAGATCGAAATATATCAGGGACGCCAGAATAATCATGAATATCAAAACATTCCCAGAACAGGACCATTACTTTAATGTGGGGTTAAGACATTTTATTGCAACCTTTAAGCCAAGCCTGCCCGCGCCTGCCAGATATTGCCATTTTGTAAAGCTGGATGTGCACTCATTAGTGCATGTGGTGAATGGCACCGGCGAGTTTACACTTCCTCAGGGAAATGTGGTTTTAGTGAGTTCATCACGATGTATGCCACTGGCAAAATTTCTTGAAAATACAAACAGTGGAAGGATACGTATTCTTGATATTACTGCGTTAAGTAAATACCCGTGGCCCAATTTAAAAACGCCGGTTAATGTTTATAAAAACAGCCCGAGCATTACGGCTGGAGAATATAAAGCGCTTCAGTTAAGTCTACAGTGTGATGCTTTACAATACCTGGAGGGTGCAAAGCGGAAAACTTATTACTCTCAACGAGACAATGCGCTGAGAAAACTGAATGTTAAAAAAGCATCGAGCCTTTTACTGTGGCAGGAAAGTTATGGCTGATTGACTCACTTTTTGCAGTGATTAAGGCAGCGAAATTAATTCATGCCAGAAGTCTTCTCATGAACTTTCACACTTTTCACAGGGAGGATGACGCCAAATTTTTCAAAAAACTCTAGCCGATCATTCTGCCTAATGATATCAGCATCCACTGTATCGTTTATATAAATTAAAATCTGGTGACACGTTAATCAAGATACACTTCTATAACTTTGTAAAAAGGATGACACAATGCATGCGCAAAATAAACTATTAGTCCGGTTACTAAGCGGTTTACTCTTTTCATCATCGGCGATTGCCGCATCGGAGAATACAATTAACTTTCAGGGCGAAGTGTCTGATGAAACCTGTTCGATTGCGGTAAATGGAAATGCGGCCTCGCCTGTCGTTCTAATGCCAACCGTCAGTAAATCAGAACTGGCGAAAAGCGGCGATACAGCAGGCCAGACTTCATTCACCGTAGGTCTATCCGGCTGTACCGGCAGCTCAACGACGTCAACAAAAGTCTCTACGGTATTTGTGGGAAATAACGTCACGGCTAATGGCAACCTTACCAATACCGGCAGCGCGACCAATGTGGAAGTTCAATTAGTCGACAGCAAAGACGCTGTAATCAATTTAACCGGTGGCTATACCGGTGATGGCGACCTTACGTTGGCAGCCGATGAAACGGAAGCTTCAGCAAATTATATTGCGCAATATTATGCAACCAGTGCCGCAACCGCCGGTACGGTTGAGTCATCAATGCAATATGCCGTCACCTATCAGTAGTTAAAGTATGAGAGTCCATTGAAATGGGCTCTCAGTTAATGCAATGAGAACGTTGGTATGTCTTTACACACGCTTTTTTCATCTTTATTTCTGATAGTGATATTGACGTCTGCGAATGCCACGGCGAGTGTTACGTTATTGGGGAGCCGTATTATCTATCCATCTTCCGCTCACTCAATTGATATTCAGTTTAAAAATGACGATAACATTCCGTATGTCATTCAGTCATGGTTTGATGAAGGTGATATTGACGCTCAGCCACAGCAAATCAATAACGTCCCTTTTATTATTACACCGCCGGTGTTTCGCATTCAGCCCAAGGCTGGGCAAGTATCACGCATTATGTTCAACCAAACAACAGCTCTGCCACAGGATAGAGAAACGCTTTATTGGTTCAACATGCTGCAAATCCCCCCCAGCAATCTAACGTCTGATTCAGCGAAAAATGCAATGACGGTAATGCTGAGAAATAGAGTGAAGATTTTTTATCGTCCAACCGCCATTGGCGAACCAAAAAATATTCTAAAAGGATTAACTGTTCATGATGTCTATGATGCCGTTAAAGGGAATGGCATAACAATAGATAATGCTCAGCCTTGGTATGCCTCGATAGTCGCTGTTTCTGTACGCATATCCACCGAAAAATACTCTTGCACACCTGAAATGATAGCCCCCTTCGCCAGACAAACATGTTGGTTTCACAAAAATAATAAACGCTTACAAGGTGTGGGTGCGGTGAATATCGATGCGATTAACGATCAGGGGGCAAGAATAAGTGAAAGCTATACAATTGACGCGCAGTGAATTGCGGCTGTACTTATTCTTTTTCGGCGTATCGGGCTGCTTGTCTCATCCTGCACATGCTGATGAATACTATTTTGATCCCTCGCTGTTCAAAGGCTCATCCTTTGGTCAAAACATTGATCAATTCAATCGTAGTGACGTGCCAGCGGGGCAATATCTTGTTGATGTCTATTTGAACAATAAATTAATTGTTTCCAGCGAAGAGATCACGTTTATCTCCTCAGAAGCAGATAAACGCGCTGAGCCCTGCTTGTCGAAGTCACTTATTGATACGCTACATATAAAATCTGCCCTGACATCGCCCTTATCCCGCACCTGCTATCCGCTTGCATCATGGACGTCCTTTGGAAACTGGGAGTTTGACGCCGCGGCGTTGCGTCTAAATATTACGCTGCCCATGACTGCACTTAATCGTAAACCCAGAGGCTACGTCCCAGTGTCTGAATGGGATCAAGGTATGACAGCTCTGTTTCTGCGTCATAACACCAACTATACCTGGACGGAAAACAGTGGTGCGGATTATCGCTACCAATATTTATGGAGTGGCATTACTGCGGGTAGTAATATCGCGAACTGGCAACTACGCCACCAAAGTAATTTACGCTATCTGAGCAGCAGCACCGGTGGCAGTAGCTATCGCTATAATAGCGTTAGAACCTGGGTGCAACGTCCGTTAGAAAAATTAAACAGCTTAATTGCTATCGGTGATAGCTACACCGACAGCAATCTGTTTGGCAGCCTGCCCTTTAACGGTATCAAGTTAACCACGGATGAACGTATGTGGCCGCAAGGCAGGCGAGGCTATGCACCCGAAATTCACGGTATTGCTTCATCGAACGCACGCGTAGTGGTGAAGCAGTTAAATAAAGTGGTTTATGAAACTGTGGTGCCGCCAGGCCCCTTTGTCATTGATGATTTGTTTAACACGCGCAGCCAGGGAGATTTTGAGGTAACGGTGATTGAGGCAAACGGTAAGATGGCGACATTCACCGTTCCTTATGCCTCCGTTCCAGATTCTGTCAGACCGGGTAACTGGCATTATTCCTTAGCCATGGGACGCGTGCGCCAATATTACTCGGTGAACAACGGCTTTTTGGAAGGCGTTTTACAACATGGCATGAGCAACAGCATAACAGCGACGGCAGGTTCCAGGCTGGCGCAAGGTTATCAGGCCTGGTTACTGGGTGGGGTGTGGGCGACACAATGGGGTGCTTTAGGCATGAACACCACCTTCTCCCAAGCCAAAGTGGAGGAAAATCACCCTACTTCGGGCTGGCGCGCCGAATTAAGCTATAGCAAAACCTTTCACACTGGTACGAATCTGGTGTTAGCTGCCTATCGCTACTCCACCAGTGGCTTTCGCGATCTACAGGATGTACTTGGCGTACGACGCCAGGCCAAAAATGGAATTCATTACGACTCTGATACGCTTAATCAACGAAATCGACTGTCGGCAACCCTAAGCCAATCTTTGGATGCGTATGGCTTGCTCAGTCTCAGTGCCAGTAGTTCAGACTATTACAACAATCAGTCGCGTATCACTCAGCTACAACTCGGCTATACCACCAGCTGGAAAACCATCAGTTTTGGAGTGAATGTGGCGCGCCAACGCACGTACTGGAACAGCGGACGTCACATCATCAGTGTGAATGATAATGCAGACGCTTCACGCCAGCAGAAATATACCGAAAACACCGTTTCGTTAAATATCTCTCTACCGCTGGATTGGGGATCGGGCCTCTCTTCGGTGGCCTACAACTATAACCAGTCAAAAACCAGCCGCTCTTCCACCGTTTCACTTACCGGATCGGCTGGTGAGCAGCGAGACCTATCCTATTCGATGTATGGCGGTACCGATCGTTACCACAACGATTCAACGGGCGAGGCCAGCTCCTTCGGTGGTAATTTGCAGCAAAATACCCGAGTAGGGGCATTCCGCGCCAGTTATGGTCAAGGTAATGATTACCGCCAGCTCGGACTGGGTACTTCCGGTACGCTGCTTTTGCATCGCGGTGGACTGACGGCCGGTCCGTATACCAGCGACACCTTTGCTTTGATTCATGCCGACGGTGCGCAAGGTGCAGTTGTGCAGAACGGTCAGGGTGCGGTGATCGATAGCCATGGTTATGCCTTGCTGCCGTCGCTTACCCCATATCGTGAAAATACCGTCACCCTCGATAGCAAAAACATGCGTGCGGATGCCGAGTTAAGCGGGGGAAGTCAGCGCGTAGTACCTTATGCAGGTGCGGTGAGTCAGGTGAAATTTTCCACGCTGCGCGGCAACGCGGTATTGATCTCACTCAATGAGGGCATTACGCCACCTATGGGGGCTGACGTTCGCGACAGCGAAGGCACATTAATTGGCGTCGTTGGCCAGGGAAGCCAGCTCTACGCCCGCGTGCCGCATACCTCAGGCAGCCTGAAAGTTAGTTGGAATGGCAATACGAACCACTGCTTAGTGAATTATCAAATCCCCGGTCATGTGCATCAGGCGCTTATTCATCTCGACGGGACATGTAGGAAATCATAAACGTGAAAATTAAAACCTGGCTGCTGGCGCTTATTATTCTGCTGGCCCACTCTCCCACGGTCTGGGCGAACTGTATTCGGGTGACCAGCACCTCGTCGCTCTCTGCCGCCGCACTGGCAGCCGGTTATACAGCCGGTTCCTGGCCAGGTGCTTGTGATACCTGCTCCGGCAATCTTGGCTTACCGTCTGTAATCAGTATCAACAGCGGGAGTACGTTTCAACCCTCCGGGACGCTGCTTGCCAGCTCTGTGGGTAGCTTTCTCTCATCGGCTAGCAGTGTGAACTATAGCCCGAATCAGATCCTGTATCGCTGCGCTGTGACTGATGCCGGCAGCCTGTACGAAATGTATGCCACGAATGGTGATAGCCCGTATGCCGGTATGTATGCCAGCAGTGAAGTAGAGGGGGCCTATTATGACGTGGCAAAAAATGTGGCAGTACGTATGACCAATCTCGCTACCGGGGAGTTTTACAGTCGCTACTGGAAATCACGTCAGTTTACTTCCGACAACTGGTATTCCGACGGCACCTACATTTATATCCCAGCCAGCGCCTTCAGCAACGTGTTGTATGAAATGTTTAAAATCAGCTCGACCAGTTACTATGCATCCGCGGCGAATCGCTATACCGATATCTGGACGCAGCCACGCGGTTATATCGCCTTTAAAGGACCCGGGCTCGATACTAATAGCCTGCGGGATGGGCAAGACAGCGCTAGCTATTGGTATGGCTTTTACGCTAACTGGCCTGCCGCCTGGAGTAGTTACAAAAACGTTACTTATGTCCGCGGCGCACTGTGTGAAGTGAAAAATTATCCCTCGGTAGTGTTGTTGCCGACGATTAGCGTAGGGGCGTTATCGGGTGGTGGCAGCAGCCAGGCCCCCTTTTCCGTCACGCTGCAATGTGAATCTGGCGCGAATTCCAGTACTAGCACGTCAACGACAAGTTCAGCCAATGTCGCCATGGGCTTCCTTGTTAATCAGGCAACATCCGTTCTTAAAGCCACTCAAATGGGATTAACCACCAGCGGCGGCGGACTGACATGGCTGCTGGATAATCAATACGGCAGCAGTGGCGTGGCATCCGGAGTGGGCATCAAAATTTATGACGCTAACGGTGCTCCCATTAACCTGTTACCCGATCTCACCAGTACCGGTACAGGTAATACGCGAGGATGGTATGCCTATACCGATCTGACCTCGCTCGCCGCTTCCGGCACCAGCAACATGTATAGCGGTGACTTTACCGCTTCGCTTGAAGCACTGAGTGGACAAACAATTACAGCAGGGACAGTCAATGCGCAGTTGCAAGTGGTGGTTAGCTTTCAGTAACGCGTGGGTTTTAGCCTGTGTGCTTTACGCCCATTCTACTTTTGCCGTCGTAAATATTGATAAAACGCGCATTATCTTTAGTGCTAGCGAAAGCAGCCAGACCTTGAATCTCAAAAATAGCCCTGATAATCCGACCATTGTGCAGATCTGGAGTGATGATGGGGACATAATGCAGTCACCTACGCTCACCCGGACACCGGTATTTGCTATGCCGCCGGTGATGAAACTTCTCCCCGATGAACAGCGAGTTATTCGGCTGATGTTACTCTCACAGCATTCTCTGCCCATGGATAAAGAGAGCCTGTACTGGCTTAATCTTTATCAAATACCTGCATTAGCAAAAGAGACAAGTCATGCTGAGCGCAAGGTGGTGCTGCCGCTACGACTGCGCCTTAAAGTCTTCATTCGCCCGGCAGCCCTTACCGCGCCTACACAGCAAGATGTGCAACGCTTACGTTTTGAGAGCCGCAATCAGCTTTTAACTATCGTCAACCCGACGCCCTGGTTTATGAGCCTTCGTCTGCAAATTGAACCGAATAAGATGATCAATAATATTATGGTCGCCCCTAAAGGTAATTACACCTTACCTTTAAAAAAGCCTTTAAAGATAAATGAAAAAATATCCTTTGAGGTGTTCGATGATAATGGAAATCCTGTGCGCTATTTTGCACATTTGCATTGATAAATTAACGCACCAGCAAGGCGTATTTTCAGGTCACGCCACAACGTGTTTGGGTATTTATGCTTAATATATAAGCGTTAACCGAGATACCTGGCGCATGAACACCATTTAAAATTAATTATGACGGTTTTTTAAGAATAAACGCCAGGCAAAAATCCCCATCCTGCCTACAGTTGGTAATGAGGTTTTCATCAACGTGAAATGGAGGAGGTAATTTGTCTATTCAACACGACGGGAAAGGCTACGTCATTATTGGCGAAGCGGCATTAAGCATTGCCTTGGGTCAAAGAGTGGTCAGCGTTCATTCGCAAATCGACGAACTTGATCATATGGCAAATGCTGGCGGCAGCGAAGCGCGGTTGTCTGAGATTACCAAAGCCAGTGCCTGGCTGAAGAGTTTCGAAGAACCGGAGCGAGCAGTCCATCAAGTGCCCTACCTGCAAACGCTTGCAGGCTTGAACGACGAGACAAACTGACGCCATAGGACGTAGTCCGGCTCCGGCCGGAAGACGATAACGAAGATGACCTCAGCGGTCACGTTTCTACGTGTACCGGCCGGAGAATATGTCAGGGACGACACTCTCCCCCACACATTGCCCTCTTTATGCCTGCAAAAGATAAATGTCAGAATTAATACATTTACCGAACTTATTTAGAAAATAATTACTTCCTTACTAGTGAATGTAGTTTGTCGATTTTTAATATTCTGTTCCACAATTTGTGGTCAAACCAACTGCTGCATAAGAATTATTGGACATCGGCACAGTAAAATAGAAACGGCTTGAAATCGATTTCATTGACAACAAGGGTTCTTTTTAAGAATTTTCTTTAAGGATGCTTATTTGCCAGCATAATCATTCTTTACTCACTCTTTCAGCGAGTTGGCTAAACGTCACCTACGTTTAATTCTACCTTTTTTCAGCTAAATTACAGGGACAAGTGGATGTAGCAGGAATAAAAGTGAATCCTTGACTACACTTTTTTGATGATTAACGAGAAATGAACAGGAGGAAACACCGTGTTATTTCATGATGACCAGCAAGGGCACATTATTATTGGCGAAGCAGTGTTTAACCTCGCCGTTAGTCAACAGGAAATCAGCGTTGAATCCCTTATTGCAGAATTAGGTGTAATGGCAGAAAACGGTATCAGTGAAGATAAGCTTTCTCAAATTGCTGACGCCAGGCACTGGCTCAAAGGGTTCGTTAACACCGCCCCCCGACATCGCGCAGAACTCCGCTGGCTTGCTACAGCAAAGTCTCCTCAACTCATGAATCTGCCGTCGGAAGACAACAGTAAAACCTAATGTTATCTCGGTCGCGCCTGAGGGCGCGCAACCACATTTTTTTGAGGCTTCGCCGCTTACTTAAGCCAAAAATGCCTCTTTATTCAGGTGCGCATGAATGCGCACCCTACGAAATCCCCGCTCTCTATTTGCCTCTTCCTGGCCATGCCTTGAGTGCAGCGCCATAACGGAAAGCGTATAGCATTTCCCCCGCAACGCTGCATTGCGCGTGCTCTCACTTATAGCTTGATGACAATTAGCACTTTTCGCCAAAAATCCAAATCTGTACACAACCAGAATATCTGTACAATTTTAAAATTAGTGTATAACTTTACACCTAGACAGAGTCGGCTATATTTCAATTTTAAGATGGTCGCTACGCGTCGCGTTATCACTACACTTCCGGATGAAGGGGATAAAGTCAATGCATCAAAGCACGCAGCAAAATACAGTTGAAGCAAACATTTTTCACCACTTCCTTAGTGCGGGTGATGCTCTCTCTGCGGAAACCGCGGTTATTGACGCCACGGTTCGTGATTTGACTAATCAAGGAAGAGAGGTCACGACCAGTGCGTTAATTTTGCACCTCATTTCGGACATTGAAACCACTTCTGATGCCGCGCAGGTCGATATCTTACTCAACACGCTTAAAGTCGTTGTAGGATTGACCCCGGGTGAAGAGGAGCGTTGGGCTTACTTCAACTGGTAAACGTTGTTTGCACCCTATTGCCACGATCTTTCGGATAGCTGGCCACAACGCTGAAGTCTCAACGCCATGTTGAGCTCGTAGCGCCAGCTTATCCGCCCTGCTCTTTTGTTTTCGCGCCGCTCCTCCTCTCTTTGCAACTCACTTCACTGTTACGGGCTGCTTCACCCTTGGTTTGCCTAATGCCGATCAGTTAAGCGCCGTATCAAATCACCGCACCTTCCGTAGCGGCGCGATTTATCGCGCAATGAATTGCGCCGCTACATTGTGTGCTCTCGATAATGAGGGTCTTTCATATCTTAACTGACAACCATCAGGCAAAAATTTGCCACAAAAATAGTGCCATTAATTTGCAAAGTACTGACTTGCGTCTAGTCTGGACTGACCAGTAGGGAAAAGTAAAAAGCATTCCATAATAATTAGAGGTGAAAATATGATTTTGAGTGAGTTTATGTCAAAGGTGAATCGCTGGCCTGACATGCATTTCACAGCAATAGAGTGCGAGCCGCGCGATATGACCCATGAAATTTACGCCATCGATTGTACTCATCAGACGATGAGTCGCCTGCTGCTGTGCCGCACACCTGATCCGCAGCACGCTGAAGAAATAGTGAAACGCTTTAATGACTGGCTGCTCAAGAGTAATCGAGGGAGAAATAAGCGCCGGAAGCAATCAGACACGCACCAGCGGCATGCAGAGAAGACATTACGGGAATTGAAGGCACTTCCTACTGAATTAGCCACCTATCATTCAGCAAACATCTAACTTTCTAAAGGTACGTCGCCCTCGCCTCTTTACGCTTTCACATAGAGGCGAGGCCGAAAAAATCTCATTTATCATCATCCGGTGTGCGGCCCACGACGATTTCGAGGCAATTGCGCAGCACATCAAGCTGCTCAATATCATTCGTGCTTTCAAGTTCTGCGATCAAACTTAAAATAATGGCTTTATTCGTTACTCGGCCTCTTTCTGTCAGTAACGACTTCACTATGGCACCAATCACCTGTTTTTCTTCGTCAAACTGATCTCCAGTACTATGTAAGAAGGACTGGAGGTCTGATTCGGTCGTATTCTGCTGCATCGGGTGTTCCTTTTAACCTTGGTGACTATTATGAGCTTTCTCTCGCTGACACTTCTACCAGTATCAGTGCCGGGTTGAGCCATCATTACCGAATTTTCCAGTCGTAATTATTACGCCCTTTTCTCGCTCTCCCGCGCCGGGACTATCGCGCCGTACCATTTCAGCCTCAACATCCCGAATGGCGAGCTTTGTAGCGCGCATGCGCACTTCATCATGCTCCGCGTTAAGCATGAGCCTAAGCTTAGTTAGAAGCGCACGTTGCGATATGCGCCCTTTTTCACGCAGTAACGTAACAACAGCCTCACCGATGAGAATGTCACAGAGTTTTTCTTCATCGCTGTTTTTCATATCACTCTCTGGCCAGATAGGCCGATTAACAACGTTTAGTCCCGGCCAAATAGCAGCGCTATCAGCTGGTGGTAGTGATGCTCTTCATCAGACGTGGAGGCGAGTTCGAGACGTGACAAAAGTTTTGTACAAATCGCTTTGCGATTCAGATTACGTCCCGAACGGAGGATCTCAACCACAATGCTACCCAGCGTTTCCTGCTGAGAAGGAAGTGATGCGTTGTTGAAATAAGCAGCAATGTCATTTATCGAACTGGAAGTGCCTACGTTCTGTTGCATGAAAACCCTCGGTTGGTCACGGTTTAATCGTTATGCCAGGAGGTGAAGTTATACAACAACAACGAGCTTGTACAGGTTTATTAAGCCAGAGGTAAGAAAAATATTTTTTATAAAAATGATTTGTGTATGGAGAGAATGGGCCGCCATGGCCCGCCTCTTCACTTTGTCCCCCTCGCATCCACGATTGCGTTATCGCTAACAATCGATAAAGTGAGTTACGAAGATAACCACAAGCTCGCATCCACCTCTTTAAACTGAGCACGAATAAAATGCTCTTTCAGATGATAAGGTACCGTACAATCAAAGATGGTTTTTGTCGTTGTTCCCTTCGCCGTTACGCGCGGGTCATAAAAAGGCTGTTGCGTAGGATCAAGCACATGCCCCGCAACACCGGGCACGAAAAGAGTATCGATGTCGCCGACATAACGCGTCTGTAAAGCCCACATCACATCATCGGTATCAAAGATATCGACATCTTCATCAACCAAAATCACGTTCTTAAGTTCACGATAGACTGAAAGCGCTATCAGCGCAGCCTGACGCGTCATACCGTCGTCACCGGCATTTTTCTTCTGCACCTGTAATATGGCAAGAAACTTACCGCCACCTGCGCTGTGGGCGTACACATTTTTTACCAGTCCTGGCAGAGCGTCCTCACATTCAATATGGATGCTGGCCTCCGTTGGAATACCCGCAAGGCTGACATGCTCCTCACCTGGTCCTACTAAGGTTTGCAGGATGGGATTTTTCCGCGTGGTGATAGCTTTCACTTTGATTACCGGCAGCGAAGGGTTTGCCTCCCCTGTATAACCGGGAAACTCCGGCATCGCCTTGCCGGTATGGCTGTTCTGATCTTCTGCAACGCGTACGCCGGGTAAAATTTCACCTTCAATAACAATTTCTGCGCGAGCAATCGCACGCTGCTTAACGGTCAAACACTCCACCAGTTCAACCGGTTGACCTCGTAGTCCTCCCGCCACGCATAACTCATTAAAACCAAACGGTGTGGTGGGTGCTTCAAACTCTGCGCCAATATGAATTGCCGGATCAAGCCCCATATTAATGGACACCGCCAACGGCTTGCCCGCGGCTTCCGCCTTTAAGCGAAACGCATCAATGTGGCGTCCTGGCGCAAAAAATATTGAAAGTTCATCTTTGCTTTGAACACAAAGACGATGAATAGTGACATCAACATTATCGCGATCATCAGGATCGCTTCCCAACACCAGACCAAGACAAAAATAGGGTCCTGCATCTTCAGTTGTATTGGTCGGTGCCGGCAGAATTTTTCGTAAATCAAATCCCTCGTCCTCAGCCCGATAGACCACTTCCTGGCAGGGCGCATTCTCAGGCTCAATTACCGTCGGCGGGGTCACGTTCCTTCGCGCTTCAGCCATCTGAATACCCAACTCACGTTCCGGCGCGCCCAGTAACGCACTCACGCGCTTACGGCTTGCCATTAAGCCGACCAAAACACGCGCGTCAGGAAAACCTTTGATATTGTTGAACGTCATAGCGGGGCCGATACGCGTGGGGCGCATCACCGTGCCGCCTGCACCGATATAGCGATATACACCCGCAAGTTCGGCAATCGGATCCACTTCGCGGTTCGATTCAACATACTGTTCTGGTAATGTTTTAAGCAGTTCAATTGCTGAACGCAGATCGTTAACGGGGGGAACATTCCAGCCTTGAGGATGAGGTTCACCGGCTTTAACGATGCGGTAAGTAGACGGTTTTTTTTGTGGCATGGTATGGCTCTCTCTCAGGGTTGTTCATGAAAGGTTTTCAGGTGAAATAGCACTTCTCCCCAATAGGTATTACAAAAAGGAAGATGCGGATCATTTTCTGACCAAACGCCGTGCTCCAGCTTAACGAGCGTGCGACCATCGTTTAAATCGCTGAGCGTAAAAACAAGTGTTTTACCGGGATCGCTGTCGCTCTCTTCTCGCGACGTCTGCACAATGCGCTCATCGCTTACAAGTTTTTCGGTTACCCAGCTGAAGTGAGTGTCCGGTTTTGGCCGCAGAGTAAGAACCTTTCCCGCCGCAATTTCTCCTTCGACCTTGCCGCCATGCCAGGCCGCCATTTTCTTCAGATCCGTGAGTGATGTATAAACCTCATGACGGCTGGCTGAGATTTTTATCGCGTGATACAACGTAACCATCTTATTCCTCACTATTTTCACGTATTCATTCAAAAGTGCCGAATAGAGAGTATAGGTTCAGTTTTAAGTAGCGTTCAGACGTAATGCGTTAACGTCTCGTTTATTCCTGATAGCGATTTTTATTAAGCCACGTTAAACACTGAAAATTTATTTAATTTTGTAAAATTCATATTACGCCGCCCGCTTACCATATTCTGATATGAACATGACTATTACATAGGCGAACAATTTCTTTATTCATCTAAATTGAAAGGGCTATTGCGGGGCTGAAAAAGGTGAACTAAATATAATATGGAAATTTGAATTAGGTCCGGAGAGAAATGATGCCTTTTGCAGCAACGGCGGCGAACAGTGAAGAGAATAAACCCTCTGATAAAGCAGCGACTGTGCGTGTAACGCCGCTCACGGTGGGTAATATCACCATTAAGCAAGGTAAACCTGCCGTTATCGTGTCTTTAAACGGTGATAATGACAAAACCCTATTGAGTCAGGCCAGCCAGGCGGCCGAAAATGACGCTGTACAAATTGCCGAACTGCGCGTTGATAAACATCAAAATGCGCTGGACGCGGATCGAATTGCACATCTTGGCCATGCTGTACGTGAGCGGCTTGAGGGAAAGCCGCTGCTGCTGACGTTCCGCACTAAGGCAGAAGGCGGGAGTGGCGAGGTGGATGATCAAACTTATCTGGCACTGTATAAAAAATGGTTAGCGGCTGGCTTTGCCGATCTTATTGATGTTGAAATGCGCATTGGCGAGAGCATCACCCAGGAAATTATTAACGAAGCCCACCGTCGAAAAGTGGCTGTGATCCTCTCGTTTCACGATTTCGCCTCAACGCCGTCTTCTGCCGACCTACTTGAAAGGTTGCAGTGGCAAGCGGCTCAGGGCGCAGATATTCTAAAGATAGCTGTTATGCCGCATTGGCCTGACGATGTCATTCGACTGCTGGACGTTACCTGGCAAATGAGAAAGCAGTCCGACAAACCGTTACTCACCATGGCCATGGTGACCCAGGCAAACTGTCGCGTGCCGCTGGCGAGCTTTTCGGAAGCAATTTAACGTTTGCCAGCCAGGGAGCGGCTTCTGCACCGGGCCAAATCAATATTGAGACCTTGTCTGTCATGCTCGATACGCTACATGTGGATCATGAAAATCTGACTTGAGCAGAATTTTGGCGTGTAGTGCGTTTAAAATGGGGCAGCGATGCGTCGCCAGATGACCTCGCGAAGAGCGTTTCCCTCGGCGCGAGGCCTGTTGGCGATATTATTTTTTCTTGTTCAGCATCGACTTTAAATCGGCAAAAGGATTATAGGTGGCTGCGGCAACATCTTTCTGCGCGTCTTCTCCCGCCACAACGCGCGTGCCGTACTGATCTGCTTCTGTGTACTTAGCGTGTTCGTGGTCATGACAATACAGACACAATAGCTCCCAATTACTGCCGTCTTCTGGGTTATTGGTATGATCATGATCGATATGGTGAACGGTTAATTCGCGCAGGTTTGAATACACAAACTCACGCGCGCAGCGTCCACATACCCATGGATAAATTTTTAATGCCTTCTCACGGTAGCCGCTTTCCAGCCGCGCGTAATTTTTTGGAATCAGAGCCATTGTCGATATTACCTGTTCGAAGAGAGGATTGAATTGCGAGGTAAACAGGGTACTGCAAACCGCTGATCAAGTCCGCTCTTCGCGCCACAGCATTCGCTTATTTTGCAGCGACGCACTCTGGCGATACCTTCAGAACTCGGACTCTTCGCCTGGCAGTGATTCTGAAAGCGCCTGCCCTTCCACTCCCGCGTAGAAAATGACTAACTCGGTTGCGTCGTCGGTGGTATAGCCACGGTGCGCGCTGTTGATGGTTTCATTCAGCGCGTCCCCCGCTTTAACGCAATGGGTCTTACCGGTTTCTTTGTCTTCAATCGTCAGCTGGCCAGATAAAATGTAAGCGGTATTCGGCATCGGATGCGTGTGCCAGGGAAGTTCGCTATGCGGAGGTAATGACATACGCATTACCGATATTTCTGGCTTACCGGCCGGATATTCCTTGTAGGTCTGCCCGTTCCACGCGGTTCCGCTTTGGGAGACCAGCCCATGTTTACTCTCTGCCATATTTCCTCCTGTCATAATCGTCTGGTTCGAGTGTAGATGACTGAAATAAATCTGCAGCGCAGGGTATTACGAGCCCGCCACCTATAAGCCTAAACTGGCGTTCATCCGCATGCCTGCCTACACTTTCATCCCTTTACTCATACTCACGGAATCAGAGAGGCATTCATGTCCAAGGTATTTATTATTGGCGGTGCAGGAAACATTGGTCGTCGCCTTTCATCCCTGTTAGCAACCCAAGGCCATATTGCACGCCCGCTGTTTCGTAAAGCGGAGCAGGAACAACCCTTACGCGAACGGGGGGCAGAGCCGGTTAACGGTGATTTAACCCGTTTGGATAGCGCCGCTCTCGCCGCACTAATGGCAGGAAGTGATGTGGTGGTCTTTACCGCCGGCGCGGGCGGTAAAGGCGGAGAGGAGATGACCAATGCCATTGACGGTGAAGGCCTGAAAACCGCTGTGGCTGCAACACAGCAGGCTGGGATAAAACGCTTTTTGCTGGTTTCCGCTTTCCCTGAAGCGGGAAGAGGAAAAAACCTTTCCGCCAACTTCGAAAACTACATGCGCGTGAAAAAAATGGCGGACGTGGCGCTGGCACAAAGCCAGCTGGATTGGGTGATAGTGCGCCCTGGCACGCTAACGGATGAACAAGGCAGCGGAAAGGTCAATGCGGGCCTTGCTATTCCCTATGGCGATATCCCGCGTGAAGACGTTGCAGCTACGCTGGCAGAAATCATCGATCGGCCTGACCTCAATCGCATCATTATTGAGCTGACGAGCGGAGAAGTCGCGATTCGGGAAGCGGTGGGGCATTTAGCTAAAGACTAACTCGCCATCATTGTCACCATAGAATTTTGCCGCGCTAAAGGCAGCACTCTCCTCTGCCTTTAGCGTTGATTCTGCTTACTCATCCAGCGACCGCAAATGATCGGTTTTATTCAACGTCATCAGCGCCGGAATACTCACCGCAGCCGTCACGATAATATACCAGGCGGGAATATCCAGATTGCCTGTCTGCTTAATGAGTGAAGTGATAATCAGCCCAGCACATCCCGAGAAAATAGCGTTAGAGAGAGAATAAGCCAGGCCAAGTCCGGTGTAGCGTACGCGCGTGGGAAACATCTCCGCCAGCATTGCCGGTCCCGGTCCTGCCAGCAACCCGACAATTCCTCCTGCCAGTAATACCACCAATGCCTTGATTAACAGCGTTGCGGCATCGGCCTGCAGTAATTTAAGCAACGGCAAAGCCAGCACCAGCAATAGACAAGCAGCAATAACCATCACGCGGCGACGCCCTATTCTGTCGCTGAGGATCCCCGCCGGGAGGATGGTTGCCGCAAAGCCGACGTTAGATATCACCGCAATCAGCAGCGCCTGATTAAATCCGGTATGCAGTGATGATTGCAAATAGGTGGGCATAATCACCAAATAGGTATATCCCGCCGCCGACCAAACCATCACGCGGCTAATCGCCAGCAGGATGATCTTGAAAGTCGTGCCGAAGCTGGCCCGGACCGGTTGGGGCTGATGCGTTTTTTTCGCTTGCTGCTGGCGCACAAAGCTGGGTGTCTCTTCCATGCTGTACCGTAACCACAACGCCAGCGCCCCCATCGGTAATGCCAGGAAAAAAGGAATGCGCCAGCCCCAGTCGTGCATCTGTTCAGCACTTAACACGGCGGAAAGCAACGCCACAATGCCGGCTCCCGCCAGTAACCCCAATGCAACAGTGAATGATTGCCAGGCACCGTAACGTCCCCGCTGTCCTTTAGGGGCAAATTCAGTCATCAGTGAAACCGCGCCGCCATATTCCCCCCCGGCGAACAGGCCTTGCAGAATACGCAGCCCGGTGATGATCAGCGGCGCCGCCACACCAATGCTGGCATAGGTGGGAATCAAGCCGATCGCCGTCGTCGCTAACGTCATCATAATCAACACGAAAATCAGCGTGGGCTTGCGTCCCATCCTATCGCCCATGCGGCCAAAAAACACCGCGCCGAGAGGCCTAAAGAAAAAAGCGACCGCAAACGAGGCATAAGTGAGGATTAACCCCGTCAGCTCGGCTTCGCCCTGCAGGCGAAAGAAATTCTGCGCGATGACCGTGGCAAGAAAGCCATATACGGCAAATTCGTACCACTCAATAAAGTTGCCAACAGAACCCGCAATTAATGCGCGTTTCTGTGAATGCGTGGTCTTGTGTGGATTCTGCATGCTGCGTTCTCTGGTCGGATAGTGATTCAACAGGATGCGTCATGCGTCTGCGTGGTCAAGGACAACCGTTTATTTCTCCTGCTTCTGTGAATACGCTCAATGTGGCGAGCGGGCAAAGAAATGGCATGCCGTGCTGTTGAATTAATTTTAACCCGCATCCGCCGCTGCTACGCTTGTGCTTTTTGCTTCTCTCACGGCAACAAGCATACCGATCACCGCTGCGCCCGCCAGTCCCCACATCACCCATTGGAAACCTGCGATCTCGCCGCCGGTTTGAAAGATCTGTGTTGCTAAGGCTAACCCTAGCGCGCCGCCAAGATTATGTAGCGTCCACGAAATGCCAATTCCCTGCGCGTGATGGGCCTCGGGCAAAGCGGCGAGTGCTGCTGCGACAGAAGGGCCGAGGATGGCCCCCCAACCTGCCCCCATCAGTATGAAGGCGAGAAAGAGAGGTAAGAGCGCTGAGCTGACGAGGCTCTGTAGCAGTGCGGAAACCGCCAGCAGGGCAAAACCTACCGCCATCACCGGCCAGGGCGAAAACCGGTCAGCAACACGACCTGCCAGTGGCGATACCAGGGCCATGATTAACGTCACCGGCAGCAGCATCAGGCCAAGTTGTGCATCACTCAAATAAAAGATTGCCATCAGGCGGAACGGCATCAGCATAAACGCCGAGCAGTAGAATATCGCCAGCAACACGGAGAGCAAACAGGCGGACACAAAGCCGCGAATACGCAATAGATGCAAGTCGATCATCGGTTGAATCGCGCGTTTTTCTAGCAGCACAAAAGCCAGCAACAGCAGCAGCGACGCCAGCAGCGTCACGAATGAAGTCCACATTAACATCCCCCATTGCAGGACATGGCTGCACCACACCAGCAATGGAGCTAACCCGGCAGTCATCAGCAGCCAGCCAGGTATATCCAGACGCGTTTCATTACGTCTGCGCGATGCCGCAATACAGCCGCTGCAAAAAAGAAAACTCAGCAGGATAAGCGGCACATTCAGCAGGAAAACCGCACGCCAGCCGAGCCAGCTTACCAGCACCCCGCCGGCTACCGGCCCCAACGCTAATCCAAGTCCGTTCGCGGCAAACAGCACGCCAAGGGCGCTGCCGCGTTTTGCCACGGGCATTGCCTCAACCAGAATAGTGGCACTGACGGTATACAGTACCGCGCAGCCCGCGCCCTGTAACAAGCGACAAAAGTGCAAGAACAGCAGGTTAGGGGCTAATCCCGCCCCTAGCGAAGCCGTGCCAAATAGCAGCATCCCGGCATAAAGCACCCGACGAGCCCCCATGCGTTCAGCCAGACGGGCTGACATCACCATGCAGCAACACAGTGCCATCACAAACAGCGTCATTGCCCACTGCACATCCTCAATATCAGTCTGAAAATGTCGCTGCAGTGCGGGTAAAGCGGTATTGACGATGGTGAAATCAATACAACCCAGAAAGCTGGCCAGACAAATGCCTGTTTGCATGCGGATCAATTTAGCGGGTGTAACAGAGTGAGAAGCTGACATGCGAAGGTCCTGAGGCGAAAACCTTATCCTGACACGATTTAAATTCGCCATTTACGCTATGTTTTCGTCATACTGGCGAATCTTTATCGTCAATTCCAGGTCGCAAAAAAATGGTCAACACCGATAGGCTGAACGGCATCCGTGCTTTTGTGCAGGCGGCCCAGGCGGGTGGATTCAGTCAGGCTGCAGAGCAACTCGGTTTATCGCGTTCCACCGTGGGAAAAGCAGTGGCCCGTCTGGAAGCACGCTTGCAGGTGAAATTATTTCAGCGCACCACTCGATCCCTGTCGCTGACCAGTGAAGGTGAACAATTTTATCAGGATTGCCTGCAGATTTTGGCGAGTCTGGATGCGGCAGAGAATCGACTTATGGCGCATGCCAGCGAACCGACCGGCCAATTGCGGGTAGCAGCGCCGCCCTTGCTGGGTGAGAAATGGGTGATGCCCGTCTTATTGCCGCTGACGCGCCGCTGGCAAGGACTGTCTCTCGATGTGCGGCTCTCAACCAAACGCATCGATCTGGCAGCCGAAGGGGTTGATCTCGCGATACGTATCGGGGCACCCGGCCATCACGCGGATCTGACTGCTCGCCTGATTGGCCAGCAACCGTTGCTGTTATGCGCCGCGCCTTCCCTGATAACGACTGTTAATCCTTTGGATAAACCAGACGGTCTTATTGATTTTCCGCATCTAACGTTACTTGAAAACGGTCGATCGCAGCCGTGGCTACTGAAAAACGCTGAGGAGATGGTTTACTGGCAGCCAGACGATCGATTGCGCTTCAGTAGCATGAGTGCCGTTTATGCTGCGACTCTTGAAGGCTACGGCATTGCACAATTACCGCGCTGGCTGGTAAATGAGGATATCCAGAGTAGAAAACTGATTGAGATCCTGCCGCAAACGCGCAGCAACAGCCTACCCATTTACGCCGTGTGGTTGAAAACCGCCGCGATGCCGCTGCGGCTAAGGTGTGCGATTGATGCGCTGAAACAGGCCTTTGCGCAACAGCCTTTGTAAATCACTCTTTAAGCCTTAGGCGCCCTCTCGCATACAAACCAGGCAGTACGCCGCTCTTTTTTCGGCATGATGCGTGCGGAAATATTGCCAGGCATGCGCGGGTGAATAAAAGGACCCCATAAACACGCGATTATTATAGGCCGGCGCCCAGCGGCAGTGTTCACGGTGGAGATTACAGCAACCGTCGGCATCCTCCTGACTAAACACATAAAAGTCGGTTACGGTTAATTTCATTTGCTACTCCACTTAAGGCATAAAAAATAGGAAAAATACCACGCTTAAAATCGCCTTTTGCGGAAACTCGCTTGCAAACGTCTTTAACACTGATTCAAAAAGATCCATCTATTAAAGATAGCCCGCGTAGCGTCTATTGTCTCTAATTAACGATAAACATAAATAAGCCGAACGGAATAACAATAAACCCAAGCCGTTAAATATATTAACTCATTTCGCCGACGCGCTTAACAGTGCCACTATTTACTACACCCGATCGCTGTAACCCCTAAATTACCCTTTTATTTATGCGCAGGCAGCCACTAGGATATTTCTTAAAAGCAGAATATAAGTTCTGGCACAATTAAACTTAAGTAAACTTAAATTTTATCGCGCGGGAGGTTTTATCATGGCCAGTTACACTATTCGCATTGAGTTGAAAGAGCCCACTGCCAGTATGCAGATCGAATTACTCTATGCGATGCTCGAAAATGGATTCTCACGCAGTTTGGTATGTGAAAAGGGATATGCCTACGTATTACCGGTGAATGAATTTGTCTACGTAGGCACTGAAAACATAAGAAGTTTAACTGACAGGATAGTGAATTTAGTCAATGACTTTAGCGAAGATCCTGCGGTGCTGATTACGCAGTCCGCCGCGCGCTGCTGGTCAGGCCTGCGGGGGGTGAACCTTGCATAAACGACAGGATAAACGTCCTCTCACTGCGGTGATGACGTTTAACTTAAGAGTTAGCTTTACTTAACACGCTCAGCTTACGGCGGTAAATATTTTTGTCTCTCTTCATTAAAGCGAAGCGTAATATGCCAAAAATTGGCTGCTTGAATGTTATCTCATAAACGTTAATTCAGATATTTTAAAACCGGAAATGGTATCACTCCCGGTTTTTACCAATAGGCGTCTTAAACCGTTAAGTCAGCCAGGATAAATACCGCGGTCTTTACGTGCCAGTAAAATACGTTCGCAGGCAACAATATAAGCGGCGGTACGCAGTGAACAGCGTTTTTCTGCGGCTTTGTCCCAAACATGAACCATCGCTTCGGTCATGATGCGATCCATACGCTTATTAATCTCGTCTTCGCTCCAGAAGAAACTCGCCATATCCTGCACCCACTCGAAGTAACTCACCGTTACCCCACCAGCATTACAGATTACGTCCGGCACCACCTGTACGCCACGGTTAGCCAGCACATCATCGGCATCCGGGTAGGTTGGGCCGTTCGCCCCTTCAAGCACCAGTTTTGCACTGATAATTTCCGCACGTTCGCGGGTAATCTGCCCCTCAAGCGCGGCCGGGATCAAAATATCCATGGCCGTGGTCCAGAACTGCTCTTTCTCGATTTCACGTGCGCCTGGGAAACCGGCAATCTGTTTATGCTCGGCCTGCCATGCACTTAGCGCAGTTAAATCGATCCCGCCCTCATTAAACAAGGTGGCGGTGTGGTCCTGAATCACCACCACGCGCGCACCCGCTTCGGCAAACAGACGGGCCGCTTCGCTGCCCACGTTACCAAAACCCTGCAGCGCCACGCGCGCGCCTTCAATGGTAATGTTGGAGCGCTGCGCCACTTCCCGACCGGTAATAAATACGCCACGGCCGGTCGCTTTCTCACGACCTAACGAGCCGCCAAGATGGATCGGTTTACCGGTCACCACACCCGTAATGGTGGTGCCATGGTTCATCGAGTACGTGTCCATCATCCAGGCCATGACTTTGCCGTTGGTACCGACATCCGGCGCGGGAATATCTTTCTGTGGACCAATAATCAGACCAATTTCACTGGTGTAACGACGCGTTAATCGTTCCAACTCACCTTCAGACAGCGCATGGGGATCAACGCGAATGCCGCCTTTGGCCCCGCCATAAGGCAGGTTGACCGCCGCACACTTGATGGTCATCCAGGCAGAGAGCGCCATCACTTCGTTCAGGTCAACCGCGGGATGGTAACGCACGCCGCCTTTGCCTGGCCCGCGCGATAAGTTGTGCTGCACGCGATAGCCTTCAAAATGGCGGATGGATCCGTCATCCATTTGCACCGGGATATCAACAATCAATGCTCTTTTGGGATGACGCAGCGTTTCTATCCAGCGAGATAATTCACCAAGATAAGGCGCAACGCGGTCAATTTGGCTTAGGTAGGTAGTCCAGGGAGATGTACTGCTTTCAGACGCGTAAGATAACTTTTCCATGAGAAGCCTGTTTAATCAGAGTTATTTATATTGAAAAGACGTGGAAAGGTAATGCATTGCACTAGGCAGGGTTTAATTTAGCATCTTTAAAAAAAGAGAATAATGGCGAAAAAGAAAACATTAACGTTCCCAATGCAAATTCGCGTTTTTGAATGAATAAATAAGCAATGAAATTGCTCTGCATGAAACGCATATCTATGCAATACATATGCAATTAAGTGCATAAATTGGGATTTTTTCCCTATTTTTCAGTTCTTTGATGGTCATCAAAAAGTGAATAAAGTGTTATTTTATCGCATTGACTTTGTTAACTCAGGCAACCACGATGAGTGAAACTCAGTGGGAAATCTCGATCATGAATTAGGCTTTTATCAGTTTTGTTGTTCTTTCAACTAGTTAAACGTGCCTTTTTACAGGGGCCAAACAGATACGTTTAATTATGCCTTTACGGAAAGAATAAAACCCTTATTTGCCATTGATGCTTGCGGGCAGGCATCGCCATGCGTCTCTTCGCCAGACTGAAGGAATCATTGTGTCTAACAAACCGACTCAAGAGCAGCTTCAGCCTGCTCCGTCTAACGACGCCCCGCAAAAACTGCAGCGCGGACTAAGCGAACGCCATATTCAGATGATCGCGCTAGGAGGCTCCATTGGCACAGGACTGTTTATGGGAGCAGGCCGCAATATTGCGGTGGCCGGAACCTCTATTTTGATTATCTACGTGTTGGTGGGCTTCTTTAGCTATATGGTGATGCGGGCGATGGGAGAGCTACTGCTGACGCGGCTGGATTATCGATCGTTTGCCGATTTTGTCAGTGACTATCTCGGGCCGAAAGCCAGCTTCTATTTGGGTTGGTCCTATTGGCTAAGCTGGGTTGTGACCTGCATTGCCGACGTGGTGGTGTGCGGTGCCTATATGCAGTATTGGTTTCCGGAAATGTCGGCGTGGATACCGGCATTATTCACCCTTAGCATACTGTGTTTGTTTAACATGCTGTCGGTGAAAGCCTTTGGTGAAGCGGAGTTCTGGTTCGCGTTGATCAAAGTGATTACCATCATTGCGCTGATTTTAACCGGGGGATGGATGGTGTTTACCGGCTGGACGTCGCCTGACGGCGTCACCGCATCGGTACATAATCTGACCGATCCCGCCGTGTTTATGCCGCATGGCATCACCGGCTTTCTCGCGGGGTTCCAAATCGCTATTTTCTCTTATACCGGGATTGAGCTGCTAGGCACCATGACCGCGGAAACGCGCGATCCCGAGAAAATTCTGCCACGCGCCATTAATGCCTTGCCGCTGCGTATTGTGGTTTTTTACCTGCTCTCGATGATGGTCATTATTGCGGTCACCTCCTGGCAGGGCGTTTCGCCAGACACCAGCCCCTTTGTCACACTCTTCGCGAAGGCCGGATTGCCCGCCGCAGCAGCGATCATTAATTTCGTGGCGCTCACTTCGGCGATGTCCTCCGCAAATAGCGGTGTCTACTCCAGTACCCGCATGTTGTATGGCTTGTCGATTGAGAAGCACGCGCACTGGCAATTTCGCATTCTTTCGCGCACCACGCGCATCCCGCTGCGCAGTCTGCTGTTCTCCTGCTTCTGTATGCTGAGCGGAACGTTGCTGCTGTTCCTTGTACCGAATGTCTCTACGCTCTTCACTATCGTTTCGACGCTGGCCGCCATTCTGGTGATCTATTGCTGGGGAATGATTCTGGTGTCCTATCTGGTATACCGCAGACATCGCCCGGACCTGCATCAAAAATCAACATTCAAAATGCCCGGTGGCATTGTTATGGCCTGGGCCACGCTGATTTTCTTCCTGTTTTCGGTCGTAATCATGGTATTTGACCCCGACACACTCGCCGCCCTGGCGGTTTCGCCAACGTGGTTCATCGCGCTTTGGTTGATCTGGAAAATAAAAGAAAAACGTGCCGGTGCGGAGAAGCGTGAATGGAATGCTAAATCTGCCTCTTCATGAGGCAGATGTCTTAACCATAGCCAGATTTCGATGACGTTTCCCATTTCAACGCCTGGCTCATTTCCATCTCCAAACGAATAGCACCGCAGTTACTCAGCAGATTCTCCACTTTATTTTCAAAGTCGAGAAGCTGGTTACCCTCGATTTCGAGCATCATATAGGCAATCTCATGACGGCACTCTTCACCAAAGGTCTTTAACTTTTTTTCTTTCAGCAGCCACTGAACGAGCAACTCTTTTTTCTCGTCTTCTTTTTTTCCCCGCGCGCTGAATTTCAGGTAGCGAACCTGAAGCAGCAGCTGATGATAAAAATAAGCAATGCTATCGAGTTGTTTTAGGTTCATGGCGCATCCTCGTTTATCAGTGCATGAAATGAGGAATCAGCCTGCTTTCACAGGCTGAGGGAGGAGATTTAAAGGGGTGCTGCCGGCGCGGCGGCCTGATCGTAACCGCCCCACACTGACTGATCGAACTCAATCATTGAGCCGGTCATCAAGCCAGACTCTTCGCTGGCGAGGAATGCCACCGCGCGCGCCACTTCTTCAGGTTGGATCAGACGACCAAACGGCTGAGACGCCGCGGCTTTCTCCAGCCAGTTATCTTCCGCGCTGTGATATTGCTTCATGATGCGATCTTCACCTTCCGATGCCATCCAGCCAATATTCAAACCATTGACTCGAATACGGTTACGTAACAGTGCATAAGCGGTATTGCGTGTCAGCGTGGCCAGCGCCCCCTTGGAAGAGCAATATGCGGCGATAAAAGGTTGCCCCGCCAGCGATGACATCGAACAGATATTCACGATGCTGCCAGCAATATTGTCACGGCGCATCAGCTTGATGGCCTCCTGCATCAGGAAGAACGGGCCACGGACGTTGGTGGCGAAGATACGGTCAAAAAGTTCTGGGTCGGTGTCCAGAATCGTCCCGCGATCGCTCATGCCACCCGCATTGACTAAGACATCGACGCGGCCATGCAGCTTATCGGCGGTAGCGATGACGTTACGACAATCCTCTACGTTAGATAAATCTGCGCGCACGAAATCCACTTTGGTCTCGCTTTCACCGTTTAAGCGCTCGGCAACTTTGGCCCCTTTCTCCTGATTGCGGCCACAAATCACCACCGCGCTGGCGCCCAGCTGCGTAAACTGGCGTGCAATCGCTGCGCCCACGCCCTGTGTTCCTCCGGTAACCACTGCCACTTTACCTGTTAACTGGCTCATCATAGTGCTCCTGAAATGACTGAATAACCGGCTGCGTCGAGCGCAGAACGAAGTGTTTTATAACCAATATGCGCGTATTCCAGCGGCGGTGCTTTCGCCGGATCTTGTTCCGCTTCCACCACAAACCAGCCCTGATAGCCGATTTGCGCCAGCTTGTTAACGATGGCGTTAAAATCGATCATGCCGTCGCCGGGTACGGTATAAATCCCCTTCAGCACCGCATCGAGGAAAGAGTCACGGTTTCTATCGATTGCATGCAGCACCGACTCGCGCACGTCTTTGGTGTGCACGTGGATGATGCGGCTGCCGTGCTTTTCCAGAATCCGCAGCGGATCAACGCCTGCAAAGACAAGATGACCGGCGTCAAACAGCAGCCCAACGTCCGGCGTGGTGACGGCCATCAAGCGGTCAATATCATGTTCATCCTCAATGGCGGTTCCCATGTGATGATGAAAAGCCAGCGGCACACCGTAATCCCGGCAAAAGGCAGCAAATTGAATCAGCTTTTCGCCGTATTCGCGCATCTGTTCATCAGTGAGGCGACGACGCTGCACCAGCGGCACACGTTGCTGATTTTGGATGGTGCCGGCCGTTTCGCCATACACCAGGCACGCGGCGCCGCAATCGCGGAAAAGCGCCATTTGCGGCAGCGATTTTTTGATCTCCGCCTCCACGCTGTTGTCCAGCAAGGTGCCGGAATACCAGCCTGACACCAAATCCAGCTGAAACTCTTGCAGTAACGGTTTTAGCGCCTCGGAGGTTTTCGGAAATTTTCCGCCGGTTTCAACGCCCTGAAATCCCGCCTGATGACTCTCAGACAAGCAGGTGGTCAGCGGCGTATCCCCACCCAACTGCGGCAGGTCATCATTCGACCAGGCAATGGGCGCGATGCCCAGTTTTGCTTTTAACATCATGAACTCCCTGATTAAATGCCGACGCGCTGCGCCAGGCGGCCTTTGACGTGCTCTTCACGCGCTTTGTTGACGCTGTCACGCGCGCTGACTTCCGGCACCCCGACATCCCACCAGGCATCGCCCGGCGTCCAATCAAAAGGATGCGTCGCAATCGAGATGACCGTAGTGCGATCGTTGCCTTTGGCCCAGCTGATGGCTTCTTCAAGTTCATCCAGCGAAGAAACCTTGCGCGCCAGCGCCCCCATCGATTGCGCATGCGCGACGAAATCGACGTGAAACGGCTCTTGCACCCGGCAATCTTTCAGCAGGTTATTGAACGACGCGCCGCCCTTGGCATTCTGCAAGCGGTTGATCACCGCATAGCCGCCGTTATCACACACCAGCAGAATGAATTTGTGCCCGGAAAGTACGCTGGAGTAGATATCGGAATTCATCATCATGTAGGTGCCGTCGCCGATCATCACGAACACGTCGCGATCCTGCTCAGCCATCGCCACGCCCCATCCGGCGGAGAGCTCATAGCCCATACAGGAGAAGCCAAATTCACAGTCAAATGTGCCGGGGTTCTTCACCCGCCAGCCTTTCACCAGTTCGCCCGGCAAGCCGCCCGCCGCGCTGATGATGTAATCCTCAGCCGCGGCAGCCGCATTCACTACGCCGATGACCTGCGCATAGGTAGGATCGCCTTCCGCTACCGTGCGCTCCTGACGCGCAGCAATCAGCTCGTTCCATTTGGCAAATTCCCGGCGCCCTTTCTCCAGCCAGCTGTCGGTTGCTTTCCAGTCGCCGAGCGCCGTATCGAGTTCGGTAATGCCTTCGCGGGCATCACACTCAAGCGGGATGGCGAAATGCTTGTGTGCATCAAAGCGCGCGGCATTGAGGGCGATAAATTGCGCGTTACGATCAAACACCGTCCACGAACCGGTAACGAAATCCATCAAGCGCGTGCCCACCGCAATCACTACGTCCGCTTCGGCGGCCAGCGCATTGGCTGACGTTGAACCGAGAATGCCAATCGGCCCGCAATGAATTGGATGGTCGTGGGTAAACGCGCCCTTGCCGGCGATGGTTTCCACCACCGGGATGCCATGCGCCTGGGCAAACTGCGCCAGTTCTGCTTCAGCCTGCGAGTAGCGCACGCCGCCACCGGAAATAATCAGCGGGCGTTTGGCCTGTTTCAGGCATGCAACGGCGCGAGCCAGAAGCTGACGATCGGGACGTGGACGCGGCATCAGATGCAAACGCGGAGTAAAGAACTCTTCTGGGTAATCCCACGCCATCTCCTGCACGTCCTGGCATACGCCAATAAATGCTGGGCCACAGTCGCCGGGATCGAGCAGGGTTGCCACGGCCTGTGGCAGAGAGGAGAGGATTTGTTCAGGATAGGTAATCCGATCCCAGTAGCGCGACACCGCTTTAAAGGCATCATTCACCGTTTGGGTCGGATCGTTGAAATGCTCGACCTGCTGCATCACCGGATCGGGATGACGACGGGCAAAGCTGTCACCGCAGATCATCAGCAGCGGCAAGCGGCTCGTATGCGCCACGCCCGCTGCGGTAAGCAGATTGGTGGTGCCAGGACCAATCGAGGCGGTAACCACCATGATTTGACGTCGTACCATCGCCTTAGCAAAACCCACGGCCGCAAATGCCATCGATTGCTCATTCTGTCCGCGCCAGGTCGGCAATACATCCTGCGCCGCTTCTAGCGCCTCGCCCAGGCAAGTGACATTGCCGTGACCAAAAATGCCATACACGCCCGGGAACAGCGGTACGCGCTTGCCATCCACTTCGGTAAACTGATTGCTCAGATAGCGAACTATCGCCTGAGCTGTCGTGCAACGAATCGTAGCCATATCCTCACTCACTCTTCAGAGATGCTGCTCGGCAGCATCGCGGTTCATCTCACAATTTAAATTGCCATAACGAAATATTAGCAATATAAGTTGCAACTTCAGGCGACAAAACTCCCGCTTAAAAGCAGGCGGGAGCCCGTTAATTCACATTATGCGCGGTTGCGTTTGCGCGGTGATTCAGCGCGTTTTTCACGTTCAGTAATGGTTTCAATGCGCGGCTGCGCCACTTCAGGCTGTAAAACCGCCGCCAGCGCCATAGCAATGCTTTGCGCCAGACACACCGGCGCGGCCAGCGAGCGTGAAAAGCTGTACTCCTCTTCCGGAATGTTGAACAGCACGCTGGCGCCTTTGGCTAAAGGCGATAACGGACCATCGGTAATCGCGATCACCGGAATGGCGCGTGCGCTGGCGTGGTCGGCAATGGCAATCACCTCTTTGGCGTAATGACGGAAGGCGATGGCGATCAGCACATCATTTTCGCGCATATGGTTAGCCATTTCCGGCGCCAGTCCGCCGGCGGAATCCAGCAGGATGACCCGGCGATTCAGCATGGTCAGCAGGTAGCGTAGCAGTAACGCAATGGGCTCGGAGCGCAGCTGACCGGCGATGTAAATGGTTTCCGCCTCCTTCAGATACGTCGCGGTGGCATCAAGATCAGCCTCCGTTACGTTGCTCAGCAGCTCCTGCAATGTCGCGATATCCCGGATCACCAGACTTTGCAGAAAGCCAAGGCTGCCATTTTGCTCATTCTTGCGCAGATCGTTTTCCAGCGCGGTGATGCGCTCGTTGTACCCCGGTGCCGCAGTGGCAAGGCGGGTTTGAAACACGCTCTGCATCTGTTTAAAACCGCTATAGCCAAACACCTGCGCAAAACGCACCAGCACCGAAGGATGCAGACCGCATTTAGCGGCAACAGCGTTAATCGACTCCAGCGCCACCGTGTTTGGGTTTTGTGTCACATAGCGGGCTGCCTGCTGGTGTCGCACCGACAACTGCGCATAGCGTTTGGTAATTTCATCCACAATTTGCTCGTAATTCTCATGAGGCAGCGTGGCCTGCATCTTCTCGATTTTACTCATCCATCATTCCTTTTTGGCGTAAAGCCCGTCTCGCCAGCACGCTACCGCAATAAAAATTGCAAGTAAAACTCTAATGCAATTAGTTCTAACCTATTCGTTTCCAACTGGGAAAAACTCAGCGTGATATTTGTGATTTGCTTCGAAAAATTCACTTTTAGTCTTAATGAAACACCTCAACCATCTGAAAAAGAAGAATATTACTACATGATATTCAACAACATTTTACGATAAACCCTCAATTTCACCTCACACGAGTCATATCATTGCAATTTTTATTGCTCCGATCCTAACATTGCAACTATCAATGCTGATGAGGGATTTTCACTCCCTTCTTTTCCCTCTCAGCCGACCGTTTCAGGTCAATTGTCTTTAGCCTGAAACCGCTACCGGAGGAACGGATCAACATGTATCAAAACTTTGGACAGTTTATTAATGGCGAATGGCTTAAAGGCAGCGGTAAAGAACCGGTGATCGTTACCGATCCCGGTAATGGAAAAACGCTGGGTGAAATAGCCGCCGCCTCTGCCGCTGACACCCAATCTGCGCTGGCAAGTGCAGCAGCGGCACTGGTCGAGTGGCGAACAACCCTGGGCTGGGCGCGGGCAGATTTACTGCAGGCGGTGGCAAAAGAGATGACGCTATTAGCGGCAGAAGCCGCGCAGATGATCTCGCAAGAGAGCGGTAAACCGTTAGCACAGGCCAAACGTGAGTGGGAATTATCGACCGATCAATTTATCTGGTACGCCGAGGAGGCACGTCGCATCTATGGTCGCATTGTAGAAAGCCGGGTGCCGGGCGGGCGCTGCGAAGTGTCACACGAACCGGTCGGTGTGGTGGCGGCTTTTACCGCGTGGAATTTTCCGGTGGTGCTAGTGGCACGCAAGCTCGCACCTGCGCTCGCCGCTGGCTGCACGGTGGTGTTGCGTCCCTCGAGTGAAGTCCCTGGCTCCGCCATGATGATTTTTGAGTGTCTGCGCAAAGCGGGACTGCCGGCTGGCGTGGCCAATCTGGTTGTTGGGCCGACTGCCGCAACCTATGAACCGTTGATTGCTTCGCCCGTGGTGAAGAAAGTCTCACTAACCGGCTCAACGCAACTCGGCCAGCAGATGATTCGCGATTCAGCGGCCACCATCAAGCGCCTGAGCATGGAGTTAGGCGGCAACGCGCCGGTCATCGTCTTTGAAGATGCCGACCTGGAAAAAGCGCTCGACCTTTCCGTAGCCACCAAATTTGCCAACTGCGGCCAGGTTTGTGTCACCTGCGATCGCTTTTATGTCCACCAAAGCCGCTACCACGACTTTGTGCAAGGTTTTGCCGAGCGCGCGGAAAAACTCAAGGTGGGTTACGGGCTGGATGAGGGAACGCAAATGGGCCCGCTGATCAACCCTCGGCGTCTTAAAGCTATCGAAGCGATTGTGGCGGATGCACGCGATAAAGGGGCGCGCATCGTGACCGGCGGCGAGCGTATCGAATTAAACGGCGGTTATTTTTACGCCCCTACCGTGATAGCGGATGTTCCCGATGATGCGCTGGCTATCGCCGAAGAGAACTTTGGCCCTATCGCCGCCATCACCTCGTTTAGCGACAGCGACGATCTGTGGCGGCGCGTTAATAACTCTGACTTTGCCCTCTCCGCATACGCCTTTACCCACGATCCGGCCCGCATCCGTGAAACCGTTGCGCGCCTCGAAGCCGGTATGGTCGGTATCAACAGTTATGCGCTAGCCGCTGCCGAAGTACCGTTCGGCGGCGTGAAAGCCAGCGGCATGGGCCGTGAAGGCGGAAGTGAAGGTATTCACGACTATATGAACGTCAAACTCGCGCAAATCGTGCTGTAAGGAATGCATTGATGAAGCTGAATAATATCAAAGCACGCTGGAATGAAGGACAAACCGTACTTAATGGCTGGCTTAGCATCGCCAACGCCTTCACCGCTGAGATCATGGCTGAGCAGGGTTACGACGCGCTGACTATCGATTTGCAGCACGGTTTCGTCGGGTATGAGCAGGCAACGCATATGCTACAGGCGATGCGCGCCAGCGGCGTTGCCCCCATGGTGCGCGTGCCCTGGCTAGAGCCGGGCATCATCATGAAGTCACTCGATGCCGGTGCGTGGGGCATTATTTGTCCCATGATCAGTACCGCTGAGCAAGCGCAGGCGCTGGTCTCCTGCGTACGCTATCCGCCCCATGGCAGCCGCAGCTTTGGTCCAACGCGCGTGACGTTCTCTGCCGGTCAGGATTACGGCCAGCATGCCGACGATCACGTGGTGTGTTTCGCAATGATTGAAACCGCAGAAGCCTTTGAAAATATCGAAGCGATTGTCGCCACGCCCGGTCTCGATGGCGTCTATATCGGCCCGGCCGACCTGACGCTGGGCCTCACCGGGAGAAAATATCGCACTGGCTTTGATCGCACTGAAGCGGAAATTGTCGATGCAATTAAACATATTCTCGCCACCGCCCATCGCGCCGGGAAGAAAGCGGGTTTGCACAATGGTTCTGCCGCTTATGCGGCCAACGCGGCGCAATGGGGCTTCGATTTAGTCACCCTTTCCAATGATGTCCAGCTGTTGCGTGGTGCAGCAGCCAGCAGCGTGCAGCAGTTCCGCGAACTTAACGGTAACGGCGTAACAGCACCATCAACCCAGGCGGGGGGTTACTAACATGCCAAACATTCTGGTTGCCGGAAAAATTCATCAGGCTGGGATCGATATTCTCAATAGCGCGCCAGGTTTCACGGTGCAGTTGGTGCACGACGTTAGCGTGGAAAGTTATGCGCCTTTTATGGCTGAGGCGGATGCGCTGTTAATCCGCACGCAACCGCTCACGGCAAAAGAGATCGTTGCCGCGAAAAATCTGCGCGTGGTGTCACGTCACGGTGTGGGTTATGACTCGGTTGATGTTGCCGCCCTCACCGAACGCAACATTCCGCTGACCATTGTCGGCAATGTGAATTCGCTTTCCGTGGCGGAGCACACCCTGTCCATGCTGCTGGCTTTGGCAAAACGCCTCTGCTATTTCGATAACAGTATTCGTGAAGGGGAATGGAATCGTCGCAACAGTTTTTCTGCGGTTGAGGTGGCTGGCAGAACCTTATTCATCCTCGGTTTTGGTCGTATCGGCCGCGAAGTGGCGCGCCTGGCGAAAAGCTTCCGCATGAAAGTCATCGCCTACGATCCTTTCTTGCCCGATAACGCTTTTGAAGAAAGCGGCGTAGCCCGCATAACTGCCATCAATGACGGTTTGCAGCTGGCAGATGCGATCACCATTCATCTGCCGTTGAGCGGCGAAAAACCGTTGATTGGCGCAGAAGAACTGGCACTGATGAAACGTCACGCCATTTTGATCAATACCGCACGCGGCGGCATTGTCGATGAAGAGGCGCTGGCAACCGCCCTGCAAAACGATGCGCTGGGCGGCGCGGGTCTGGATGTGTTACAGCAGGAGCCACCCGCCCTGCACACTGCGCTGCTAGCCCAGCGCGATAAATTAATCCTCAGCCCCCATTCGGCGGGGCTCACGGAAGAAGCGGCGATGCGAATGTCGGTCTCCGCCGCCACTAATATCGTTGACTATTTCACTGGTCAGCTCGATACGGATCTTGTGGTCAATAAGCAGGTTCTGGCGCTTAACGACCTGATGAGCAAATTACCCTGATAACAATAAAACTCGACCCGGAGAACATCATGCTCAAAATCGCCATCCTCGGCGCTGGCCGTATTGGCCAGGTCCATGCCGCCAACGTGGCACGCCATAAAGACGCGCAGCTGGTTATGGTTGCCGATCCCTTTATTGAAAATGCTAATGCATTGACAGCCCTGTGGGGCGGTCGCGCGGTGCAAGATCCGCTTGAGGCGATTCACGATCCTGCTGTTGACGCCGTGGTGATTGGTACACCTACCGATACCCACGTCGAACTGATGCTCGCCGCAGCCAATGCAGGCAAAGCCGTGCTGTGCGAAAAGCCGGTGGATCTTGATATCCACAAAGCGCTGGCGGCCGAAAAAGCGCTGGGCGAGAAGGCCAGCAGAGTAATGCTGGGTTTCAACCGTCGCTTCGATCCCGGCTTTAACGAAATTCATCAGCGTATCGCTAAGGGAGATATTGGCGACCTGCATCAAGTGGTGATCACCAGCCGCGATCCGGGTCTGGCACCGCTGAATTATCTCAAGCATTCCGGCGGTATCTTCCGCGATATGGTGATCCATGATTTTGACCTCGCGCGCTGGATTTTGGGCGAGGAACCGGTAGAGGTGTTTGCCACCGGCAGCCGCCTGTTTGAGCCTTCGCTGGAAGCGTTAGGGGATTACGACACCGTGATGGTGCAGCTGCGTACGGCTTCGGGTAAACAGTGCCAGATTAACTGCAGCCGTCAGGCGGTATATGGCTACGATCAGCGCCTGGAGGCATTTGGTTCTGGCGGCATGATGATCAATGACAACCACCGTGAGACCACGGTGCGCCATTTTGGCGCGCAGCACACCGAAGTGCGCGGTCCGCTGCTGGACTTCTTCATGCAGCGTTATACCGATGCGTATCGGCTGGAAATCGACGCCTTTATTCAGGCCATCAGCAAGGGTACCGCGCTGCCTGTCACTATTCATGATGGCTGCCAGGCGCTACGCCTTGCCGATGCTGCGCAGCTCTCCGCCGATACTCAGGCCGTGGTGAAACTGAATTAAGGACATTGTGATGCGCAAATTAGGTATTGGCCTTATTGGCACCGGCTTCATGGGCAAATCTCACGCTATGGCCTGGCGTGCGGCAGCCAACTTTTCAGGCGAGGTGCAGCCGGTGTTGGTGTGCGTCGCGGATATTGACGGTGAAGCTGCCCGCCGTACCCAACAGCAGTATGGCTTTCAACGTTCAACCAATAACTGGCAGGAGTTGATTGACGATCCTGAAATTGATGTCATTTCAATCACCTCACCCAATCGCTTTCATGCCGAGCAGTCGCTAGCGGCGATTGCGGCGGGCAAACATGTGCACTGCGAAAAACCGCTGGCACCGGATAGCCAAACCGCAGAACGCATGGTGCTGGCCGCCAAAGCAGCAGGCGTGGTCACCCAGGTTGGCTTTAATTACGTTAAAAATCCGCTGCTGAAGCTGGCGCAAAAGATGATAGCGGAAGGCGATCTGGGTGATATCACCGGTTTTCGCGGTATTCATGCCGAAGACTTTATGGCCAATCCAGAGATCCCCTGGTCATGGCGACTGGATCCCTCAGGCGGCGCCGGTGCCGTGGCCGACCTGGGCAGCCATATTCTTGGCATGGCGCGCTTTCTGCTTGGTCCCATTTCGTCACTGTTTGCCGATTTGGAAACCGTGATTAAAACACGCCCGGAAAGTGCCGGTGCCGCAAATACCAAAGCCGTTGAAGTGGATGATATCGCTCGTCTTACGGTGAAGTTTGCGCGCGGTTGCAGCGGGCATGTTGAAGCTAACTGGGTGGCTTCAGGCCATAAAATGCAGCTGGGCTTTGAAATTACCGGTTCTAAAGGCGCGCTGATTTTTAATCAGGAGCGTTTCAACGAACTGCAATATTTCCAGTTCAATCAACATGAAGCGACCAACGGTTTTAAAACGCTGGTGGCCGGACCCGAACATTATCCTTATGCCCTATTCTGCCCGGCTCCGGGACACCAGCTTGGATTTAACGATTTAAAAACTATCGAAATGCTGGAGTTTATTCAATCAATCAATGAGGGGAAATCTTTTGGCCCCGATTTTACTGAAGCATATGAAATTCAGAAGTTGGTCGATGCTGCCGTCGCCTCTTCACGTGAAAAAAGTTGGATAACGATCTAAAACATCAGGTCGTAAGGCAGGGATGCCGCTCTGTAATTTCTATTATCAGCCGTTCCAGATCGTGCACGACATAAAAGTGCTGTAAATAAACCCTACGCAAGTGAAGTTAATAATAAAAAACCCGACATCAGACTGGTTCTGAGATTAATCATAAATGTGGAATGCTATTATGAAAAAAATCATCTTACTCTGCCTTACCTTACTTTCGCTAAGCCCTGCTGTTAATGCCGTACAGGTTGGCGTAAGTATCGCCCAAATGGATGACGTATTTCTCTCACGCCTGAGAGGATATATTATCGAGCAGGCGAAAACGCATCCTGATATGAAAATTCAATTTGAGGACGCTCAGGGCGCCGTAGATAAACAACTTAGCCAGGTGCAAAGTTTTATTAACGGTAAAGTCGACGTCATCATTGTTAATCCGGTTGATACCCAGGGAACCAAGAATATGGCTGACGCGGCACGCGCCGCCAAAGTACCGCTGATATTTCTTAACCGTATGCCTTCAGACGCCAAAATGGGCGATGGCGTGAGCTATATCGGCAGCGATGAAATTGAAGCGGGACGTTTGCAGATGCAGTATCTGGCAGATTTGGTTAAAGATCGCAAAAGCGTTAATGTCGCCATCATGAAAGGTTTATTAAGTAATGATGCCACCCGTTTCAGAACGCAAGGCGCGAAAGAGATTATTGCCAAACATCCTAATATGCATGTGATTGTTGAAGACACAGCGAAATGGATGCGTGAAGACGGCATGAATCTAATGAATAACTGGATTCTGTCGGGCGACAAAATTGATATCCTTTCCGCTAACGCGGATGAAATGGCTATTGGTGCCGCCATGGCCATTAAAAGTAACGGCATTAAAATTGGCAAAGATATTTTAGTTGGCGGCACCGACGGCGGCCCGAATGGTTTACAGGCGATAAAAACCGGTTTACTCACTGTCACCGTATTCCAGGATGCGAAATCACAAGCTTATGGCGCCGTGGATATGGCAGAAAAAGCCGCCAAAGGTGAAAAAATCCAGGATGTTAATTTTATTCCGTTCCAGTTGGTCACACCGCAAAACTACCAGAAGTTTATGACTAATTAACTTTCGCTTTCTTCTGTGTCTGTTGTTTGCACCTGTGAAGGCAGCAGGTGCCTTTTTTTTAATTCGGAGAAGTTATGAAAACGATTAAAGGCCCCGCGGTATTTCTGGCGCAGTTCGCTGGCGACGATGCGCCTTTTAATTCTTTAGCTGGCATGGCGGGTTGGGCGGCGGAAAAAGGATTTAAGGGCGTAGAAATCCCCAGTTGGGACTCTCGTCTGATTGACCTGCGCAAAGCGGCTGAAAGCCAGACCTATGCTGATGAAATTCTTGGCGTACTGGCTGAGCACGAGCTGGCGCTGACCGATTTAGCCAGCCACTTGCAGGGCCAGCTGGTCGCACTCCATCCGGCTTTCGATTTACCCGCCGATAGCTTCGCCCCAGAAAGCGTGCGTAATGATCCGCACGTGCGCCAGCAGTGGGCCACTGAGCAGCTTTACCTGGCAGCACGCGCATCACGCCGCTTAGGCCTGACGAAGCATGTCACTTTCTCTGGCACGCTGCTGTGGCCCTATCTCTATCCCTATCCGCAGTGGCCAGAAGGCCTGATTGATGAGGGCTTCAGCGAGCTGGCGCGGCGCTGGATACCGATTCTCAATGCTTTCGATGAACAGGGAATCGATCTCTGCTATGAGATCCATCCTACGGAAGATCTGCATGACGGCGTGACCTTCGAGCGTTTCCTGGAAAAAACCCACAACCATCCACGCTGCAACATCATGTATGACCCCAGCCATCTGGTATTACAGGGCATTGATTACCTGAGCTATATCGATCACTACCACCAGCACATCAAGGCTTTCCATGTCAAAGATGCCGAGTTCAGGCCGAATGGCAAAACCGGTGCGTACGGCGGCTATCAACCCTGGACCAGCCGGGCAGGACGCTTCCGCTCGCCTGGTGACGGCCAAACTGATTTTGGCGGGATTTTCTCGAAGTTAACCGGTTACGGCTTCGAGGGTTGGGCGGTGCTGGAGTGGGAGTGCTGCTTTAAGAACCCGGAAGATGGCGCACGTGAAGGCGCGCAGTTCATCAGCGACCACATTATTCGCGTCACCGATAAATCGTTTGATGATTTTTGTAAGTCCTACGCCGATCGGTCACTTAACCGCAAAATTTTGGGTATTACAGGAGCGAAAGATGAATAGATCACCTTTGAATGGACGTCGTATCCGATTAGGCATGGTCGGCGGTGGCGAGGGTGCCTACATTGGCGGTATTCACCGTTTTGCAGCGCGTCTTGACGATCAATATGAACTGGTAGCGGGCGCGTTTGACGTTGACGCCGAGCGCGGGCACCGCTTTGCCACGCAAAACTATATCGCCCCTGAGCGTTCTTATAGCGATTACGCCACCATGGCGCAGTTTGAGGCGGCGCGCGCAGACGGTATTGATGTTGTCGCCATTTGTACGCCTAACTTCACCCACTTCCCCATCGCCAAGACCTTTCTTGAAGCCGGCATCGATGTGATCTGTGAAAAACCGCTCACTACCACGTTGCAGGATGCCGAAGCGCTAGCCGAAGTGGTGAGCCAGACCGGCCGTTTTCTTGGCGTGACCTACACCTATTCCGGCTATCCGCTGATCGTGGAAGCCCGCGCGCGCGTCCAGGCTGGACTGATTGGCAAGGTGCGGACCGTGCAAGTGGAGTATCCGCTGGAGTGGATGGCGACCGGCGTCGAGCTGAAAAATAACCAGCAGGCAGCATGGCGCGTCGATCCACAAAAGAATGGACGCGGCGGCTCGATTGGCGATATTGGCACCCATGCCTATCATCTCGCCGGTTATGTAACCGGATTGAAAGCGGAGAGCGTGGCCGCTGACTTAGCCACCTTTGTGGAAGGGCGAGCGCTGGACGATAACGCCCATGTGCTGATTCGCTATGAGGGCGGCGCGCGCGGCATGTTGTGGTCATCGCAGGTTGCCATAGGCTGTTCAAATGCGCTGCGGCTGCGAGTTTACGGCGAAACCGGTAGCCTGACCTGGGCGCAAGAGCAGCCGAACGAACTGATTTACACCTCATTGGAAGGCTATACCCAGATTATTAAACGGGGGCGTGACGATCTGGATGCGATAACCCGGGCGCGCACTCGCACACCGCCAGGCCACCCTGAAGGCTATATCGAAGCCTTTACCAATCTGTACAGCGGCTTTGCTGCGGCACTGCGCGCGCGCGACGAACAGCGCGCGATTTCTGGCATTGGCGCACTTATCCCGCAAATCCATGATGGCCTAAAAGGGGTAGCCTTTGTCGATGCAGTGGTCGATAGCCATCAACAGGGTACGGTGTGGAAACAGCCGAAATATCGCTGATGCCAACAGAAGCCTGACGCCGTCAGGCTTCGTTAGGTATACATGTTGTAGCGCATGATGATATTGATGCGTGAATAGGTTGCGTTGCTACGCGTTTCAGGTAAAAACCCGTGGAATTCCAGCAGTGTTTTAAATGAGTGCTGCGCATCCAGTTGCAGATTATGCTCAATCAGCGCGTCGATTTTACCCGCCTGCATCAACGCGCGATTTTCCCGATCCAGGTCGTGCCCAACAAACACCTTCGGCTGAATGTTGCGTTCTTCTAATGCGCGCAAAATGCCGGCATTTCCGCCACCCACGGTGTAAACCGCATCAATCTGGGGATTATCCTGCAGGAAGGTTTGCAGGGTTTGGTACATCAGATGGTCTATGCCCGATCCACCGGCGACGATTTTTATCTGATGTTGGGGGGAAAAGGATTTCATTCCCTCCTGAAAACCGCGGATGCGATCCTGTTCCCCAACAAACGCTTTATTGCCGGTGATGGCGGCAATCGTGCCCGGTTCGTTACCCAACCATTTTGCCATCAGGAAGGCTGCCGACTGTCCCGCGCTGACGTTATCCATGCCAATGTAACGCAGCCGATGGCTACCCGTGATATCCGTAACCACCGTAACAACCGGAATGCGCTGCTTAATCAGATTGTTAATAACCGGCACCAGCTGGCTTGAATTCATCGCCTTCAGGATAATGCCATGGGTGCTCAGCGAGCACTTTTTCAACAATCGTTCCACTTCCTCCACCGCCATCTCTTCACTGCAATGGAATCTAAGCTGGATGCGGAAAGAGGCGAAACTGGATATCTGGCTACTAAAGGCTTCTTTTACCAACTCACTGAAACGCTCTGGCGTGTGCATGATGACATCGAAGTAAATTGTCCGCCCTTGCGCCAGGCTGCTTTTTTGCTGCAACTCCAAATCGGCTAATGCTTGCTGAATTCGATGCTGCGTTTGCGGATGTACCCGGCCGCGGTTATGCAACGCACGATCGATGGTGGCGAGGCTTAATCCGGACTGGGCTGAAATCTGTTTTTGCGTAAATTTTGGCATAGGTCACATGATGTAGGAGTGAGGTGTTTTTGATGTGCTGTTAAAGAAATGTAACTGCTATTTTAACACTCATCAACCCTATCACGACGCCAGTTAATGTTGCACTGGCGGCTGATAACGCTCTGTCACTCCATCTCTAAAATGAGGTCGTTATGATGTCACCCTATTTTGCCCGTGAAGATCAGGTCTCTGTTGAAGACTTCAAAACATTTTGTACTCAGCAGCTCGATGCCAGTGATTATCCGCTGGCGAGCGAAGCGGTTGCCAACGTGCTGGTTTACGATCGAGAGACGCTGGAGACCGCGGCGAAAACGGATAAAAAAGCGCTGCTCAGCGAACTGCACAAAGCCCTTTCTTATGGTCCCGGCGTTTTTGTGGTACGTGGGTTATACCGCGATCTCGACGTCATTGATCGCACCTCGCAGGCTTTCGAAACCATCATGAGTCACGAGGCCAAATCTAAAATTCAGGCCGATCACTTCTCACGCGCGGGTAACAATGGACGTATCTGGAACGCGCTGCAAAAACTGGCGGAAACCAGCCCGCAAACGTTTGTTGATTACTACGCGAATCCGACGCTGGAGTTGATTTGTCAGGCGTGGCTGGGCCCAGCGTGGAGCATGACCTCGCAAGTGAATCAGGTGCGGCCGGGCGGCGAAGCCCAGCAGCCGCACCGGGATTACCATTTGGGCTTCCAGCAAAGTGCGTTCGCGTCTGAATTCCCGGTGCCGGTACAGATCCTTTCGCAATATCTGACGTTGCAAGGTGCCGTGGCACACACGGATATGCCGCTGGCATCCGGCCCGACCCGTTTACTGCCGTGGTCACATCAGTATGAGCTGGGTTACATCGCCTATCGTGACCCAGAGTTCGTTGAATTCTTTAACCACAATTACGTCCAGCTGCCGCTGGAAAAAGGTGATGGCCTGTTCTTCAATCCGGCGCTGTTCCATGCCGCAGGTAACAATACCACCAGCGATCATGTTAGAACCGCCAACCTGCTGCAGGTTTCCTCCGCATTTGGCGTACCGATGGAGAAAGTAAATCACGAACAGTTGCTCAAGCTGATTTACCCGCTGCTGCAAAACAGCCAGCTTACCCAGCAGGAGCTCAATACGGTCATCAACGTGGCGGCGCGCGGTTACTCCTTCCCCACGAATCTCGATACCGATCCACCGTTAGGCGGCATGGTTCCGCAGACGCAGCAGGCTTTGGTGCACGAGGCCTTGCAGCAAGAGTGGAGCCCGAGCCAGTTCAATCAGAAACTGGATGAGCAAAGTACTCGAAGAGAAGCGTAGCAGCGACAGGCCGGGCGCTTGCCCGGTCTGATCACTTCATCAGCACCTGAAACTGCGGATTAAATTCGTCAAAAATCGGCAGCGCTGCAGCACCCAGCGCGGCGGTATCGCTGCCGGTCATACCGATTTTTAAGCGGGTGCCGGTAAGGTAACGGCCGCGTACTGATTGATACAGCGGTGGCAGGCGGCGAATGATTTTGTCCAGCAGCGCAGCCGGTATCATGCCGCCGATAATCACACTTTCAGCATCGAAAATGCACTCCAGCAGATTAATCGCCTGGCGCAGCGGCGTGAGCACGGTATCAATCCAGCGATCGAACAGCGCCGGATCGACCTCCAGTAAATCTTCCGGCAGCGCCGTCATCGGATCGAGACCGCAAAACTCATATGCCGCCTGCAGCGATACATAGCGCTCAAGACAGCCATGATTGCCGCAATAACATTCGCGTCCACCAGGCTCAACCACCACATGCCCCACTTCACCGGCGTTATGCGCATGGCCGCTGTAAACGTGGCCATCCATAATGATGCCAGCACCCAAACCGGTGCCGATATAGAGATAGATAAACGAGTTGAGCTGGCGCGCCACGCCATGAAAACGTTCACCAATCGCCGCCACCGTGGCATCGTTCTCCAGCGTCACCGGCACGCCGCTCATCGCTGCCAGTTTGGCTTCAATATCCACCTGCTCCCAGCCGTGCAGCGTGGTGGGTCCTACCGAGGAGATGCCTTCGACACCAAACGGACCCGGCATCACCACGCCAATACCCAGCACTTTGCGCCAGCGCTCGCCGAGTTGCGTTTTGATTTCAGCCAGCACCGCTTCGATGCGCGCTAAAGTGGCATCTGGCTCGGGCTTTTGCACCAGAATAAGACGCCGGAAGTGAATTTCACCGGTGAGATCCACCAGCACAATCAGCAGCGTTTGGTGATCCAGATGGATGCCAATAGAGAAGGCGCTGGCAGGATTGAGCGTCACCGGAATGGCCGGTTGCCCACGTCCTTGCTTGCGCGGCTCACGGCTGGTGAGCAGTTCCGCCTGCTCCAGTTCGGCAACGATATTTGAAACGGTTTGCGGCGTGAGCGCGGTCAGGCGAGCCAGTTCGGCGCGGGTGAGTTCGCCGTGCAGGCGAATGGCTTCAATGATCACGCGACGATTATGCGCCCGTGCATGTTCCAGATTGGTTCCCGACGTTTTCACCTTGCTTTCTTCCCTCATTCAACCGCGCTGTGAATAGCCGCATCAATATCTATGATCGGCCACAGTAATTACAACCCTTTCGGGACGTTGAATGGGGGTTGGCTAAGTGCAACAGCAAATTGGTCATGCCGGTACGGACGCAAAATTAACTTCATAGCTAACGAACACGGATGAGTTAACTTCGCGTTGCTTATGAAGGATGACGCCTATCTTGATGGTTATTCATCGGAAAGCGGATCAGTGAGTTTCTCGCTGATAGCAGACTTTTCATAATTAGATGTCCGCAATGTGCCAGAAGCGGACATTACTTTCCTATGGTTCAAACATGTAAAATAGTCCGAATCATGCAAAACCTTCTGGTGTTTGTCAGAGCCTGTTATTCACAACCAGCCATAATGGTTAATTATCTTTCTTCAACGCGGAGGTGGCTTTCCATTCAGCGTATATACTTTCCAGCCCCTGCCTGTAACTTGTTATACGAAAGTCCGGGAAGCGCATCTTAAATTTTGATGAGTCAAAAAAATTATCAGCTTCATAGCGGGGAAGGAGTTCCCGCAGTTCACGAGGCCCTTTAGAAAATATACCCGCAATATATAAGGAGTATTTCCTCAGAACTGACCATGACGGTTCTTTTCCAAATACACTGCACGCCAGAGAAACAAACTGCGCATAGGTGATTCGTTCTTCACAACAGGGCAGATGCCATGTCTGACCGTAGGCTTCTGGCGTGTTACCCAGCAGCGCTAAAGCCCGGCTTGCATCAGGGGTCCAGATGAGCGTACGTAATGAGTCATCACGCAATGGGACGAGTGGTTTTTTTCCAGCTTTAAGTCTGTCTAAAACCAGGGCATTGGTAAAACTCTGGGTTTTCCCGGGCCCATAAAATTCAGGGGCGCGACCAATGAGTACAGGAATATCACCCCGCAGCATCTCCTCCAGAACCATATTCGCCATCTTAGCCCGGACTCGCCCTTTTCGCCCTGATGGCTGGAACGGCATATCTTCCATCTGCAGTCTGCCGTCCTGAGGGTACATATACGTATTGTCAAAATAGACAAAATGAGCCCCTGCTTGCCGGGTGGCATTCAGTGCATTCTGAAGCATTACAGGAAACTGCTCCTCCCAGAGGGAGGAATCCGGTGGCAGTCCTGCCGCAAAATACACAATGCGGCTTCCTTTTACCGCATCCAGAGTCTGACTGCCATCAAGCAAATCAGCCGACATAAGGGTGTCGCTTTTAGTGACTTTATGCGGATTGCGGCTGACAAGCCTCAACTCAGCACTGTAGGAATGTGTTAACTCGCGGGCAAGTTCCCGGGCAATCTGTCCGCTTGCTCCCAGAATCGTTTGCATTTATTTCCTCTTCATACAATTTTTGATGGAAGTCCCGGGACTTTGACTTTTTTAAAAGTATAAGATTAAAGTTAACTTTAATGTCAAGGGCGGTCACTGGAGATGAAATGAAGATAGGAGATCTTGCAAAAGCGACGGGGCTTACACCTTCCCGCATCCGTTATTACGAGGCGGAAGGCCTGATAAGTGCCCCTCCCCGACAGGATAATGGCTATCGCCATTATCCGCCTGAGACCGCCCTGATACTCATGCTTATTGACCGGGCACAGGGATTTGGATTCACGCTTGAGCAAATCCGTCAGGTATTACCTCAGGGGAAAGAAAGCTGGAACCATGAAGGATTAATTGCTTCTCTTGAATCCAGGGTTGAGGAGATCCGACTCCTGCAGCAGCAACTCAGGGAAAATCAGACCATGATACTGCATTTAATCAGCGGCATCGAAAACAGGCCGGAGGGTATTTCATGCCAGGAAAATATGTTGCGGGTTATGAGGCTAATGCAGGTTGATACGCCGGTTCTTCATGCTATTAAGTAATCTGGCAAACATTGCGCCAGGTCTGTTTCAGAATGAAGAGTGAATTAACGAAGTCTGATTTGTAAGACACGGTTCCCTTGTTCACAAGCATGAAGACTCCGTTACCGGTATTTTGTACCGGTAACGGAGTCTTCAACTTATATATTTTATCAGCTGGATTAACTGTTTATAAATGCAAGTAGATCTGCGTTCACCTGATCCGCGTGTGTAGTGGGTATGCCGTGGGGAGCTCCTTTATAAGTATTGAGTTTCCCATTTTGGACCAGTTCAGCCGACAACTTACCGGAATCATCATAAGGGACAACCTGATCGTCATCGCCATGAATCACCATTACGGGGATGGATATTCCTTTGAGGTCTTCAGTAAAGTCGGTTTGCGAAAAAGCAACGATCCCATCGTAATGCGCTTTGGCGCTACCCATCATGCCCTGTCGCCACCAGTTATAAATGACAGCTTCGGAAGGAGCCGAACCGGAGCGGTTAAATCCATAAAATGGTCCAGCAGGAACGTCATAATAGAACTGAGCGCGATTAGCAGCCAGTTGCGCCTGCAGGTCATCAAATACTGTTTTCGGCGTTCCCTGTGGATTATTGTCGGTTTTCACCATCAATGGCGGTACGGCACTGATTAACACGGCTTTTGAAACTTTATCTTCACCATGCCTGGCTATATAACGTACAACTTCGCCACCGCCGGTTGAATGGCCAACATGCATCGCGCCTTGTACATTAAGGTGTTCCACAACGGCTGCAACATCATCTGCGTAATGATCCATGTCGTGGCCATCCCACACCTGTCCTGAGCGACCATGCCCGCGCCGGTCATGTGCCACAACGCGGAAGCCTTTATTTACGAAGAATAACATCTGGGCATCCCAGTCATCACTGCTCAGAGGCCAGCCATGATGGAAAAAAATAACTTTACCATCCCTTGGACCCCAGTCCTTGTAGAAGATTTCAACGCCATCGCGAGTTGTTACATAACCCATGTCACTTCTCCACTCAGATAAACTGTCAATGGACTGTGCTTATCCTGCTCAACTCTTCGTAAAGGGCAGAACGAACTGATAAGTACCGATCCTTTCACCGGCTCTGAATCAACCGTGACTGTAGTATAGGTTTAAAGTCAACTTGAAGGTCAATGAGGGTTGTGAGATTGTTTGAGGGCTTTGAGTGTAGGTTACAAAAAACCTCTCCGGGAGAGCAGGGGATTTCTGACTCAGGTATCGCAGGAAGGAGAGCTCATGGTTTGCTAGAGTCATGATTTTGACTTCAAAAAGCAGGACTTGCTATATCACGCAGTCTGCTTTTCGCTCATAGCGGACCTTAGCCTACCGTCAGTCCGCTTTGTGCCAAAAGCGGACATTTGCATCAACTGTTGGCACCCATACTTTTATGTAACATATGAGTGTTGGGCACCTCTAAAGGGGTCGAGACTGCCTCATGGTATCAGCCAGCAAATTACTACAAACGGGATACGGTTTGGACGTTATGCTGAAAGACGTAAGGATCTGATAGCAGCTGAAATTGCTCGTCATCCGGATAGGTAACTGCGATCTGGAACTGTTCGCCTGCGAATGCTTTCACTGCCTCAATATCTTTCCAATAAGTTGCCAGAAAGAAATGCTCACAATTACCCTGCGTCTCTCTGCGTACATATGTCCCCAGATTTCCGGGTGTCCTCTCTAAATGTTCAACACCGGTTTTTGCAAATGATGTGCAAAACCTTCTGCATGCTTGACTGGTACGCATCCATGCCATGTTCTTACAATCATGTTTCTACCCATATGTTTTAGAAGGGTTTTAAATATAGCATGTAGGATGGATGTGGGATTCGTGAGTGGGTTGTTATGTCTAATGTGGCATAACATCCCTATCGCCATGATTTTGACGTCCGCTCCTCACTCATAGCAGACATAAGCCTTACGTCAGTCCGTTTTGTGACAGAAGCAGAGGTTGTGCGTTTCATTATCAAAAAAGCAAGATTGAACATTCAGAGGAGGATGGTAAGGTCATTGTTTGCTCATTTCCAAAATGGCTCTTATATGAACAATGTGTTACGGAAGAATTATCCCGAATTAGGTGAAGTAAAGGCTCCTTATGTTCATGCTGTAAAACATGGCGGTACGCTCTACATTTCCGGATTGACTGCTTTTGGCACAGTTGCTCAACATAAAGGCATTGCTGAGCAGGCTGAAGAAATATTTTGCCAAATCAGGAAAATAATCAGCGCAGAAGGCTCAGATTTTTCAGCCCTGATTAAAGTGACGATATTCATTACCTCTTTTAAAGAGATAGACGAGCTACGCAAAGTATTGTACCGAAATTACGGTGATCACTTGCCAGCCAGCTCGCTTGTTGAAGTTAGCCGCCTCTTTTCACCTGACCTCTCGATTGAAATTGAGGCTATATTCGGCCTTTGATTTATTGCTCATAACCGGATAGCGATAACTATTCGGTTCTTACGCCGTTTTATTAAACCCTCTTTAAGACATAGCGTCCGCTGTTCGCTCATAGCTGACCTTAGATCTCACATGAACTTTATCGATGTCCGCAGACATCAACTTTTTCGCCAGTCAGTCTCCCAACCGCCTCTATTGCGTCTGGATCACCATGCCAGGCCATGCAACTTAAACAATCTCCGCCACAGTCTAAATTCAATGTGTCTGGTGTTTTACTCATTGGCTGATTACAGGTCTGGCAATTGTTTTCTTTCACTGGAAGTGGCATCCGATTTTGATTTTCATTTCTATGTTACCTGACATATCACTCTTATGTCCGCAGTTCGCTCATAGCTGACTTTCTTCTGCGTCCGCTTCGCGCCAGAAGCGGAACTCAGTCACCACTTAGCGCACTGATTTTTAAGGATGCCATTATATGTGTATAAGGACTTTACCGATCACTTTTGCATGTTCCACTGTATAATGAGCGTCGGCTATTTTCTCAAGCGGCAGATTTAAGCCTATTAAAGGTGCATAACTTCCAGTTTGAAGGCAGGAATTAATATCTTCTGCGCTGGCTTTTTTAACGTCCATGGGAACTTTGTATATATAGACAAAGCGGAGTACACAGCCGTGCATCATGGCTTTGAGAAGTGGAACAGAAATTGTTTCTGTTGCGCTACTCGTAGCATAAGAGCTAATAACTCCTCCTTGAGACAAACAAGCCAGGTTGATATCAAGGTTCTCTTTCAAAGCCACATCGACAATATGATGAACCCCCTGATTATCTGTATTCGCCATGATGATATTTGCCACATCGCCAGCTGTATGGTCGAGTACTAAATCAGCACCATTAATTTTTGCTATCGCCGCTTGTTGAGCATTTCTCACCGTGGTAACAACCCATGCACCGGCCCATTTAGCTAATAAAATTGCTGCAGTTCCCACCACTCCAGCTCCGCCATGAATGAGTACCCGGCGGTCTTTAAGGTCACCGTCTGAAAAAAGGCAGCGGTGAGCGGTAAGGGCTGGAATTCCAAGTGAAGCGCCTGTTTCAAACGAAACATTATCGGGGAGTCTTACAGCCTGACTTGTTGGTACGACAACGAACTCTGCTGCCGTTCCTGACGCCCGTCCATATTGTGCTTCATAAAGCCAGACACGCTCATTAAGTCGTTCTGACGATACGTTCTCACCAACTGCTTCAATCACACCTGCGCCATCCTGATGGGGAATGATGCGGGCATATGGCATGCTCGCAGAGAAAGCTGTTCTTGCCTTGATGTCTGATGGATTGACTCCTGAAACGTAAATACGCACGAGTACTTCATTCGGACCAGGGCTGGGTTTAGAAACTTCACCAATTTTCAGTACATCATATGCATTACCTTGAGTGTCATAATATGCGGCTTTCATTAGTTGTAACCCTATGTATGAATTGAAAATAAATCATTATACGTTTTAGTCTTGTTCCTTGGTGTACTTTAAGCTCTATGGATAGTATTTAAAAGTAGGCACTCTTATGATACATAGGGATAATAAGTATACTAATGGAGTGTCTAAATTGATGAAAATCGAGGAAGAACAGAATTACCAATGCACCGTAGAAGCAACCATTACAGTAGCCGGGGGTAAATGGAAACCGTTGATCATTTATTATCTGCTCAGTGGAACCAAGCGATTTGGAGAACTTCGTAAACTCATAGGTAGTGTGACGCAGCGTTCATTGACGCTACAACTTAGAGAACTTGAGGCTCATGGCATTATTTCCCGGAAAATATTTGCAGAGGTCCCCCCACGAGTTGAATATTCACTCACTGAATTAGGTTTTACTCTCGCTCCTGTACTCGAGACGATGAAAGCTTGGGGAGATGCCTATGTATCCAGGCAACGAAAAAAGGATCATTAATTATGTACCCGTTTTTGGTGTTGAGTAACCAGCTCACCATTGCGCAGGACATTCCGATGTAAATATCCATTCTTAGCTTCCGCTTTTCGCTCACAGCGGACCTTCAGCGTCCAATAACCATTAGTTTGCATTCCGACGAGTTACCGTTTGGCTGATACGCTGGTTCGTTAAAACCTGATCAGAGACGAGTAAAACGGTGAACTTCCGCTTCTCGCTCATACCGCACAGGGCTCTCATATCTGTCCGCTGCGTGCCAGAAGCGGACATCTGCGTTCTGGGCCAACACAAACGGGTGAGCGAAAGTAGTCTTATGTAAAGCGACTGAATTGCTCTCTTACTCTGACTTTTTATCCCATTCGGCGTGAGTCAGTGTAAACAGCATGCTGGCGGGCGCATTTGTCACATCCTGAATGTCCCGTACATATCTGAGTCCGGAATTAGTCAGGACTTTTTGTGATGCCAGGTGGTCTGCTCTTACTACTGCAGAGATATCCGGCAGTTTTAGCTCACCAAATCCATAACTGACCGCATGGTTAGCAAACTCTGTCGCCAGCCCTCTTCCCCACGACTCAGCAGAGAACCGATATCCTAGGTTATTGATAGTGGTATTGGCATAACTGCGGATATTCAGCCCGCCAAAACCGATGAGCCTTTTAGGATCATCGTTCAGCGAGATAGCCCAGTTTCCGAAACCGTAATCTTCCCAGTGTTTAAGCCAGCGAGCCAAAACATCACGGGCATAATCAATATCAGGATATGGGCCTGCGGGATTAAATGTATTCGTGGCAGGATCGCCATAAATTCTGAAAAGGTCATCTGCGTCTGAGGTGATTACAGGCCGAAGATGCAGTCGGGAGGTGGTTAGCCGCAAAATTTCTCCTGAGTTTTTGATTCATTCAATGAGTTATCTTACTGTTTTTATAGTCAGAAAATTTCGGCTTCACAACAGCACTGTTATGTTTAATTTGGCAAAATTTGCATGTCGCCATCATTTTGACGTCTGCTCCTCGCTCATACCGCACAGGGCTCTCATATCTGTCCGCTCTGTGCCAGAAACGGACATTGCTAATTTTAAGGTGCATTATTTAAAAGCGGGAAATTTTAAATACCCCATGAGATAGTATGGTCTTCCCTTGAACATATTCCTTTTATTGAATATGTTTTTGTTCTATCCTCTTGCCAATACCTTTAGGCTTTCTTTAATCGGGTTTCAACATGTTATCTCTAACCCCACTACAACTTTTTAAAAACCTTTCGGACGAAACACGTCTCACACTGGTGCTGCTGCTGAAAGAAAAGGGAGAGCTCTGTGTGTGTGAACTCACAGGGGCACTGAACCTTCCTCAGCCTAAAATTTCCCGCCACCTTGCAATGCTGCGATCCAGCGGGTTACTCAGTGACCGGCGCGACGGCAAGTGGATCCACTATCGCCTGTCTCCACACATGCCAGTGTGGGCGGCTTCTGTCATTGATCAGGCGTGGCTGAGCCAGCGTGACGAAATTCGTGACCTGGCCGATCATTCACAGCTGGATCATGCCACAACTAACGGCAGGGCTGTCTGCCTGTAAAAAAATTTAGCCAAACACATTCGAATTATCGAATGTGTTTTTAGGCTTCTAAGACTTATCAACGGAGGAAGCATGCTGCTGGCAGGCGCAATTTTTATTCTTACACTGATATTTGTTATCTGGCAGCCACGCGGGCTTAGTATCGGATGGAGCGCTGTTGCCGGAGCCGCGCTGGCTCTGGCAACCGGCGTGGTTCATATCGGTGATATTCCCGTGGTCTGGCAGATAGTCTGGAACGCAACGGCCACGTTTATTGCGGTGATCATTATCAGCCTGCTGCTGGATGAATCAGGGTTTTTTGAGTGGTCGGCGCTGCACGTGGCACGCTGGGGCGGCGGCAGCGGAAAGCTGCTTTTCACCTATATTGTATTGCTGGGAGCGGCGATAGCAGTGCTGTTTGCTAATGATGGCGCGGCGTTGATCCTGACGCCCATCGTGATTGCCATGCTGCTGGCACTCGGATTCAGCCAGGGTGCCACGCTGGCGTTCGTGATGGCGGCTGGATTTATCGCTGATACGTCAAGCCTGCCGCTAATCGTGTCTAACCTGGTCAATATCGTCTCAGCTGACTTTTTCCATCTGGGATTCAGGGATTACGCTTCGGTCATGGTGCCGGTCAATATCGCTTCGGTGCTGGCTACACTCGCCATGCTGCACCTCTTTTTCCGCAAGGAGATCCCCGCGCAGTATGATGAAGCCAGGCTCAGGATGCCGCGTGAGGCCATTCGTGATATCAGCACCTTCCGTGCCGGATGGGTTGTCCTCGTTCTACTGCTGGCGGGCTTCTTTGCGCTGGAACCGCTCGGCGTACCGGTCAGCCTGGTTGCAGCCATCGGCGCGCTAATCCTCTGGCTGGTCGCACGGCGCGGCCATGTGATTGATACCCGCAGAGTGCTGCGCAACGCCCCCTGGCAGATTGTGGTGTTTTCACTTGGCATGTATCTGGTGGTCTATGGACTGCGCAATGCCGGACTGACAGAATATCTGACCGCGCTGCTTAACGATTTTTCCGATGCCGGTGTATGGGGCGCGGCGATGGGAATCGGATATATCACCGCACTCCTCTCATCAGTAATGAACAACATGCCTACGGTGCTGATTGGCGCACTTTCCATTGATGCCAGCACTGCGCAGGGTGTCGTGCGTGAAGCAATGATTTACGCCAACATTATCGGCTGCGATCTTGGACCGAAAATCACGCCTATCGGCAGCCTGGCTACGCTGCTGTGGCTGCATGTGCTGTCCAAGAAAAACATCCGCATCAGCTGGGGATACTACTTCCGGGTCGGTATCGTTATGACGCTGCCGGTAATGACCGTTACGCTTGCTGCGCTCGCGCTGCGCCTCTCTGTCTGATGATAATCCGGGGCGGCGTATGCAGCCCCATCACACGAGGTTTTACCATGTCTGACATTACCATTTATCACAATCCCGCCTGCGGCACCTCGCGTAATACACTGGCGCTAATCCTGAACAGCGGCGCGGAACCTACCGTTATTCACTACCTTGAAACTCCGCCGACGCGTGAAACTCTTCAGGGGCTGATTGAAGCGACGGGAATCGGAGTGCGGGCGCTGCTGCGTAAAAACACAGATCCCTATGAACAGCTGGGCCTCGCCAGCGACAGCTTTACTGATGAACAGTTGCTGGATGCCATGCTGGCTCACCCGATTCTGATCAACCGTCCGATAGTGGTGACTCCGCTGGGAACGAAGCTTTGCCGCCCTTCCGAAGTCGTGCTGGACATTCTGCCTGATCAGCAAAAAGGTTCGTTCACCAAGGAAGATGGCGAAGTGGTGATTGGCGCGGACGGTAAACGCGTCAGCCAGTAATCAGGCAGGATGAAAAAAACCGGCGTTTCGCCGGTTTTTTCAGATGCTGCGCTGGTTAACTCTGGCAGAGAGCTGCTCCGCGCTCTCCTTTCTCTCGCTGTAGCGGTCGGTCAGATATTTGCTGCGTCCACGGGTCAGCACGGTGAACTTCATCAGTTCCTCCATCACGTCCACGATGCGCTCGTAATATGCCGATGGCTTCATCCGCCCCGCTTCATCGAACTCCGCCCAGGCTTTTGCCACCGATGACTGATTAGGAATGGTGATCATGCGCATCCAACGTCCCAGAATGCGCATCTGGTTAACTGCGTTAAACGACTGGGAGCCGCCGCTGACCTGCATCACCGCCAGCGTTTTGCCCTGTGACGGCCGCACCGCGCCGGTTGAGAGCGGGATCCAGTCAATCTGCGCTTTCATCACGCCGGTCATTGCACCGTGGCGCTCTGGCGAACACCACACCATGCCTTCAGACCACAACACCAGTTCACGCAGTTCAGCTACTTTAGTGTGTGTTTCGGGGGCGTCATCGGGAAGTGGCAGCCCGGATGGATTAAAAATTCTGACTTCTGCGCCCATCGCAGTCAGCAGGCGGGCCGCCTCTTCCGTGGCGAACCGGCTGAAAGAGCGCTCACGTACTGAACCGTACAGCATCAGTATGCGCGGTGCATGTGCAGGCTCGTCAGCTGCCAGTTTTGCTGTGGTAATCGGTGCATCAACCAGGCCAGTATCGATATTGGGTAGCGACATATCCGTTAGATTCATTCTGTTCTCTCTGTTAACTGTGTTGGCAGGCTCAGTCCACATCCACCTTCTCCGCTGCAGCACTCCTCGACGAGAAAGGCCAGCAGCTGCTCCAGACGTTCATACTGTGGCAGGCAAAACAGCGTGCGCCCCTGACGATCCTGACGGATGAGCCCGACAGACATCAGCGCGGAAAGGTGATGGCTTAGCGTGGATGCGGGTATATCCAGCTGCTTCTGTAAATCGCCAACCGGCAGCCCACCGTGCCCGGCCTTAACCAGCGTTTTGTAAACGGCCAGCCTTGTCGGATGGCCGAGCTCTTTTAACGCGCTGGCCGCTGTATTCAGATCCATAAAACCTCCTTAAATCCATATTTCCAGAATAATCGAAATATAAATTAAGTCAATCTACCCACTTCTGTTGTTAAACAATCATTCTGGAAAGCATCCATCGGTTGAACTCACAGCTCATTGCTGGCCTCCGACATCTGAGTACCAGGAGCGAACGTTGCCAATTCCGCGTAGTATTTATTACAGAATAGCGGATCACAATTTAACCAGGTCGCATTGTAGTAAAATCAGATGTTAATGTATCTTTTGTTATCGCATGAATTTATAGAGCTTTTAGGTGAGATGGGTGAACACTACTTTATCATTAGATGACCTTGGCCCACGCATATGTATCATGGGGCCATCAAATAGTGGTAAATCCACACTGGCAAAAGCAATCGCTTCTAAGACGTCATTACCTCTAATTCATCTTGATCAATTGCATCATTTACCTGATACAAAATGGGTTCCCCGTGAACCAGAAGATTTTTATCGGTTACATGAAGAAGCTGTTCGTGGAGAAAAATGGGTAATAGAGGGCAATTACACCAAGTGTATTTATTCCCGACTTGAACGTGCTACAGGGCTGATATTGCTTGATGTGCCAATGGCGATAGCGCTGCAGCGCTATATACGCCGATGTTACTCGTCAAAGCCCAGGATCGGTGGTCTCAATATCCGAAGAGAGCATGTGACGTGGGAAATGCTTAAATACATTGTGCATATTGCGCCTAAAAACCACCATCTTCACAAGAAGATTTTCGAGCAGGTAACCATTCCAAAAGTGATGTTGACATTACCTCGTGATATTAAGACCTGCTATCAAAGCTGGGATATTTCATAATGGTTTAAGATGATTAATATGCTTCCGAAAATAGTCAATCATTCATCGAAGGCTATACCTCGCATAATTTAATTACCGGGCACGTCCAATGTGCTGGGAAGGTCCTCAAACCTGTCTGCTGTTTGCTCACTGCTGCCCTTTTGGCTTTGCCTACGACACTTGAACGCCAAGAAGGGATTAGGCAAAGTTTTTTAATGCCCATGAACTGTTAGCCCCACCATCCTGACCACGATCGGGCGTACAAATAGTATGCAGACAAAGGCGGCGGGCATGGCGACCTTGTAAGCATTGATAACATTTAACATATAATGAGGCCCGAAACCGAATTCCGAAAAGGTAATAACTAAACTCATCAGAAAGGCCATGATGGTCGCCATATAAAGCGCAAAGATGTAAGGTGAAGTGTGTTTTGGAAAGCGTATTCTGGCGATCTTTTTCGTTGTTGCATCCGTCATAGTGTTACCCTGTTTAACCGAGAGTTAGCGAAACAGTCGCAAAGCTACCAAGTAAGTCAACGTGTTAGTAGAACGGTTCAGCTTTAATCACCATTAAGTAAAAGTAACGAATTTTGCATTGAGGTCTTATGGACTTGTTGGGGTTAATCAGTACCTATATCCGTGTAGTGGAGAACGGCAGTATCGCAGCGGCTGCACGCGCTAAAGGAATGAGCCCTGCAGCAGTCAGTCAGAGCCTTTCTCGTCTGGAATCGTATCTGGGGGTACGCCTGCTATCACGCACAACCCGAAGTATGACCCTTACCGAAAGTGGTAAACGCTATTTCGATAAAGTTCGCCACATTCCGTATGATGTTGATCTCGCGTCGCAGGCTGCTGCCTTCGAAACAAAACCGCAGGGGCAACTTTGCATCGCTACGACTGCGGCGTTTGGCCGGTACGTTCTTGCACCACTGATGCCAGAATTCAAATCAGTTTATCCCGATATTGATATTGAGCTGATCAGTACCGATCGTAACGTTGATCATCGACTAGAGGGAGTCGACGTCAGCATCCGCATCGAGGCACAACTGAACGAACAGCTGATTGCCCTGAAAATTTCATCATTACCTTTTATCTTCTGCGCAGCCCCGGCATATCTGGAGCGTGCGGGCATACCAGAAAGTCCCGAAGAATTGAGTCAGCATGCCTGCCTGGTATTTCGCTATCCAACTGATGGACGCTTTTTGCCCTGGACATTTATGGTTGACGGTCAAAAGGTGGCGGCGAAACTCAATCCCGAATTTATCAGTGACGATATTGATATCATTGCTAATATCGCAATCAATGGTGGTGGTATTGCTCGCCTTGCGAGTTTTATTGCACAACCGCTTATCGACAATGGACAACTCATCGCGTTATTTCAATCCAGCCAAAGCGATGAAACCCATATCGCATCTTCCCCTATGAACATTTACGCGTGCGTCAACGATCGTTCAGCGCTCAACTCAAAGGCCAGAGCCTTTATTGCTTTTTTGGAACAGGCGATGCAGTCAGCGTGATCCCAATCGTGAAAAAGTGAATGGTCTTTGGCCTGAGATGAATACGTGTTGATGGAGGAACAATAGCGTCGGTACATCATCTGCTGTCAGCAACGGATACTCATGACGTTAATTTGCCATTGTGGAATGCGCGTTTATGTAGCAACTCACAACGCATTTGCACCAGAACCATGCATCCTGAAAAGAGTTGTAATCAGCTCTTAGGCTTGCCCTCATTTATACCCGCCTGAATATCTATGATCGGCCACACAATTTACAACCTGTTTACCTGACAGCCACAAAATTCTGTGCCAAAAAGTGTGCAGCGGCATTCGAGATTTATGCCCTGGCACGTCAATTGCTTTAGCTAACCGATGTCAGCCGCAGCAATCTGACAACCTGTGCGCGTTATTAAATCAATCAAATTGATTTAATTAAACACCCTCTTTTTGCATCAAGGCGAAAACACCATGAAAATCCGATTCAATCCAGTCATAAAAGGTTGTTTTGCAGCGATTCTGTTAGCCAGCGTTGGCAGCGCGGCGGCGGCAACCACGTTAAATGCGCTGTTTATGACGCAGGCGGCGTACAGCGAAAATGATATTCGCGCCATGACGCAGGAGTTTCAAAAAACGCACCCGGACGTGCAGGTTAATCTTGAGTTTGTACCTTACGAAGCGCTGCATGACAAAATTGTCGCTGCGCGTGGCGCGGGCGGCAATGGCTACGATGTAGTGCTGTTTGATGCCATCTGGCCCGCTGAATTTACCAAATTTGATCTGTTGCAGGACGTGAGCAGCCGCATCAGCGCCGATGAAAAAGCGCAGATTTTCCCCGGCGCGATGAACACCGTGGTATTCAAAGGCAAAACCCTCGGCATGCCGTGGATCCTTGATACCAAATATCTCTATTACAACAAAGCGATGCTGGAAAAAGCCGGCATCAGCACACCGCCACAAACCTGGCAGCAGGTGATGGATGATGCGCGCATTATCAAGCAGAAAAATATCGTCAAATATCCGCTGGTCTGGAGTTGGTCGCAGGCTGAAGCGCTGGTGTGCGATTACACCACGCTGGTATCCGGCTTCGGCGGCAAATTCTATAACAACGACAAACTTGATTTCTCCTCCCCTGCCTCGCTGCAAGCCGTCAAGCTGATGAAAAGCTCGCTGGATGAAGGCTTAAGCAATCCGGCCTCACGCGAGTATCTGGAAGAGGACGTACGTAAAGCCTTCTCCAATGGCGATGCCGCCTTCGCGCTTAATTGGACCTACATGTACAACATGGCCAACGATCCGAAGCAGAGTAAAGTCGCCGGGCAGGTCGGTATTGTTCCGGCACCGGGCGACGCGCCGGGCAAATTTGGTGCGGTTAACGGTTCGATGGGCCTTGGCATCACCAAAGGCAGTGCTCATGCGGATCAGGCATGGCAATACATCAGCTACATGACCTCTCAGCCGGTGCAGAACAACTACGCCACGCTGAGTCTGCCGATCTGGAAAAGCTCATATCAGGATCCAGCAGTGCTGAAAAATCAGGAAAGCCTGATCGCTGCGGCGGATAAATCGCTCAACGTAATGCTTTCGCGCCCGGAAACCGCGGATTATTCGCGCCTCTCCAATACCTTGCAGCAGCAGTTGCAGCAGGTGCTGGTGGGTAGCGCCACGCCTGATGCCGCGCTGCAAGCGGTAGACAAGAGTGCGGCGCGTCTGCGCTAAGGGGCAACAATGCTGAGTTTGCGTCAACGCGAACAACGGCAGGCATGGGTGCTGCTGGCACCCATGCTGTTGGTGATGCTGTTGCTCACCGCATGGCCGCTGTTACGCACTATCTGGCTGAGCTTCACTGATGCCGCCTTAATAGGCAGCGGTGAAGCGCCGGGTTGGATTGGTTTTGAAAACTACCTGTTCGCCATCACCGATGCCGATTTTCGCAGTTCACTGTGGCGCACGCTCTACTTCACCGTCGTCTCGGTAGCGATTGAGGGCGTGATCGGCGTGCTGGTAGCGCTGTTGCTGAATCAGAAATTCGCTGGCCGTAACGTGCTGCGTGTGCTGGTGATTTTGCCGTGGGCGCTGCCAACTATCGTTAATGCCATGATGTGGCGCCTGAACTTTAACCCCGATTATGGCAGCATCAACGCCCTGCTGACACAGCTAGGCATCATCGATGGCTATCGCAGTTGGCTGGGCTCGCCCGATTCGGCGCTTAATGCGGTGATGTTCGCCGATATCTGGAAAAACTATCCGCTGGTCACTCTGCTGGTGCTGGCGGCGTTGCAATCCATTCCTGACGATCTGTTTGAAGCGGCGCGACTCGACGGTGCGTCAGCATGGCGCCGTTTTCGCGCCATCACCTTCCCGGCGATTGTCGGTCCGCTTAGCGTGGCGCTGGTGCTGCGTACCATCGACGCCTTCAAAATCTTCGACATCATCTACGTGATGACGCGCGGCGGCCCGGTCGACAGTACCAAAACACTCAGTTTTTACGTCTATCAGGAATCGTTTAGCTATCTGCGTGCTGGCAGCGGCGCGGCCTATGCGATGCTGATGACGTTGCTGTGCGCAGTGCTGATCACGCTTTACATGTTGTTATTGTGGCGGCAACGCCGCAAAGGAAGCGCGCATGAAGGCTAAGTTACGTCATGTTGGCAAATACGCCGCCGCGCTGCTGGTGGCGATTTCCGTGCTGGCACCGATGGGCTGGCTGTTTTTGATGAGTGTCAGCGCCACCAGCGATCTGACCCGCGTGCCGCTGGAGTGGCTGCCGCGCCAGTGGGATTTCACCCGCTATGGCAAACTGCTGTCGCTGGAGCCCGGCCAGCCGGGCGTGCTGTTCCTGCATGCGCTCGGCAACAGCCTTTTGGTGGCAACCGGCGCAACGATAATTTGTTTGTTGCTGGCGATTCCGGCAGCGTTCAGCTTCTCACGCTATCGCGGTCGCGATGGCTGGCTGTTCGCTTCGCTGGCTATCTATATGGTGCCACCGGTGGCGTTTGTGTTGCCACTCTACTTCCTGCTACAGCAGTTCGATCTGCTCAACACGCGGCCTGGGCTTACCATCGTTTACTGCTCGCTGATTCTGCCGTTCCTCACCTGGATGTTGAAAAACCAGTTCGATACGTTGCCGCAGGATATTGAACAGGCAGCGCGGCTCGATGGTTTACGCGTCTGGCAGGTTCTGCTGCGCATTACGCTGCCGCTGGCAAAACCCGTTCTAGGCGCTGCGGCGCTGTTTGGCTGGCTGCTGGCGTGGGATGAGTTCTTCTATGCGCTGTTGTTCACCAGCAATATCGCGGCACAAACCCTGCCGGTCACCATTGCCGGGTTCACGGCCGGTCGGGCAACCGATGATGGCTTGATCGCCGCCGTTGGCATTCTGGCATCGGTGCCACCGCTATTTATTGCCATCTGGCTGCAAAAGACGCTGGTCAGCGGCCTTGCCAGTGGCGGGAGTAAAGGATGATGGAACATAAACTCACCGCCACGCTGTACGTGGTGGGCAATATTAATGTCGATTTAATTATGGGCACGCTGGACAGCTGGCCGCAGCGCGGTACCGAAGTGATGCTCAATCACAGCGAACTACGTCCTGGCGGATCGGCTGGCAACTGTGCGCTGGCGCTGGAAGCGATGCAGGTGCGCCATCGCGCCGTGGCAAATCAGGGTGATGATGGCCTGAGCGCCTGGCTGGCGAGCCATTTTCCGCACAGCGCCGCGCACTGGACGCGCTACAGCTGCGAAACCTCACTCACCGTTGGCGTCACGCATTCAGATCACGAACGCTCGTTCCTGAGCAATCTTGGACATATCGTGAAACTCAGCGCGCAGGATGTGCTGGCGCAGCTACCCGCTGAAGCGGCTGACGGCGATATCGTTTTGCTGTGCGGCACTTTCTTATGCCTGCGCTTGTATGACGAATATCCCGCGCTGCTTAGCGAGCTGCGGCAGCGCGGCTTTATCACCGCCGTTGATACCGGCTGGCCGCCGCAGGGATGGAGTGACGAGGTGCGCCAGCAGGTGATGCAATGGCTACCGCTCTGCGACTGGCTGCTGCTTAATGAAGTGGAAACGCTGGGTCTGGGCGCCGCAAACAATCTGCCCGCCAGCGCACAAACCCTGGTTCAGCAGCTCAGCGGACGCGGTGGCTGCGTGGTGAAATGCGGCCCGCAGGGCGCACACTGCTGGCAGGCCGAACGCTCGATTAGCCAGCCTGCACGTCCGGTGACGGTGGTGGATACCATTGGTGCGGGCGACAGCTTTAATGCCGGCTTCCTTACCGCGCTAGTGCATCAGCAAGATCTCGCCACGGCTTTGCAATGGGGGATCGCGGTGGCGTCGCTGGCCATCAGCACCCTGCCGCGTCGCTATCCCGACTGGCATCAACTGCAACTTTCTCAGGAGTGTTAATTTATGGCCAGTGTTGAACTCGTAAAAGTGGCCAAACGCTACGCAAAACAGTCGGTGCTGCATCCGCTCGATCTCACCATTCCTGATGGCAGCTTTACCGTGCTGGTTGGCCCCTCCGGCTGCGGCAAATCCACGTTGCTACGCCTGCTGGCCGGTCTGGAAAGCCTGTCGGATGGCGCAATCTTGATGGATAACGTGCAGATCAACGATCGCGATCCGGCAGACCGCGATATTGCCATGGTATTTCAGAGCTACGCGCTTTATCCGCACTTAACGGTGGCGGAGAATCTGGCGTTCCATATGCAGGTGAAGAGGGTTAAGCGCGAAGAGCAGCAGAGTAAAATTGCGCGTATCGCCGGGATCCTCGGCATCGACAAGCTGCTGCAGCGCTACCCGCGCGCGCTTTCAGGCGGCCAGCGTCAGCGCGTGGCGATGGGGCGCGCGATGGTGCGTAATCCCAAAGTGTTCCTGTTTGATGAACCGCTGTCGAATCTGGATGCCCAGCTGCGCATGGAGCTGCGCGCTGAGATTAAATCGCTGCATCAGCGCTTCAAAACCACCATGGTTTACGTAACGCACGATCAGGTGGAAGCCATGACGCTCGCCGATCAGATTGTGGTAATGAAAGATGGCCGTATTGTGCAACAGGGCGCGCCGCTGGCGATTTACGATCGTCCGGCGGATACGTTTGTGGCGCGCTTTATCGGCTCACCGCCAATGAATCTGCTACCGGCGCAGCTCAGCACGCGTGATGGCGTGCCCGGCGTGCAGTGTCAGGATCTTTGGCAGCCGCTGCCCGCACGCTGGCAAGCGGCAGCGCGTGAGCGTGAGGGTTCCGCCGTAACGCTTGGCGTACGTCCGCATGATTTGCTGGAGGCCAGCAGCAACGCAGCAGCGCAGGTGAACGTGGTAGAGATCACCGGCGAATCAACCCTGCTGCACCTCGACTGGCACGGCCATGCGTTGCATATGCAGGTTGCCGGTCGTCACCCGGCGGTGAGCGGCGTCAGCATTATGTTGGGCTTTAACGCCGAGAAGATTCATCTGTTTGATGCGGAAACCGGACTTAGGTTAGGTGAATCTTAATTTTTATCTTTCTCTGGCGCACATTTATGCGCACCAGAGTGTTGTAGGGTCGCCATTTATGGCGACCGCTTTACCCAATAAAAAAAGCCACCCGATACTGGGTGGCGAAATAATATTCATCTGATGCATAACAACGATATTCGCGAACGCTCGTTCCTTAAGCATTGCACATTGGATATTTTACGCTACCGGCTGTTTTATTCTGTCTTAGTCGTTTAAAGATCCTGTAAAACTGATGTCGTCTTTTAACGAATTAAATACATCTACCAGGTTTTTCCGATATTAAACTGGAACTGCTCCGACTTATCGCCCTCATACTTTTTAATCGGCAACGCATAGGAAAACACCAGCGGACCCAGCGGGGATTGCCATTGCAATGCCACGCCACTCGACACGCGAATCTGGCTTGGATCGCCATAATCCGGAATGCCTGCCGCTTTGGTCGCTGCCGTATTCTGCCAGTCGGTGTCCCATACTGTACCCGCATCGACAAAGAGTGAGGTGCGCAGAGAATCGGCATAGCGTTCGCTAATAAATGGCGTGGGGACAATCAACTCTGCACTGACAACCGCCATCGCATTGCCCCCTACCGCATCATCCGACTTTTCCACCGGACAGCCACCGTAGCTGCTTTCGCTGCCGCTACAGCGGTAATAAGCCGCTTTCGGACCGATGGTGTTGGAGGAAAAACCGCGTACTGAACTCGAACCGCCCGCGTAGAAGTTGTCATAAAACGGCACTTCATTGCCACCTAAGCCATCGGCATAACCGGCCTTGCTACGTCCCATCAGTACCCAGCGATGATCGCGGCTCAGCGGCAGGTAACCGTTGGCGGTCAGCGTGCTCTTGTAATAACTGTTGGTGGAACCGGGGATAGTCACTTTAGTGTTAAAACCGGCACTCACGCCCGATGTGGGGAAGAAGCCGCGATCCAGAGAGTTGTAGCTCCAGCCAATATTCCAGAAGAAATCATTGGCAGTGAATTTATCCGCAACCGTGGCATCATCGTCGTCGTCGTCACTGGTAATCACTTTCGGGTGAATGCCCTGAGAACCCAAGTAGCGCCACATTGCAACCTGCGGCGCCATATTGCTCACGCGGTTATAAACGTAATCTAGCCCGCTGCTCACCGTGCTGTTTTCGCTGATAGGGAAGCTTAAGGTGCTGCCCGCGCCGAAGCTCTTCAACGTGTACTCAGAGAGATCGTTATCTTCCGCGCTGTAATCGTTATAAAACAGCTTGCCGCCCAGACTCACGCCATCAACGGTGAAATAGGGATCGGTAGCGGCGATTTCAACATAGGTTTGATAGCTGTTTTTCGTACCGCTAAAGCTTACGGTATTACCGGTGCCCATCCAGTTATCCTGACTGACGCCAAGCTGATAGCTGATGCCGCTGTCGGTGCCGTAACCCAGTCCGACGTTGAAGGTGCCGGTATTGCGCTCCTTCACTTTGTACACCACGTCTACCTGATCCGGTCTGCCCGGCACACGTTGCGTCTCTACATCAACGCTTTCAAAGTAACCGGTACGATTGAGTCGCGCTTTACCCTGTTCCACTTGGTTACTTGCCAGCCAGGCACCCTCCATCTGGCGCATTTCACGACGTAACACAGCATCTTTCGAGGTGTCGTTACCGGAGAAGCGCACCTGACGCACCGAGAAACGTCGCCCCGCATCCACATTGATGTGCAGCTGCACGGTTTTATCGTTATCGTTAATCTCCGAGTGCGTCGTCACCTGCGGAAACGCATAGCCGTAACGGCCTAATACTTTTTTAATCGCTTCCTCATTTTGGGTGATTTTTGCTCCGCTGTATAATGTGCCCGCAGGGAAGCGCACCAGCTTTTCAATTTCCGCAGAGTATCCGGCCATATTGCCCGTCAAGGTCACGCCGCTAACACGATAAACATCGCCTTCATGAATATTTATTGTGAGGTAAATATGCTTTTTATCCGGCGTTAAACTGACTTGGGTAGAATCGAGATTAAATCGCGCGTAACCGCGGTCAAGATAATAACTGCGTAGCGTCTCTAAATCGCCTGAGAGTTTCTGTTTCTGATATTTCTGGTCAGCGACTACATTCCACCACGGCACATCATCGCGCAATTGGAAATGCGAGATCAGCTCGTCAGATGTGAAAGCATGATTGCCTACGATATTGATTTGCTGAATTTTCGCCGACACGCCTTCGGTGAAAATGAATTTCAGATCAACGCGGTTGCGCGGCAACGGCGTAACGACCGCTTTAACGCTAGCCGTGTATTTCCCAGCGCTATAGTAGAAATCTTCCAGCCCTTTTTCGATATCCGCAAGCGTGGTGCGGTCTAGCGCTTCACCTACGCGTACACCCGAAGCATCGAGGTTCTGCTTGAGTTGATCCTCTTTAATCGCTTTGTTGCCGGAGAACGAAATACTGGCAATGGCCGGGCGCTCTTTGACTTTGATCAGTAACATATCGCCGTCACGCAACACCTGCACATCTTCAAAGTTGCCGGTGGCGAACAGCGAGCGAATGGTATTGCGAATATCATCATCGTTGATGCGGTCGCCAACGCGCAACGGCATATGCAGCAGCGCCGCGCCGGGCGCAACGCGCTGGAGACCATCAAAGTGAATATCCTTGAGGGTGAAATCATCTGCACCAAAGGCAGTGGTGGTTACCATGAAAAGTAACCCGGTTAACATCTTCTTCATCTGCTATGAGCCTGCCGTTTTTCCTGTGCCTGATTCAAGCGCCTTGCTTCCACACCCCATAAAAACGGGCTGAACACGTGGTCCAGCCCGTTAACTGCGGCGATATGTTCCGGAAAAAAGACCGCTCAGCCAAAGGTAAATTCAGCGTAACTCACGGATTTTCGGTTGTTTTACACTATGGTGAAACGCTCCTGTCGAAATACCCTCACAAGAATTACCCTTCTGCCGCTACTGACTGAAACGTACGGCGATTAAGGCTGGTGAAAATCACCAGCAGCGCCATCATCCCCAGCTCAACGCCAAGCGTACCGGTAATCGCCGTTAGATGATTTCCGTGTGCATAGATCTGCGTAAATACGCCGCCAAGCAGCATCGGGCCTAAACCCAGCGCCGATTGCTGAACGGTTGATAACACTGCACTGCCCGCCCCCGCCTGATGATGCGGCACGCTACTCATACCGATGCGGTAGAAGGTGCTGACAATAAACGACTGACCAAAACCAATCAGCACCGTGGCGGGAATTAGCGTGAAAATGCCTACCTGTGGCCAGGCGAGTTGCAGCGTAGCGATTAACGTTACCAGGCCAACCATTTGAATACCGCAGCCCATCAGCAGAGCGCCGCGTTTTCCTAAACGCTCGACGATGCGGGTGGATTGCATCGCACCAATAAAATAAGCGGCGCCGAGCGCAATAAAAGCATTACCCGACTGGAACGCCGTCATGCCTAAGCCGGCTTGCAGCGTCAGCGCGACTGAGAACATAAACCCGCTCCAGCACGAGAAAAACAGCACCGCCAGCGTCAGGCCAAAGCGCACGCTGGGAAGACGCAGCAGCGAGGGTGGCAGCAGTGGTGCGCCGTTTGCCGCTTCCAGCCGCAGCGAACTCTGGCGTAAACGGTGTAAAAATAGCGGGAACAGCACCAGCAGCAAGATGCATGGCCACGACCAGTGCAGCAGCGGCCCAAGCGCCAACGCCAGCATCAGGCAACCGATCGCACCTGCCAGCAGCAACGTGCCGCTAACATCGACCGGTACGCGCTGCGTGTTTTGCGTTTCTGGCACGAAGCGGCGCGCGGTGATCAGCACAAACAGACAGATCGGCAGGTTAATCAGGAACACGCTGCGCCAGCCGTAACCGCCGATATCGGCTTTGATGAGAAAACCGCCCAGCACCTGGCCGATGATAAATGCCAGCCCACCAATGCCGCCGTACAAGCCGATGGCGCGTGCGTGCGCTCGACCTTTCAAGGTGATGTGCAATGTTGCCAGGATCTGCGGCACGATAAAGGCCGCGCCAACGCCCTGCAGTGCGCGAGCAAACATCAGCAAACCAACGCTGTTGGCAATGCCGCATAATAAAGATGCAATACCAAAGATCCATACTCCCGCAAGGAACACGCGACGGCGTCCATAGTTATCGCCCAGCCGTCCGCCCATCGCCAGGCAGATGGCGAAGGCGATGCCATATACCGCGACAATCAGCGCCAGCTCAATCGCCGTGGCCTGCAGCGTGTGAGCCATCGCGTCTAAGGCCACGTTAACGATAGAAAAATCGATCATGGGCAGCAGTTGCCCGGCAAGCAGGACCATCAATCCTGTGCGTTGAAGTTGCGATGTCTGCATCGGTTTTACCCTTGTTTTTCGTTTCAGTACGGCATAGCATCACCTAACCATTAAACGGGTACCAGTTCTTAATTATCATGGTATAAACACTACCCGTCTTGCTGAAGGATCTGTGTATGAGCCTGGCATCCGCGCCTGTTAGCACTGAACAAAACAATCGTAAGCTACTCGGTACGTTTCTACGCACGCGCCGCGAAAACCTCGATCCCAATCGCCTGGGTTTACCGCGCATGCGCCATCGCCGCACGCCGGGTTTACGTCGGGAAGAAGTTGCGCAGTTGGCGGATGTTGGCGTGACCTGGTATACGTGGCTGGAACAGGGGCGTGATATTAAAGCCTCGCCGAAAACCCTCACCGCCATCGCCGCCGCGCTGCAGTGCAACGATGTGGAAACTCAGCATCTGTTTTCCCTGGCCGGACATACATTACCGTCGGTGCGCGTGGTGGCAGCGTGCTGTAAAATTGCCGCACACAATCAGCAAATGCTCGATGCCATCCAGTTACCGGCCATTATTGAGACGCCGCGCTTCGATATCCTTGGCTACAACGCCGCGTGGTGTGCATTAATGGGCGTCGATTTAGCAGAGATTGCGCCAGAAGATCGCAACTGCATCTGGTTGGCGTTCAATCATCCCGCCTGGCGCCAGGCCATCAATGACTGGGATGAAGTGATGCCGCAAATGGTGGCGATGTTTCGGGGTCAGATGGGTGAACATCTTGGCGATCCGCATTGGGAAAGCTTTCTTGCGCGCCTGTTGCACAGTTCAGATGAGTTTGCGCACACCTGGCAGCGCTATGAGTTGGGCCAGGTGGAGAACCGCGTGAAACGTTTTTACCATGCGCAAGTGGGTGAACTCACGCTGCGGCAAAATAACTGGTGGTCCGCTTCGCGCAACGGTGACCGCCTGTTGGTGTATGTGCCGGACGATGAAATTAGCGCCTCGGCACTGCAGCAGTTGATCAAGCCGTGATCGGTTACGCCTTGCCCGTCAGCGCCGGGAGCGGGGTTTGCGGGCGGGCGCCCTTCTGGCTGGTTAAGAGAATCTGACCCAGTAAGCTATCTTGGTTCACCACACCATATTTCAGATTAGTGTCGAGATATTTGCGGTCAAATCCCGTCAGCTTAGTCAGCGGCGGTAAGACGGCAGGAAGGCGATCCACCATCAGCATGCGGCTCAGTTTTACCGGGCGCCACTTCACTAAACTCTGATAGAGCAACGCGCTGGCTTCGCATTTGCGCAGATAAAAATTGTACTGATTATTTTCACGTAACGCCTGCTGCTGCGCGATGTACACCACCAGATAATCCGGTGGCGTTATGCCCTGCACCAGGGTTGCGTAGTCAGGCAACGCCTGCAGGCGGCGGAAAAATTCATCAGCGCCGATCTCAACTATTGGCCGGAAATAGTGCAGCCAGCGTGCGATAAAAGGGTTATTTTTTGGCGCGGCTAAAAACCAGGATTCAACCACCGGATAGGCTTTATCTAGCGTCGATCCATCGCGATAAAAAGCGATGAGGTCATAACTGTCATCAATATTTACCGCCAGCAGCTCATCCATCGTACGATTGAGAATAATGGTGGCATCCATCCAGATACCGCCATATCGGTGCAACAGTTCCAGCCTGATGACATCACTTTTGTGTGACGCACGCATATCCTGATGCACAAAATGCAGGTCTGGCAGGTAATTTTTAATATTCAGGTTATTGATAACCGTGACCAAATAACCTGGATTCTCACGGACGATTTTATCAACAAAAATCTGCACTTCTGCTGGCAGTTGTTCACTTTCCCAGTACATCCAGATTTGACGCGGAATGGCAGCAGGTGCCGTCTGACGCGGCTGCAAATTGATATCCTGCTCTGCGGCCGGGTTGTAGTCGGGTAACGTTTTGCGTTTGGTTAGCTTTTTTTCCGCCAGTAGCCCGAGCGAAACCAGGTGTGTTTTTACTTTATTTTTTTTCATTTCTTCTCCAGCAGGGTTGCTGCCAGTGATGTGATCATTGCTGTTAAAAAGGTCTACATCGGCGCTGCGCCAAACGGTCGCAGAAAGCCAATAAAAACCCGGAAAATTGGCTCAAAATTAGCAAACGGCATCCATAACGACAATTTAATAAACCTGAAACGCGCCACTTTAAGAGAATACGCAGAGTGGAATAACGTGAACTGGCATTGATTTGTGCAACGCCACGCAAAACAGAACATCTTACGAAAACGGTTAAAATAAATACTGGATATAAAACCAGTATTCGGTATACTTATTCGACAGCCACACGGCTGAGTAAGTCTGCAAGAGGTGCGAATAATGATGATCTCAACGGAAAGTCTGTCTGCTCTGAATTCATCAATGATGATGAGCAGCCGCGAAATAGCCAGCGTTACGGGTATTACTCACGGTGAAGTGAAGCGTCTGATCAAAAGCCTGGAAACTGCCCAGCGTCTTTCTCAGCCCATCACGGTAAATCTTTATGAGCATCAGGGTGAAATGCGTCAGGAGTTTCATCTCAACAAGCGCGATTCATTATTAGCCGTTGCGCGGCTCTCTCCAGGGTTCACCGCAGAGTTACTCGATCTTTGGCAAAAACGGGAACAGTTTACGCATTTGCCTGATTTCACTAATCCAGCTGAAGCAGCCCGTGCGTGGGCCGAACAATTTGAGCAGCGACGAGCGGCTGAGCAGCAACTCGCACTGTCTGCGCCCAAAGCCGAGTTTTTTGACCGCTTTGTTGAAATCGAAGATTCGCTCGGCTTTCGCCAGTTGTGCAAGATGTTGAAAGTCAAGGAAACGGAATTTCGTGAGTTCTTGCTGGAGCGCAATATCATGTACCGCGAGAAAGGTTCACTGGCACCGCAGCAGCATCACCTCCAGGCGGGTTACTTTACGCTGCGTTCTGGACATGCTGAGAATCAGCACGCGTTTTCTCAAGCGCGTTTTACCGCTAAAGGGGTGAAATGGGTCGCCAGTTTATGGGCGGGACATCTGTCGTCGCTACCGAAAGGCGTTGCTGCGTGAGATAAGATTTGGGTCGCCATAATTCGGCGACCTGACACATTATAGTGTCATCAACATCTCATGCCACGCCATGCCGCCATGATCGGACGCGGACGGTTTAACGTACTGATAACCCATTTTCTTATACAGTTCGACATGATGGGTTTTGCACATTAAGTGAATGGTTTGCTTGTCCATTTGCTTCATCAGCTGGACAAAATGGCGCATCAGCAGCGTAGCGTAACCTTTGCCTTGATATGCTGGATCGAGCACCACCGACATGATCACCGCGTTAGGCGCAGCCGGATCGTGGCCGATTAGCGCTTTGAATTCCTCATCCGACATCACTACATCCCACGCGCAGCCGCCATTGATAAAACCGATGACCTTGCCCTCTGCTTCCAGGCACAGGAAACCTTGCGGATACTGCGCAATGCGAGTCGCTATTTTCTCGCGGGTTGCCGCTTCGTCTCCTTCGTAAGCTTCTGTTTCAATGGCATAACACCGATCCACATCCGTAAGATTCGCTTCTCTAAATACTAACGCCGACACAACTTACCTCACTGCTTTCACCACTAAATGACGGCCATTCTAGCAGGCTGAAATGCGTGGTGCGCGTAAATGCGCACCTTACTACCTAGGGTCGCCGTGCCTGGCGACCGATACAAATCATCGAGATGCGTTATGCGATCGTCACCACGCGATTCTCTCGCGCGCTGATAAACGCCGCATCCAGCACCGCCAACACTTCAATCGCTTGATCGGTCGTCACCGGCGGTTCGGTGCCGTTACGCACTGCATCAGCAAAGGCTTCATAATAAGCGTGATAGGCGCCCTGTTCAGATGGCACCGCTTCGTTGCCTTCGGCACGTTGCAAAACGCCCCAACGGTCGCGCTGCTCGTAACCCCATCCCGCCAAATCATCAGCGGGACGTTTACCCGCAAAAATCGCCTGCGCCTGCACATCACTGCCCTGCGACAAATAACTGCCCTTCTCGCCGTACAGCCGCAGTTCGCGGCATACCATGCGGTTGAGTTTGGTGGCGGAAACATAGGAATGCGTGCCGTTATGGTGGGTCAGCGTCAGCACGAAACTGGCATCCGTTGGTCCTTCTGGTAATTCAACAATATCCAATTGTGCATAGACCGATTTCACCGGCCCCATCAGCCAGATGGCTTGATCAACAATGTGGCTGCCCAAATCGCGCAGCAGGCCTCCGGTTTCACCGCCTTCCAGCGTCAGGGCATCATCGAAATCCATGCGATTATGCAAGCGCCAAAGTTTGCCAACGCGCTGTTCTTCAATCACTTTTTTCAGCGTCAGGATGTCAGCATCATAACGGCGGTTATGATAAACGCTCAGCACCACGCCTTTCGCACGCGCTGCAGCCGCCAGCTCGCGACCGGTTTTGGCATCCGGCGCGAAGGGTTTATCGGCGATCACCGCAACTCCCGCATCGATCGCTTCCAATACCAGCTCACGACGCGTCTGCGGTGGTGTAGTGATGGTGACGATATCCACACCCGCTGCCAGCATCTCTGTCAGGCTAGCGAAAATGGGCACATCGGGGAAATCCGCTTTCACTTTTGCAATAGTCGCAGGCGCACGAGCGACTATTCCTGCCAGCTCCAATCCCTGTGCTGCAACAATAAAGGGGGCGTGGAAATGTTTACCGCCGGTACCGTAACCCACAATGCCTATTTTCATGCTGCCTCCGTATGAGATAAAAGAATCGTTAACCGCCTTACCAATAACATATTAGTAACAAGTTAACGCGTTCATCCACGCAAAATTGGCATAAAAATATCATTTTTATAAAAAATGGCTTTACTGTGCCGCCGGTTTGCTCGGCAATCAAAGGTAAAATTTAGAGTGCGGTAATCATTTTCCCCTCGGAAAAATAATTGCGTAAATTTTCCAGTACATTACTCGTCATTTGCGCGCGGGTTTCATGCGTAGCGCTGGCAATGTGCGGTGTTAAAAGGACATTATCCAATTCACGCAGAGCGGGGTTAATCATCGGTTCATGTGGATAAACATCAAGTGCCGCACCTTTTATGGTTCCCTGTTGCAATGCGGTGATGAGATCGGCTTCATGGATGACTGTCCCGCGCGCAATGTTAATCAGCACACCTTCTTTACCAAGCGCTGTCAGCACTTTTGCATCAACTAATTGCAGATTTTCCGCGCTGCCTGGCAATGCCAGCACCAGAAAATCACTAAAGGCGGCGAGCTGCTCAATGTTGTCGCAGCGCTTGTAGCTTACGTCTTTAGCCGTGCGCGCGGTGTACGCAACCTGCATGCCAAAAGCTTCGGCACGGCGCGCGATGGCTAAGCCAATCGCGCCCAGCCCAGCTATTCCGATGCGCTTTCCACTGGCGCGGGTGGATAGTTCAACGCTGCTATTTTCCCATGCGCCAGCTTTCGCAAACTGATGATAGGCTACTAGATTACGAGAAAATGCCAGCATCAGCGTCAGCGCTAAATCCGCCACATCTTCAGTGAGAATATCGCGGGTGATACTCACCTGAATGCCGTGTTTTGCGGTGTAGTCAAGGTCAATACGATCGGTGCCAACGCCAAATACCGCAATCGCTTTACAGGCGGGCAGTTGTTCCAGAATTGCGGTTTCTACACCAATATCACCGCGCGTAACAATAGCCTTAATCGCGATGCCATGCTGTTGAATAAATCCTACGGGATCTTGCTGCTCATATAAGCGATGACAGTGAAAGTGCTGAGTGAGTTTTTCATCCAGCTGCGGCATTAGCGGCTGAATAATCAGGATGGCAGGTTGCGAATTCGTCATTATATTTTCCATCAGGTGCATTTATTTATCACCAGCCTAACGGAGTTATTTATGTTACGACGCAGTTGTTACTTTTTTCGCTAATAAGATCACGCAGTAAATGGCATTAAATTCTCATATTCATTGCGGTTAATTTCAGCCCTAATGCGCGGCACGCGCTGGCGAACTCCCCTTACGCAGTCTACGGTTAATCAAAAAAGTATAAAAATTTCACCAACCATGGATAGCCACTATGACCGCCCATGTCGACACCACAGCACACCAGGATAGCGAACTTCTTCAGCTGCAACAGATTTTACAGGCGCACCTTGAACATTTGTTGCCTGCTGGACAGCAAGCCGATCGCGTGCGAGCCGCTATGCGTGCCGGTACGCTGGCACAAGGTAAGCGCATTCGTCCTTTATTACTCATGCTGGCGGCGCGCGACATGGGTTGCGAGCTCACTCAACATGGCATTCTCGATCTCGCCTGTGCGGTGGAGATGGTACACGCGGCGTCTTTGATACTTGATGATATTCCCTCCATGGATAACGCGCAGATGCGACGTGGCCGCCCGACGGTGCATCGCGAGTTTGGTGAGAACGTGGCGATCCTGGCGGCTATCGCGCTGCTCAGTCGCGCCTTTGAAGTGATTGCGATTGCACCGGGTTTACCCGCGCTGCATAAATCTGAGGCGATTGCCGAACTCTCTTCCGCCGTTGGCTTGCAGGGCCTGGTACAAGGACAATTCCAGGATTTGCACAATGGTGCGCAAAGCCGAAGTCCGGAAGCCATTGCCCTCACCAATGAACTGAAAACCAGCGTGCTGTTTCGCGCCACGCTGCAAATGGCAGCGATTGCTGCGGACGCATCACCACAGATACGTCAGCGACTTAACTTTTTCGCTCAGGATTTAGGTCAAGCATTTCAGCTGCTCGACGATCTCGCCGATGGCTGCAAACTCACCGGCAAAGATATGCATCAAGACGAAGGTAAATCAACGCTGGTGCAGATGCTGGGTGCTGATGGCGCTGAACGGCGTCTGCGCGATCACCTCCGCAGCGCCGATGCGCATCTTGCCTGTGCCTGCGATCGTGGCATCGCTACCCGCCAATATATGCACGCCCTGTTTAACCAACAGCTGGCGATGTTCAACTGAGCGCGGATCCGCTGATGGGCCACTTTGCGGTGATTGCGCCTCCGCTTTATAGCCACTTTCATGCGTTGCAGGCGCTGGCACAAACGCTGCTGGCACGCGGGCATCGCATCACGTTTATTCAACAAGCCGATGCGCGCACTTTACTGAGCGATGAACGCATCGAATTTGTTACCGTCGGGCAGCAAACGCATCCGGCCGGCTCTCTGGCGCCGGTATTACATCGACTGGCCTCGCCGGGTGGCTTGTCGGTGTTTCGGGTAATAAAGGATTTGGCAGACTGTACCGATATGCTATGTCGCGAATTACCAGAGCTGCTAAAGGCACTGAAAGTTGACGGCGTGATCGCCGATGAGATGGAAGCTGCGGGCGGGCTGGTTGCGGAAGCGCTGCATCTGCCTTTTGTCTCTGTGGCCTGCGCCTTACCGGTTAATCGCGAAGCGGGCATTCCCCTCGCGGTGATGCCTTTCCGTTTTGCGCAGAATGAGAAAGCCTTAAAGCGTTTTCAGGCTAGCAGCGATATCTACGATCGCATCATGCATCGCCATGGCGAGGTCATTCTCAAACATGCCCGAGCGTTTGGCTTAACGGAACGGCGCGGTTTGCATCAATGTCTTTCGCCGCTGGCGCAAATCAGCCAGATGGTGCCTGCCTTTGATTTTCCACGTCAGCAGTTGCCGGACTGCTATCACGCCGTTGGGCCCTTACGCGAGCCGGTGTCAGTTGCACCGCTCAACGCGCCCTGGCCAGCGCTGCGTCAGCCGGTGGTATACGCCTCGCTCGGAACGCTACAAGGTCATCGCTTTCGCCTGTTTTTGCATCTGGCGCAGGCGTGCCGAAATCTGCGATTGTCATTAGTCATCGCACATTGCGGTGGTTTAAACATGCAGCAAACGCATCAACTTGAACTGGCCGGTGCTGCCTGGGTGACGGATTTTGTCGATCAACGCGCAGCGTTGCAGCACGCGCAGCTGTTTATTACTCATGCTGGATTAAACAGCGCGCTGGAAGCGCTGGCGTGCGGCACTCCGATGCTGGCACTGCCGATTGCTTTTGATCAGCCCGGCGTAGCGGCGCGGATTGAGTGGCACGGCGTTGGGTGCCGCGCATCGCGTTTCAGCGGAGTACATCGACTGGAACGGCATCTGCAAAAAGTGCTGGCAGACGACAGTTATACGTTACGTATGTCAGCGATTCAGGCGCAGTTGCAGCGCGCAGGCGGCTGCCAGCGTGCAGCAGAGATCGTTGAACAAGCGCTGTGCCAGCAGCACGTTGTGCTCGCGGAGGCAACCTGATGCAGACGCAATACGATGTGATTTTGGTGGGGGCCGGATTGGCGAACGGCCTGATCGCGCTCCGCCTGCGTCAGCTGCAACCCGAACTAAAATGCTTGCTGCTGGAGAGTCACGCACATCCGGCGGGGAATCATACCTGGTCCTTTCATCACAGCGATCTCACCGCTGAACAGTTGAGTTGGCTCGAACCGCTGATTTCGGTACGTTGGTCGGGTTATCAAGTGCGCTTCCCTGCGCTGCGTCGCACATTGAATGGGGCTTATGGTTCGATCTTCTCAGACGATTTTGCCCACAAGCTCGCTAGTGTAATGGGCGACGATCTATGGTGTAACGCGCCCGTCAGCCAGATGAGCCCTACGCAGGTGACGCTGGAAGATGGCCGCGAACTTCATGTGCAAGTTGTTATCGATGGCCGGGGATTGCAGCCTACACCGCACTTACAGCTCGGTTATCAGGTCTTTCTTGGCCAGGAGTGGCAGCTGGCGCAGCCGCACGGTTTACGACAACCGATACTGATGGATGCGACCGTCGATCAGCACGAAGGCTATCGTTTTGTTTACACGCTGCCGCTCAGCGCCGATCGCCTGCTCATTGAAGACACCTACTACGTCAATCAACCTACGCTGGCTGAAAACGCGACACGCCAACATATCGGCGACTATGCGCAGCAGCAAGGCTGGATGCTCAGCAGGCTGCTGCGTGAAGAGCATGGCGTATTACCCATCACATTAAGCGGCGATGTCGATCGATTCTGGCAGCAGCAGTGCGGCCAGCCCAGCAGCGGCCTGCGCGCCGGACTGTTTCACGCCACCACCGGTTATTCGTTGCCCTCCGCCGTAGCGCTGGCGGAGTTAATCGCAACCTTGTTGCCCACCGCGGCCGGCACTCTCAATCAGCACATTGAACGCTTCGCTCGTAATCAGTGGCGCGAGCAGCGCTTCTTTCGCCTGCTCAATCGCATGCTGTTTCTCGCCGGACCTCCTGAACAGCGCTGGCGTGTGATGCAGCGCTTTTATCGGCTCGATGCCGGATTAATTAGTCGCTTTTACGCCGGGCAACTGCGCCTGAGCGATAAAGCCCGAATTTTGTGCGGCAAGCCGCCGGTGCCACTCGGTGAAGCGCTGCGCGCGCTAATGATGACCTCAGCAACGCCAGGGAAGAAATAATGGAACGTACTTATGTGATTGGCGCAGGTTTTGGTGGGTTGGCGTTGGCGATTCGCCTGCAAGCAGCCGGCATCCCAACCACCCTACTGGAGCAGCGCGATAAACCAGGCGGACGCGCCTATGTCTTTGAGGATAAAGGTTTTATCTTCGATGCGGGGCCGACGGTAATCACCGATCCCAGCGCCATTGAAGAGTTGTTCACGCTGGCGGGAAAATCACTCAGCGATTACGTCGAGCTGATGCCCGTAACGCCCTTTTACCGCCTGTGTTGGGAAGACGGTAAACAGCTTGATTATGATAACAACCAGCCGCTGCTCGAGCAGCAGATCGCCACGTTCAACCCGCAGGATGTCGCTGGCTATCGCCAGTTTCTCGCCTATTCTCGCGAGGTGTTTCAAGAGGGCTATCTGAAACTTGGCACGGTGCCGTTTCTGCACTTCCGCGATATGCTGCGCGTCGCGCCGCAGCTGGGACGTTTACAGGCATGGCGCAGCGTTTACAGCATGGTGGCAAAATTTATTCAGGACGATCACCTGCGGCAGGCATTCTCCTTTCACTCATTACTGGTGGGCGGTAATCCTTTTGCAACATCATCGATTTATACCTTGATTCATGCGCTGGAGCGCGAATGGGGCGTGTGGTTTCCGCGTGGCGGCACCGGCGCGCTGGTTAGCGGTATGGCGCGGCTGTTTGAAGATCTGGGCGGCGAGTTGCTGCTGAATGCCGAAGTGAGTCAGCTGGAAACCCACGACGATCGCATTAGCGGTATTCAACTGAAGGACGGACGACGTTTTGCTGCGGCGGCGGTGGCCTCGAATGCAGATGTGGTTCACACCTACGACAGGCTATTGCATCATCATCCGCAGGCCCGCAAGCGCGCCGCATCGCTAAAACGTAAGCGTATGAGTAACTCTTTGTTTGTTCTCTATTTTGGCCTGAATCATCCTCATGAACAGCTCGCGCATCATACAGTCTGTTTTGGTCCGCGCTATCGCGAGTTAATAGATGAAATTTTCAACAGCCGTGAGCTGGCAGATGACTTTTCGCTTTATCTTCACGCACCTTGCAGCAGCGATCCCTCGCTTGCACCGCCGGGCTGCGGCAGTTTTTATGTGTTAGCGCCGGTGCCGCATCTCGGTACCGCTGATATCGACTGGCAACAGGAAGGACCGCGCTTGCGCGATCGAATTTTTGCTTATCTGGAGCAGCACTATATGCCGGGACTACGTCAGCAATTGGTGACACACAGGATGTTTACGCCGTTTGATTTTCGCGACACGCTGCATGCTCATCATGGCTCGGCGTTTTCGCTGGAGCCGATTTTGACGCAAAGTGCCTGGTTCCGTCCGCATAATCGTGATGCTGATATCAGCAATCTCTATTTAGTCGGCGCGGGCACCCATCCCGGTGCGGGCGTGCCGGGAGTCATCGGATCCGCCAAAGCCACCGCCCAGCTGATGCTGGAGGATAGCGCTAAATGAATCGACAGCCGCTGCTTGAGCAAGTCACGCAAACCATGGCCGTGGGATCGAAGAGTTTTGCTACCGCCGCAAAGTTATTTGATGCGCCAACGCGCCGCAGTACGCTGATGCTCTACGCCTGGTGTCGCCACTGCGACGATGTGATTGATGGGCAAACGCTTGGCGAAGCGGGCACGCAACACGCGGTAGAGGATGCGCAGGCGCGCATGCTTCATCTGCAGATCGAAACGCGCCGCGCCTACAGCGGTGCGCACATGGATGAACCGGCGTTTAAGGCGTTTCAGGAAGTGGCGATCATTCACCAGTTACCTCAGCAGCTGGCCTTTGATCATCTGGAAGGCTTCGCCATGGATGCGCGCGATGAACACTACGCAACCTTCGCGGACACGCTGCGTTACTGCTATCACGTTGCGGGTGTCGTCGGCTTAATGATGGCGCGCGTGATGGGCGTTCGCGATGAAGCGGTGCTGGATCATGCCTGCGATTTAGGTTTGGCCTTTCAGCTAACGAATATTGCGCGCGATATTGTCGAGGATGCTGAAAATGGTCGCTGTTATCTGCCGCAATCCTGGCTTGATGAAGCAGGATTAAATGGCGCTACGTTGAGCGCTCCACAGCACCGAACAGCCCTGGCAACGCTGGCTGCGCGTTTAGTGGCGGAAGCGGAACCTTATTATCAATCTGCGCGATCTGGCTTACCTGGATTGCCGCTGCGTTCGGCGTGGGCCATCGCTACCGCGCGCGGCGTTTATCGCGAAATTGGGGTGAAAGTCCAGCACGCTGGCGCGCATGCCTGGGATACACGCCAACGCACCAGCAAAGGAGAGAAGCTGGCTCTGCTGTTGAAAGGCGCAGGTATGGCGCTCACTTCGCGCGTGGCGCATCCTGAGCCGCGTCCGGCTGGTCTGTGGCAGCGTCCTCGTTGAGTTTGCGTCCATGGCGCTGGCGGCTATGCTCATTACCGAATTCATTCGGTTAAGGCTTTTTGCTTTGCGAAGATGACAAATTCCTTAAACGAAATTCAGAAATTTGTATTCTTTAAATAAGCGATAGCCTTGCCGTATAATTAAGCCAACGCACTGATGAATTTTTTCACTCGTATAAAGATATTTTTTTGCAAGGTTTCAATTTTTAATAAACCATAGATAGGGATCTAATAAAATGAGCAGGATGCTACAATGTTTTTTCAGATTTTCCATTTGGCTATTCCTTTCCTCCAGCATACCTCTCATTCTGATTATAACCGTTGGCTCTCTTTCCTATGATCGCTGGCCTGACCATGCATGGAATATCACTGCCGTATGTGCAGTCGTTATTTTCATAATTGACTTTATTATTGTGAAAAAATACTGGAAATGAAAATCTAACTTTGCCTTGAATGAACGAAAGCAATGTTAGATTTTCTTTGTGAAGAAGGTAAAAGATCGGAACCTAAAGTGAAGATGACGAGTATTTGCTGCTGAAAAAGTCGAGCACCGGCCAATCACTTTACGCGTGAATTTTTACGCGCCGCGTCCGGCTGGTCTGTGGCAGCGTCCTCGTTGATTTTGCGTCCATGGCGTTCGCGCAACGCGGCTTGCAGCTTGCTGAGTGGCGGTGCGTAAAGGAAGCCGAAGGAAACACAGCCTTCACGTCCACGTACCGCATGATGCATACGATGCGCCATGTATAAGCGCTTGAGATAGCCTTTGCGCGGAATGTAGCGGAAAGGCCAGCGTTGATGCACGAGTCCATCGTGCACCATAAAATAAAGCGCGCCGTAGGCCGTCATGCCCGCGCCAATCCACTGCAGCGGCCACAAGCCCTGCACGCCGACATAAATCAGTACAATCGCCAGCCCGGCAAACACCACCGCATACAGATCGTTAAGTTCAAACTTGCCGCTGTGCGGTTCATGATGCGACAAATGCCAGCCCCATCCCCAACCATGCATGATGTATTTATGCGAAAGCGCCGCGACGATTTCCATCACCACCACGGTTGCCAGCAAGATAAGCACGTTCCATAACCAGAGCATTGTTCGTCCATTTGTGGGAAAAGGGGAAATACTAAAGGTGGACGCGGATAGCGGATGGCGCAAGGTAAGATGATTGAGTTTTTCAGGTTTATAGGAGGCGCGCACTGAATTATCAGTAAACATCACACATACTCATCACGCATGTTTATACACGTGTACCGTACACGGGGAAATTATGCCATCTACATCTGTAAGACAAAAAAAACAGTCAGTGTGACACTTGAACCCACATTGCTTGAACAAGCGAGAGAAGCTGGCCTTAATCTATCAGCAATCCTCTCCCGAGCTTTGCAACATGAGATCCGAGCAACAGAAGCAGAAAGATGGAAGCGTGAAAATAGCGAAGATTTACAAGAGTTGAACCGCATCATCGAAGAGCATGGATTATTGTCGGATGAATACAGGACGTTTTAGCAATGCAATATTTCATTTATCGCAACACCAACAAGAATAGCGAATACCCTTTTTTGATAGATGCCCAAAGCGAGATTATCGGCGAGCTGGCCTCGCGAATCGTTATTCCACTTTATCCCGTTAATCTATTCAAAAAAAACCAAGTGAAGCGACTCAATCCGGTGATTAATGTTGAAGGTGAGGAATACTTAGTCATGACCCACGAAATGGCTAGCGTACGCGAATCACTTCCCGGCGATCAAGTTATGGATGCGCATGTTGATCGACAGCGCATTAAAGATTCGATTGATTTTATCTTCGATGGGTTCTGAGAACTTTACATCAGTACATCCCCTCGTTAGTATTGCCCTCCTTTCAGCGGCCTGCGCCGTTGCGTAAGCGTTAACGTCAACCAACGCACCATATGCAGACTTGGTCTGCCTCATTGCTATGGTGCGAAAAGATGACCCATACCGTTTTATCTGCGAATCCTGCCCTGCGTCGTTCTGGTTTTTTCCTGTTCTTGCTGCTGCTGACGGCGGCCAATTTGCGCACGCCGATTACGGCGGTGGGTCCGGTGCTGGAAAACATTCGTCTGACGTTTGGACTGAGCGCCAGCGCGGCAGGCGTGATTAACTTCTTACCGCTGCTGATGTTTGCCACCTTAGCGCCACCGGCTGCGTGGTTCGGCAATCGCTTTGGTCTGGAGCGCAGTTTGTGGGGCGCACTGCTGCTGATTACGCTGGGATCGGTGCTGCGCATTAGCGGCAGTGAAAATGCCTTATGGGCTGGCACCGTGATTCTCAGTTCCGGTATCGCTGCCGCCAATGTGCTTCTGCCGCCGCTGATCAAGCGTGATTTCACCGAGCACACCGCGCGTTATATTGGACTGTATGCGATGACGATGGCGATTACTGCCAGCATCGCTTCTGGCGTGGTGGTGCCGCTGGCAGAACTCAGTAGCGCAGGTTGGCGTCTATCGCTGGCGGTATGGCTGATGCCGGCCGTAATTGCGCTGCTCGCCTGGCTGCCGTATCTGAAAAAATCCGCTACTCAGAAAAAAGGCACAGCCAATGCCGTACCCACGCGATCGCCGTGGCGCGCCGCATTAGGTTGGCAGGTTTCCCTGTTTATGGCTTGTCAGTCGCTGGTGTTTTACACCTTAATTGGTTGGTTCACCCCTTTCGCACAGGACAGCGGCATTAGCCAACTGGAAGCTGGCGGCATGCTATTCGTTTATCAGGTAGTGGCGATCGTTTCGAATCTCGCCTGTATGAGCGCCCTGAAGAAAATGCGCGATCAGCGCGCGATGAGTTTCCTCGCGTCACTTGCCATCTTGCTGGCCGTGGCAGGATTGCTGGCTGCGCCAAATTACGCGCTGCTGTGGCTGATTCTGGCCGGGCTAGGCGCGGGAGCATCAATGGTGATTTGCCTGTCGCTGTTTAATCTGCGCACCGCGGATCATCTGCAGGCCGCGAAGTTATCGGGCATGGCGCAGTGCGTTGGCTATGGAGTGGCGGCACTCGGACCGTTGTGCTTTGGTCTGTTGCATGACATCAGCGGCAGCTGGCAGTGGCCACTGACGATGCTATTAGTGATTGCGGCTGTGCAGATAGTGGTGGCCACGCTGGCGGGCCGCGCGCGGGTTATTTAGGGTGGAACGCATTTAGCGTGGCGGTGGTGAGCGCATCTTGCTCAGTCGCACTCAACAACGAATCCAGCAATCCGGGAAAACGCGCATCCAGATCGTCGCGTCGCAGTGATAATAAATTTTCACGGCCAGAGGGTTTCTGCCAGATAATGCCGCCCTCGCGCAGTACGCGCCAGTGGTGAGTTAAGGTGGATTTCGATACGCCTTTCAGCAGCGATCCGCAGGTATGTTCACCGCCATCCGCCAGAATGCTGACCACGGTCATGCGCATTGGATTGCCCAATGCCGCCAGCACATTTTCCAGCCGAATCTCCTCGCGTGATGGATGATTCTCTCGCATTACCTGCCCCATTCATTCGTGTAAACACGAATTATCAGGGCATCGCCTCGCGATGTACAGAACACGGCGAGCGGTTACCCGCCGCGAACTGCACCTTACTGGCTAAGGGTTTGCTTGAGTGCTGCAATCGATGACGTAATTCCCGCATCCACCGACATGGTAAGATCTTCCATCTCCAGCGATACCCAATCGTTGTAGCCCACCATGCGCACCACCGAGAAGAACTCCTTCCACCACTGCAAATCCTGGCCGCAACCCACCGCAACATAGTTCCAGGCGCGGTTGGCAACGTCTTCCACCGGTTTGGTTTCCAGTAAGCCGTTAATGTTCACCAACCCACGTTCCAGCCGCACGTCCTTGCCGTGGCAGTGATGAATCGCCGGGCCGAGCGCACGCGCCGCAGCAATCGGATCTGCGCCCATCCACAAGAGATGGCTGGGATCGAGATTCAGCCCAACCATATCGCCCACCGCATTACGCAGACGGAACAACGTTTCCGGATTCCACACCAGCATCGAGCTGAAGTTTTCCAGCGCAAACTTCTCCACGCCGCTCTCTTTAGCGCGCGCCACCAGCCCTTGCCAATAGGGAATCGCCACTTCATTCCACTGATAATCGAGGCAGTTTTTCAGCGTGGGCGGCCAACTCACGGTGTAAGTGATCCAGTTGGGAATGGTGTCATGGGGGCTGGCTGGCGGGAGACCACTCATCATGACGATTTTTTTCACGCCCAGTTCACCGGCCAAGGCCAACGCGTTTTCCGTATCGCGCTTGTGCTTATTGCCCAGTTCGCCCGGGTCGAGCGGATTTCCCGACACATTCAGCGCCGCAATCGACATGCCGCGACTCTCCAGCGCCCTGAGTAGCTGTTGACGTTGCGTGGCGCTGCCCAGTAGCGTTTCAGTGCGCAGATGCGGTGCCGATGACCAGCCGCCGGTGGTCATCTCAACGCCATAAACGCCAAGCTCCAACAGTTTATCCAGCATTTGTTCAAACGGCAGATGACCCAGGCTATCGGTACAGAAAGAGAGTTTCATGGCATTCCTTATTCGTAATTAACCCAGCTCGCGCCGTTATCCGCAGACCGTACGCAGTTTTCGATCCAGCGCACCCCTTCGATCCCGGCGTTAATATCCGGGTAGATCAGGTTGTTGAGTGTCTGCTGATCACCGCGCTGCGTGGCGCTGATGGCGATAGCAAATTTGAGATAGATGTTGGCCCAGGATTCCGCCAGCCCTTCGGTGTGCAGCGCCCCGAGACGTTCATCTGCCAGGGCGCTTTCATGCAGATATGGCATGCCGTGATGCATGATCTGATTCGGCTGGCCCTGCACTTCATACTTCAGCTCGCCTGGGTTGTAATCGCTCCACTCCAGGCTAGCGCGTGATCCGATCACGCGAATGCTTTGGCTATCCATCGAACCGGCATTAATGGATGACGCCCACATGCGCCCGACTGCGCCGTTGTCGTAGTGCATCAACACCATGGCGTTATCTTCCAGCGGTGCTCGGGAAGGAATAAAGCTTTGGCGATCGCACAACAGCGATTTCACTTTCAGCTGCGGCAGCACCAGCTGCGAAATGTAGAAGGTGTGTGTAGAGATGTCGCCGAGCACGAATGAAGGCCCGGCGATTTTGGGATCGACGCGCCACTTTTGCGCTTCGCTGAACTTGTCGGCGCTATCATTAGCGCTAAAACCGTGGGTGTATTGCAGCTCAACCATGCGTACATCGCCGATTTCGCCATTGGCGATCATTGCGCGCATCTGCATCAGCAGCGGATGTCCGGAAAAACCGTAGGTGACACCGACGATCAACCCTTTCGCCGCCGCCAGCGCTTTGATTTCCTGCGCTTCGGCACGGGTGAAAAACAGCGGCTTCTCGCAAATCACGTGGATACCGGCATTCAGTGCCGCTTTAGCGATCTCAAAATGGGTGCCGTTTGGCGTGGCAACGGACACTACTTCCACGCCATCCTCCCGCTTCGCCTCTTCGACCAGCAGCTGCTGATAAGTGTCATAGTAGCGTTCTGCCGCCAGGCCGAGATTGATGCCGAAATCGCGTCCGCGCTCGGCATCAATATCAAACGCGCTGGCCACCATTTGATAAGCGGTATTATCTCGCAGCGCACCGGAACGGTGTTTATAGCCAACCTGGCTCAAACGACCGCCGCCGATCATGGCCCAGCGTAGTGGACGTGGGATACTCTTTTCACCGTTGAGCATAGCAACTCCTTTTTGCACCCGGGTGCAATTTGAAATAAAGTAAGATGGAAGGATATCTATTCTCGCCAATGCCAGATTTGATACCGGGTGCAAAAAAGCCTGCACTCACGCGTAAAAATGGCTATTTCGCGCTTTCTACTGTGCAAAATGTCAGCGATATCGGCCTGACAGTCAATCCGGCAAAGTGAAAATGAGCGAAATGGATCACATAAAGTTAATGTAATGCACCCGATTGCAAAAAATGTTGCAATCGGGTGCACTGATCAAACATAATCGCAACATCATAAAAACAGGGTTATTTGTCGCGCTTTCCGCCAAATGCCGCGCTTAGGTGTTTATTTTCGGTTGGGTTTCACGTTCAATGCTGGGGGTCTTCCGCTAATACCCCTACGCAGGTGCTATGAGTAAACCAACCGACAAACCACACAAAGCCACAGCCAGCGACGTGGCACGACTGGCAGGCGTCTCAAAATGGACGGTATCGCGTGCCTTTACGCCAGGCGCGTCGATCTCAGAGAAAGCGCGTGAACGCGTGATGGCCATCGCCAGCGAGCTGGGATATCGCCCTAACCTGCTGGCGCGCAGCCTGTCGCAAAAGAAGACGCACATTATCGGCGTGGTGATCGACGAGCTGAAAAATCCGCACACCATGCTGATGCTTGATACCGTTACCCGCCAGCTTCAGCAGCGCGGTTACATGGCGCTGCTGCTGAATATCGGCAGCGGCGAAAATTATCGCGCGGTACTTTCGCTGGCCGACCAGCTGCAGGTCGATGGCATGCTGTTTCTCGGCACGGTGCTGAGCGATGAGCTCATCGCCGTTGCGCGCGAAATGCACCACATTCCGCTGGTTCAGGTGTGTCGTAATAATGACGAACCGGGTATTGAGGTGGTGAGCGTCGATGGCTTGCGGGCAGGCAAACAGTTGGGTGAACTGCTGCTGGCACAAGGTTATACGCGTATCGGTTACATGATGGGGCCCGCCACCAGAAGCCATCACACGCTCCGCCTGGAAGGCCTGCAGCAGGCGTTAAATGAGGCGGGATTACCGCTTGATGTGCTGCTCACGGCTGGCGCATATGCCCGTGAGTGCAGCTACGCAGCGTTAACCGACTACCTGAACGCGCAGGCCCCCGACAAGCGTGTTGAAGCGTTGTTTTGCGAGAATGATGTGCTGGCGCTTGGCGCACTGGCGGCTTTACGCGAAGGTGCAGGCAATAAATTTATGGCGGTGGTGGGTTTCGATGATATTGACGAAGCCAGCTTGCCCAGCTGGCAGCTCACTTCGTTCAGCCAGCGCATTGATTTGATCATCACAGAAGCCTTAAACCGGCTGATTGATGGACGTGCCACTCCAGGTGGCGTTTGGTCTCAGGGAGAATTGCGTATTCGTCGCTCTCACCTGAAGCCGTGAGGTAACAAGGAGGAGAGATGAAGTTGTCGTTGCATGGCGTGTCTGTTTGGTACAGCAATGCCGTCACTCAGTTACGCATCGCCCATGAAACGGGCTTTAGCGGATTAGAAATCCTGCCAGAACATCTGTATCGCTATCTGGATAACGGTGGCAGCTATGCCGCCTACCGCGATTTGATGGCGAAATACAGCATCGAGATTACCTGCATCAATGCACTGAAACGCATTGGTCGCCATCAACCTGAAGCGCGTGCTGAATTGTTGCGCGAAGCGGAAAAAATCTGTCAGGCCGCGGTTGAACTGCGTTGTCCAGTGGTGCAAATCATGGCGCTGACCGAACTTGATCACTTGCCCGACTCCGAGCGCGATGCCATCCTGCTGGACAACATCTCCGCGATTGCCGATATCGGTGCGCCGCTCGGCATCAAATTCCAGATTGAAGTAGTGGCGTTCACCGCGTTCAACTCACTGCAGCACGCGCTCGATCTGATTAAACAGAGCGGCAAAGATAACCTGGGTGTGGTAGTGGATTTCTGGCATCTGCATGCGGGCGGCGCTACCACGCCAGCGGAAGTGGCGCGCATGGATAAAGATTTGATTTACGGCGTGCATTTCTGCGATGGCCGCGCGGCTAAACCGGGCGAAGCCTGGGACGAGTGGGTACAGCGTAATTACGCACCGGGCGAAGGAGAGATTGATATTTCCGCCTGGGTCGAAGCGGTAAAAGCCACCGGTTACGATGGTGTATGGTCGCCGGAATTATTAAGCCCGCGCAACTGGGAACAGGATCTCTGGGATATTTCCCGTCACTGCTATGAAGATATGAACAAATATATTCAATAAAGGTAAATTCAATTAACGGATTTTCCGTGAATAATAATGGCCCTGGCGGCCTGATAAATGACGTGCCTTATTTAAATACTTTCTGCCAAAAATAATAACGAACGTGGATTCGTCGTTGATGCCTGTGCGCTATTTGCATAGTGCATCACCGTGTTTGACAGTTCAGAACGTCGTGCTCTGTAAATAATAATCAGTGGTGTCCATCTTAGATGGAATGATTAAGGGATAAGAAGTATGAACCGAAGAGAAGCGCTCTTTTCGCTCAGTGGCATTGTGGCATCACTCGCCGTTGCGCCGCAGCTGCGCGCTAAAGAGCTACACAATGTTCCACTGGAAACCCAACTCAGCTCCGATCACCTGCCGCAACCGGCATGGCAAAATGGTTATCGGGTGCTCACTAACCCGCTGGATCGGCAGAATTTGGCCGCCATTTTTGATCGCCTCATCCCCGCCGATGATCTCGGCCCATCGGCCAGTGAAGCGGGTGGGATTGAATTCCTCGATAACCAATTAGCGGGTGATTATGGCTCCGGCGCAGCGCTCTATTTGCAGGCGCCGCTACACCCGGAAAATGAAGAAGCCTTGATGGGCAGTCCGCAATTCCTCACGCCACCGAAAGAGCGTTATTTAACCGGCTTAGCTGCATTGGAAAAGTGGGCACAGCAACATCATCAAACCTCTTTCCACGCCTTATCAGTTCAGCAGATCGATGACTTCCTGACGAAGATGGAAGACGGCAAGATCGATTTAGGAAAAGACGTAAATAGCCAGGCGCTGTTTGAATTAATGCTGCAAAACGCGCGCGAAAGTTATTTGGCCGATCCGATTTATGGCGGAAATAAAAATATGGCGGGCTGGAAGATGATCGGTTTTCCCGGCGCACGCTATGACTATCGCCCTTATATCGAACGCCGTAACGAAAATCTGGCACTTATTCCCGTCAGTCTGATTCCTAACGATTAAATAGCCGGAGCTGAGTCAATGTCATTAGTACGAAATAAAGCTGACGTCGTGATCGTCGGCCTGGGTTGGGCCGGTTCGGTGATGGCGGAAGAGCTCACCCGCGCGGGACTGAACGTGGTTGCCATCGAACGCGGTGCCTGGCGCGATACTTCTACCGATTTCCCGGTCGCCATTGATGCCGACGAACTGCGTTTTCATACGCGCCGTAAAATCCTGCAGCCCATGAGCGTGGAAACCACCACCTTCCGCAACCGTAGCGATCAGGTGGCCGCCCCGGTGCGTAACTGGTCAGCGTTTCAGTTTGGCTGGAACGTCGGCGGCGCGGGCACGCACTGGGCGGGGATGTCATGGCGTTTCTCGCCGTGGGATTTTGAAGTGGCAAAGCAAACCCGCGAACGCTATGGCGCAAAAAAGATGCAGGGTTTGCAGCTACAGGACTGGGGCGTAACCTACGACGACATGGCGCCGTTTTACGATCGCTTTGAGCGTATTGCCGGAACATCCGGTATCGCCGGCAATCTCAACGGTCAGCTGCAGAAAGGCGGCAACGTGTTTGAAGGGCCGCGCTCGCGCGACTATCCCACGCCTCCGCTGAAAGATACGCACTGGATGAGCAAATATCGCAAAACTACCGAAAGCATGGGTTATCACCCCTTCACGATCCCTGCCGGTAATCTCTCTCAGGCTTACGTGAATCCACTCGGCGTCAGCATGGGCCCGTGCACGTACTGCGGCTTCTGCGACTTCCACGGCTGCGGCAACTTCTCCAAATCCTCACCGCAAGCGTGCATTTTGCCGGTGCTGATGCGTCGTCCAAACTTCACGCTGCTGACCGAAACTGAAGTACTGCACGCCGTGAAGCATGACGATGGCAAAACGGTGAAAGGCGTTAAATTCATCACGCAGGATGGCGTAGAAGGTTTCCAGCCTGCCGATATCGTCTGCATCACCGCCTATCAGATGGATAACGTTCGTCTGATGCTGCTCTCCGGCGTGGGCGAGCAATACGATCCGCTCACTGGCCGCGGCACCATTGGCCGAAACTACAATTACCAAACCTGCTCCACTGTCACCGGATACTTCGATAACGAATATATGAACCCGTTCATCGGTGGCGGTGCGTTAGCAGTGCAGATTGATGACTATAACGGCGATAACTTCGATCACAGCGAACTCGATTTCATCGGCGGCGCGGGCATCATGGGCTTCTCCACCAACGGCCGTCCGATTCAAAACATGAATAGCTTGCGTCCCGGTACCAAACGTTGGGGCAGCGAGTGGAAAGCGGGCTATAAGCGCGATTACCAAAGTGCTGGCACCATCTTCTGTCAGGGCACCTCAATGCCGATGCGCGAAGCCTATCTCGATCTTGATCCGAACTATAAAGATCGTCACGGCCAACCGCTGATCCGCACCACCTTCGACTGGAACCAGAACGATGTGCGCATGGCGAGATATGTTACCGACCGCGCCATCAACATCATGAAAGAGATGGGCGGGCAGCATTGGGTGGTCGATAACCAGGCAGAGAAGCGCTGGAACCCCTACCAACAGCAAAGCTCACACACCATCGGTGGCGCGGTGATGGGCGCCGATCCTCGCACCTCGGCCCTTAATCCCTATCTACAAAGCTGGGATGCACACAACCTGTTTGTGGTGGGCGCGTCAGCCTTCCCTAACAACGGTGGTTACAACCCAACTATCACCGTGGGTGCGCTGGCCGTACGCGCCGCGCAGGCAATTCACCAGAAGTACATCAATAACCCGGCACCGCTGGTGGGGGCGTAATCATGGCGAAAGCAAAGAAGATAACCTACACGCTCGCCGCGCTGGCGGTGCTGGCTGGTATTGCGGCAACAGGCAGATTATGGGTGGTGTTGGACAGTGCCCGCTCCAATGTGGCCGACGATAAGGTGCAGTTGACCGATTTTCACAGCAATGATTCTGCTGCCATCAAACGCGGCGAATATGTGATGCGTCTTGCCGACTGCGCCGCCTGCCACAATGCCGACTTCTCAGGCGGCTACAAGATTGACACGCCGTTTGGCGCGCTGAAAACCTCGAACATTTCGCCAGATCGCGCCACAGGAATCGGCAAAATGACCGAGCGCGACTTCTTCAACGCGGTGCGTCAGGGGCGCGGCGAACATGGCTTCCTCTATCCGGCGATGCCATACACCGCTTACACCCAGATGAGCGATGGCGATATGCACGATCTTTGGGCCTATTTTTCGGTGCAAAAACCGGTGAACAACGCCGTAGATGAAAATGCGGGCATGAACTTCCCGTATAACATTCGCCTGGCGATGGCAGGCTGGAACCTGTTGTTTTTTGATAACAACGCGTTTAAACCGCAAACCACGCAGAACGACGAATGGAATCGCGGCAAATACATTGTGGATGGTCCCGCGCACTGCAGCGTATGCCACACCGCGCGTAACGCGCTGGGCGGCGAGATTGCGAGCCAATATCTACAAGGCGGCAATCTGGGCAGCTGGTACGCACCGGATATCACGCCAAATCCACATGCAGGCATTGGCAAATGGAGCGATGCGCAAATCGCCAACTACCTGAAAACCGGCTCTAACGGCGAGAGCGTGGCGGCAGGCCCAATGGCGGAAGCAGTTGAGCACTCAACGCAGTATTTTAACGATCGCGATCTGCAATCCATCGCCACCTATCTGCGCAGTTTACCGGCGTCTTCCACGCTGCAAGCCGCTGGATTTGTCATGGATAAAAGCCGTTACGATCAAGCCGCTCGGCGTTATGAAGTGGATTGCTCTGCCTGCCACGGTTTGGCCGGTGAGGGTATCACCGGCATGGTACCTGCCTTTGCTGGCAATGGTGCAATGCAAAACGATCCCACCAACATGATTCATGCACTGCTGGATGGCGCGCGGGCGCCGCACACCGAAGGCCGCCCAACGTCCGCAGGCATGCCGTCATTCTCCTGGAAGCTTAACGATCAGGAGATGGCCGACGTGCTCAACTACGTAAGGAATTCGTGGGGCAATCAGGGCGCAGAAGTGAAAGCCAGCCAGGTTGCGGAAGTGCGTAAAGTCACCGGCGCGGGCAATAAGTTGAAGGTGCCGGCGATGAAATAAATGTCATTATTTTCATCACATGCTTAAGCGGCGCGATTTATCGCATAATGCTCGCCAGTTAAGTCATGAAAAACCCTCATTACCGAGAGCACTATTGTAGCGGCGCAATTCATTGCGCGATAAATCGCGCCGCTACGGAAAGTGCAGCAATTTGATACGGTGCTTAACCGATCGGCATTACGCCATTCATGGTGCCGCTTCACACTGGATCATTAGCGCAGCAGCTGGGTGATTCCCCACAGCGCTAACGCATGATCCTCTTCTGACGGTAACCCACTAATAGTGACGGCGCCGATGATCGCGCCCTGCGACGTCAGCAGCGGGAAAGAACCGCCGTGATCGGTATAATCTTGCTGAAGGATATGACGCTGCTCTGCCATACGTTCGCCCTTCAGCTCATTCACAAGCCCCACATACATCGACGAGTGGCCGGTCAACAGCACGGTGTTACGCTTGCGCCGCATCCATTCAAGGTTTTCCGGCGTTGATCCCGGCAGCGCAGCCAGAAACAGCACCTGACCAAAGGCGTAGACTTCGATAGCAACAGGCACGTTATCCTCACGAGCGCGCTGCTGAATGCTTTGCCCAATTTGCCACGCCAAATCAAAATCAAACTGCGGTAAACGGTGCTCAGCTTCCTGCTGTAATAGGATTTCCAGAGACGGGAGCGATGACATGATAGATTCCTCTCAATCTGAAATAAAAATTCCATATTTTATACCATGGAAAATATCTTTCGCACATGGTGAAGTTCTCAGTTCATTCGCCGTTTACGGGAAGCGCTGCCCTCTCTCAACCCCGAGAGAGGGCATTGGCTGTTCAACCATTACCCAGAAGCCTCACAGAATTTTGCGCCGCTGATTGACGCGCTGCGCACAAATCACCATTATCCTGGCCACGATTTACTGCACGGAGCGTCAAGGTGTCGGAACTCAGTAATGCATTGCTTGAAGAGATTGTGAGCGAAGTTCGTCCATTAACGCAGCAGGGTAAAGTGGCGGATTATATTCCGGCATTGGCAGAGGTCGATGCTGACCACCTCGGCATTGCCATTTGCACGCCCGATGGACGCTGTTTCCAGGCGGGTGATGCAACGACACGCTTTTCAATTCAGTCGATCTCTAAAGTGCTCTCACTCAGCGTGGCGCTCACCTTGTATGAAGATGGCGAGATCTGGCAACGCGTGGGAAAAGAACCCTCCGGCCAGGCGTTTAATTCACTGGTGCAGCTGGAGCTGGAACAGGGTAAACCGCGCAATCCGTTTATTAATGCCGGTGCGCTGGTGATGTGCGACCTGCTGGAAAGCCGCCTTACCGCACCGCGTCAGCGCATGCTGGAAATTGTGCGCCGTCTGGCGCAGCAAAATGACATCAATTACGATCGCGCTGTAGCGCGTTCTGAATACGAACACTCAGCGCGCAACGCGGCGATTGCCTGGCTGATGAAATCGTTCGGCAATTTTCATAACGATGTCAGCAAAGTGATGGAAACCTACTTCCACTACTGCTCGCTGGCGATGAACTGCGAAGAGTTAGCGCGCACCTTCCTCTATCTTGCCAACCATGGCCGCACCCAGGATGGAGAATCGGCGGTGATTTCGCCGCGTCAGGCGCGGCAGGTGAATGCATTGATGATGACCAGCGGCATGTATGATGGCGCCGGAGAATTTGCCTGGCGCGTCGGAATGCCGGCCAAATCTGGCGTCGGTGGCGGCATTGTGGCCGTGATTCCCGGCGATATGAGTATCGCCGTCTGGTCGCCCGCGCTGGATCACTCGGGCAATTCATTAGCCGGTACCGCACTGCTGGAGAAACTCACCGAGCGGCTGGGAAGATCGATTTTTTAATTGTTCTGATTAATGCGACCCAAAGAATGAGCGCAACTGGTTTACCTGCAATGCTATTTTTATGGCCCCGCCCATAATGTTTCCGCGTTGTTCTTATCAGGTTGCACTAAAGTTAAAAGCTCCGCTTCATTAAGTGACTTTTTTCAAAAGGTGCGAATTTTTTCTAAAATAGGCTGAGTTTTTTTAACCCATCAACGGCAATCGCGTTACACTTCCGCCTCATTTACGGAATTATCCACTCGCTACCATGACGTTTTCACATCACTTCCGCCAACGTTTGACTGCCTGCGTCGCCATTGTGGCGGTGCTGCTGCTGTTCGTCGCGCCGATTGTGTCGAAAACCCTGATGGAACGTCACAGTCAGATGATGGCGATGCCGCAGCACAGCATGATGGATAGCTCAATGAGCCACCACGAGATGATGGCGGACATGCCGATGCCGGGCATGAGCCATCACATGATGGATGACGGCGAGTTTGCCTGTGGCTATTGTGACCTGCTGGTGCACGTGCCGCTGCTGATGTGGGTATTCATTCCGTTTATCTGGTTAATTCTGGTGATTTCGCGCGCGCCGCCGCTGCCTCACGTGGTTGCGCCGATCGTGCGTCGCTTCAGCACTATTCATCGCCCGCGCGCACCTCCCGCACTTCTTCCCTGCTGATCTTATTCACTACGGTGCACGCTCTGTTTGTGCGTTGCGCTAACACCATTTCTTTTTGGAAGGAAGATGGCTTTGTCTGCTGCTCACTCTGCAGCACCGCGCGGCGCGGTGCTAAATTTGCTACGTCGCTTACATTTTTATATCGGCCTGTTTGTCGCCCCATTTATCTTTGTGGCGGCACTCAGCGGGACACTTTATGTACTCACGCCTCAGCTGGAAAACCTGATTTATGCCGATGCGCTTACCGCTGAACCTCAGGGCAATGCACAGCCGCTGTCAGCACAAATCAGCGCGGCACGCGCCTATGCGGGTGAAAACCAGCATATTTATGCGGTGCGCCCGGCTCCGGATGCCACGGATACCACCCGCGTGCAATTCAGCGATCCCGCGCTCGGTGCCTCACAATCTCGCGCAATTTTTATCGATCCCTACAGCCTCAAGGTAAAGGGCGATATGCCGGTATACGGCACCAGCGGCGTATTACCGCTGCGCACTACGCTTGACCTGCTGCACAGCAGCCTGCTGCTTGGCGATTTTGGTCGCAACTACAGCGAACTGGCGGCGTCCTGGTTATGGGTAGCCGCACTTGGTGGCGTGGTGCTATGGCTGGGAACACGTCCGAAACGTAAGCTGAAGCAGCCGCGCAAGGGCTTCGCGTTCAGTCGCCACTGGCACGTCACGCTCGGTTTGACGTTGGTGGTGGGTTTGGTGTTTTTCTCGGTCACCGGCCTGACGTGGTCGCAATGGGCGGGCGGTAATATCGACCGCATGCGTACCGAACTGAACTGGTTAACACCGCAGGTGAACACCTCACTCAACAGTGAGGCACCAGCAGCTCCCGCCGATCCCCATGCCGACCACATGCCGGATATGGATATGTCGGACATGAGTATGCCGATGTCAGCGATGACCAAACCTGCGGCCGCAGCAGCAAAACCGATGCCGAATAATGCCGCCGACAGCGATTGGGATCGCGTGCTGAATGCAGCACGGCAGGATGGGCTGAGCGCATCGAAACTCGAACTGCGCCAGCCGAAAAGCGTGGATAAAGCCTGGGCGGTGACGGAAATAGATCGCAGCTGGCCAACGCGGGTGGATGCTGTTTCAGTCAATCCACAGGATTTCAGCGTGGTGGATCACGTCTATTTTGACCGTTTCCCGCTGGTAGCAAAGTTAACGCGCTGGGGCGTGGATGCGCACATGGGCGTATTGTTCGGTTTGCCGAATCAGCTACTGCTGGCCTTCTTTGGCCTTGGTTTATGCAGCATGATTGGTTTCGGTTATCGCATGTGGTGGATCCGTCGCCCCAGGGATGTCGATGCCAGTCCGGCACAAACACTGACCGAAACCTGGGTGGCATTACCGCACTACGCCAAAGGAGCGTGGCTGATGCTGGCATTGGCTCTGGGCTATGCTCTGCCGCTGATGGGCGCGAGTTTGCTGGCATTTTTAGGGGTGGATATCCTGCGCTGGCGTAAGCAACAGCGAGCGCCATTGGATGAGGCGGCGCTACTGGCGTCGCAGCAATCGCCACTCGGCATTATTCGCGCGCGTTTTGCGGTGAAACGGAAAGAGATGCGTTACTTCCTGCGCGGTTTGTTTATCCTCGCGCTGATTGTCGGCACGGTAATGAGTAACGCGATTATCGGTGGCGTGATCGATCAATACGGCATCCCATTCAGCCACTGGTCGCTAACCATGTATATCACGCAGGGCTTTATGATCGCGTTGTATACCACGGTGTTTACCGCATTAACCTCCATTCCGCTATGGTACTTCTTCCTCGGCGAAAAGGATGATTCGCGGGGATAACTGCAGTCTATGAAACGGTGCGCATACATGCGCACCTAATATCACAGGGTCGGCATTGCTGCCGACCTGGTCATCCGAGTTTAGAAATCAGCTTTCAACACTACGCGGTAATTGGCTTTACCGGCGCGTACGTGCTCCAGCGCGTCGTTGATTTTCGACATTGGGAACTCTTCAACATGCGGGGCGATATCCGCACGTGATGCCAGTTTCATCAGCGAGCGAAGCTGCCCAGGTGAACCGGTGGAGGAACCTGTCACCGCGCGATCGCCCATAATCAGGCTGAAAGCGGGTACTTCAAACGGTTTCATCACCGCTCCCACGGTATGGAATTTGCCGTGTGGTGCCAGCGCCTGGAAGTATGGCTGCCAATCAAGATCTACCGCTACGGTGCTGATAATCAGATCAAACTGTCCAGCTAGCGCGTTCAGCGCCTGGGGATCGCGGCTGTTTACCACGCGGTCGGCGCCCATCGCCTTAATCGACTCGGTTTTGCTGGCGTTGGAGCTAAAGGCCGTCACTTCGGCGCCCATTGCACGCAGCAGCTTAATCGCCATGTGGCCTAAACCACCGATACCAATGACACCCACGCGGCTGGTAGCAGTAACGTGATGCATCAGCAGAGGTTTAAACACCGTGATGCCGCCGCAGAGCAGCGGGCCCGCAGAGGTGAAATCCAACGCTTCCGGCAGCGGGATCACCCATTGCCAGTCAGCACGCAGATGGCTGGCGAAACCGCCTTTATTCATGATGGTTGGCACAGAACCGTTTTCGCAGTTAACGTGCTCGCCATTAATGCAGGCATTACAGTGCTGACAGCTTTTTGCCGTCCAGCCAATCCCCACACGCTGGCCCACTTTCAAACCTTTGTTTTGTGCCGCGTCGCCTAAGGCGCTAATGCGACCAATCACTTCATGGCCTGCAATCACAGGAAACGAAGAAATACCCCATTCATTATCGATCATCGAAAGATCTGAGTGGCAAACGCCACAGTAATCGACCTCAACCTGCACTTCTTCCGCAGCCAGTGGACCGGCCTCATACTCGTAAGGCACCAGCGCCTCGCCGGCGTTTAAGGCGGCATAACTTTTGATTTTCATTACTGTCCTCTGTATCAGCGTTTTTGACAGAGCAAGTCTAGCAGAGCGCTATTCACCGCTATGGCCATAATTCCGCCACTTAACCGCTTTACCGCGATGTCCGAGATGAAAAGCATTCAGGGTTAAAGCCGATCGTGATTAAGCGGCGTGCGGTACGCAACGCGCGCCTCTTCAATTAACTGGCTAGCGGTGACCGTGGGCGGCAATCGCATCAACACTTTGCTGGCTTGCCAGTAACACAGCACCATGGCTTCATCTGATTCGCTTTCCGCCATCTCCATGAGGCGACTGCGCAGGGTGGGCACGTCTATCGTTTGCTGCTCATCCATCATTTCAGTAATGGTTTCGATAAGTACCTGATGAATAATTTTCCAGGAGATATTGGCAAACACATTGAACCTCGATGCTTAACGTTCGGCTCCAGGCAAATGAATCAAAAATGCCGCGGATGCGGCAGGCTTATAAGCGTGAAACAGGATTAACTATAGCCGCTTATTTTCTGAGCAACCCCGCTGGAGCCTCTACTTTCTTGTAGCTTGCGGATCTATAAAACGATTTTTTTTGCTTCGTTCGAATGGCCTTGTAACAAAAAAGCACAAGCTGGCGCTGGCTGTCCGCGCAGTGCTTTGCCAAAGTAAGGCCACGTCTAGTCACATAACAGGGAATTACGATGAGCCAATCCACTGCATTACATGCCGATCCGTTGGTTTGGGGCCACGGTCCAAAGGTGTTTGAAGCGTTTCTGGAACCCACCTGCCCGTTTTCCGTGCGCGCGTTTAATAAGTTTGATGCGCTGCTGCGGCTGGTGGGTGAAGATAAAATGACGTTAAAGATCCGTTTGCAGTCGCAGCCGTGGCATATGTATTCCGGTGTAATAGTGCGTTATATCCTGGCTGCCTCGACCTTACCGGAAGGTAAAGCAGCTGCAAAAAAAGTGCTGCAGGCAGTCGCCGATCATCGTGAAGAGTTTGAGTTTACCGATCACAGCCATGGCCCAAATATGGACGCCACGCCAAACCAGATTCTCGATCGCCTGGAGCAGTACAGCGGTGTGAATGCACGCGAACCTTTCCTGCGTGCCGAGCTGCAAAACGAGATCAAATGGCACAGTAAATATTCGCGTCAGAACGGCATTCACGTATCGCCTACCTTTATCACCAACGGTTTAGTTCAGTTGGATATCGGCAGCGGCGATGACATCGAATCCTGGGCCAAACGTATCCTCGCCTGACTCCTGTGGCCTGCGACGGCAGGCCTTTAGTATGATTTCGCAATAGATTTTCCCTTGCACTGCGAAGGCGATTTCCGATAATCGCTATCTACCTAATTATATAGCGAGAAAGGGAATGCGATTCACACACCTCACCGCGCTGCTGCTCACCGCTGGCGCGGGCTTGAGTTTGCATGCTCAAGCCAATACCGATATTCGCGTCACTTATGCCGGCTCCATGGGCAAAGTCATGGATCAAGCTTTAGGTCCAGCCTTTGCTAAAGAGAGCGGTGGCAAGTACGAAGGCCAGGGACAGGGCGCATATGGTATGGCGCGCTTGCTGGCGAGCAAAAAAATTACCGCCGATGTATTCGTATCCATCACGCCCGGCCCAATGCAGATCCTGAAAGATGCCGGCTTAATTGACGATGCGGTTCCCGTTGCGAGCACCAGTATGGTGGTGGCGTACAGTCCGAAAGGTCAATATGCGCAGCAGTTTGCTCAGGCAAAAGGTAGCGATGCCAGCTGGCTGAAAGTGCTGGCAACACCGGGTATCAAGTTTGGTCGCACCGATCCGATCAACGATCCTAAAGGTCAGAACATCATCTTCACCCTGCTGCTGGCGGAGAAGTATTACCAGCAGCCAGGCATCGCCGATAAAATTATGGGCGGCTATCAAAACCCGGCGCAAACCCATCTCGAAGGCGGCCTGTTGACGCGTCTGGAAAGCGGTCAGGTTGATGCCGCAGCCGGTTATGAGAGCGAAGTGATCTCCGCGCATCTGCCTTATGTGGCGCTGCCCGACGAGATAAATCTGAGTAATCCCGCGATGGCGAAACAGTGGTATGACACGGTGAGCTTTAGCGTGAAAGACAGCGAGGGCAAAGACAAAGCGTTGCATACGCAGCCGCTGGTCTACTATGCGGCCGTGTTGAAAAATGCCCCACACGGCAGTGCGGCCGGCAAAGCCTTTGTTGATTTCATGCTTAGCCCGTCAGGCCAGGCGTTATTTAAACAGAATGGGTACGCCGTACCAAAAGGCGGTTCAATTTACCCGTAATGAAAATCCGTCACGCTACCGCGCTGTGGCTGTCTCTGCCGGCACTGCTGTTGCTGGCGGTGCCGTTTCTCACGCTGATTGGCGTCACCCACTGGCAGCACCTGCAACTCGCGTGGGGTGATGGCAGTGCGATTGTGACCTCGCTAGGTTTAGGAGCCATCGCGCTGCTGCTGATTTTTATCAGTGGCTTGCCGGTGGCATGGTGGCTGTCGCAGGCCCGGGGACTGGCACGGTTGATGGTTGAACTGCTGGTGATGATTCCGCTTCTGACGCCGCCGCTGGCGATGGGGATTTTATTGGTCAGCGCCTACGGGCCTTACAGCGTGCCAGGCGAGTTGCTGAGCAAGTTTGGCTGGACGCTGGTCAACAATCCTGCCGCCTTTGTTCTCGCGCAGTGGTATGGCGCACTCCCCTATTTCATTACCAGCGCTCGCTCGGCATTTGCCGGCGTGCCGATGGATATTCTGGAGGCGGGCCGCACGCTAGGTGCTTCACCGTGGCAACGTTTCTGGCGCTTGTCGATACCGCTCGCCGCGCCGGGATTGGCCTCAGCCAGCGCGCTGGCGTGGGCACGCGCCATGGGTGAGTTTGGCATTGTGATGATCTTTGCCTATTTCCCTCAGGGGATGCCGGTGCAGCTCTATAATAATCTGCAAAACAACGGGATTGATGCGGTGTATGTGCTGCTGTGGCTGTTGCTGCTGTTTACCTTGCCAGTGCCGCTAATCAGCTTTGCGCTGTCACGCCGCGTATAAGGTCGCCACTGATGGCGTAATGCCGATCGGTTAAGCCACGGTTGTGCTTCAGCTCGGTGCGCATTAATGCGCACCCTACTGAATTCCAATGCGTAGATTGTAGGGTCGCCATTGATGGCGTAATGCCGATCGGTTAAGCCACGGTTTGTGCTTCTGCTCGGTGCGCATTAATGCGCACCCTACTGTATTCCAGTGCGTAGATTGTAGGGTCGCCATTGATGGCGTAACGCCGATCGGTTAAGCCACGGTTTGTGCTTCTGCTCGGTGCGCATTAATGCGCGCCCTACTGAATTCCAATGCGTAGATTGTAGGGCCGCCATTGATGGCGTAACGCCGATCGGTTAAGCCACGGTTTGTGCTTCTGCTCGGTGCGCATTAATGCGCACCCTACTGTATTCCAGTGTGTAGATTGTAGGGTCGCCATTGATGGCGACCTGGTGCCGATTACTGAATCGCTTTCAACGCATCCATCGCACAGGCTTCATCCAGATTTCCGCCCGGCGCGCCGCCGATGCCAATTGCACCAATCACCTGTTCACCGCTTTTCACCGGCACGCCGCCTGCCAATAGCAGGAAGCCAGGAACGTCACGCATATTCTGCGCGCCCGCATTGCTCTGCGCGGTTTCCATCACTTTCCCGCTGAGGTTTTTGGTGCTCAGCGCGGTATACGCTTTCATCTGGCTGGCTTCGATGGTGTGCGGACCGGCGTTATCCATGCGCTGTACGGCTTTAACCAGCCCGGCGCGATCCACCACGGTGACGGTAACGTTATAGTTTTTCGCCGCACACGACTGAATTGCTGCGCTAGCGATCTTCTGCGCATCCGCCAGTGAAAGGTTGGATTCGGTTAATGCAGCGTGACTGCCGAAAGAAACAACGGCCGCCACAGCGGCGATGAGAGAAAGGCGCATGTTCATGTGTCACTCCTGTTTAATAGTGAGTGACACTGTAATCCGCAGGCAGGAAAAGAAATATTCGGGCGATTACGCGTTCGGCCAGGTAGTTATACCTGGTTCAACTGCTGCCAGGCGTGAATCAGTTGCGCGAGATTATTGAGCTCCAGCTTAGCAAACACTGCGGCACGGTGCGCCTCAACGGTACGCGGCGACAGCGATAAATCGCGCGCGATCGCTTTGCTGGTGTGACCGGCAATCATCAGCTGCATGACTTCACTTTCACGTGCGGAAAGCAAGGCAAAGCGCGCCTGCAGCCCCTGCTGCGACTGCCAGCGATCGGCACGCTGCTGGCTTTCATTCATCGCCTGATGAAGCGTTTCCAGTAACGGTTCGATGTCCAGCGGTTTGGTATAAAACTCAAACGCTCCCTGGCGAAACGCGCGGCGACAGGCATCGATTGTCCCGTGGCCTGTCATAATAATCACAGGCAACAGCGGGTGGCGATCGCCCTGCTCCGCCAGCCAACTCAGTCCGCTAATCCCCGGCATCCGCACGTCCAACAGCAAACAACCGCGCAGCGGCTCACGCGATTGTGTGGCTGCTTCAAACGCGGCTAGGTCGGCAAAATCTTCCACCTCATAATCCAGCGCTTTCAGCAGAAAACCGAGCGATTCACGCACGGATAAATCATCATCCACTAACCAAACCTTCGCGCTCATTCCGTTACTCCGCCAGTTGGAAAATTAAGGTTATTTCCGCGCCGCCCTCAGCGCGATTCGCCAGCCTGAGCTGACCATTCATGCGTAACATCAGGCTCTCTACCAGCGTCATGCCTAATCCCATGCTATTGGCGCGTGAGCTGTAAAACGGCATGCAGGCCTGCGCCAATCCTTCCGCAGAAAAACCTGGGCCGTTATCGCTGATGGTGATCTTGATGCCGTGCGGAGCATGCTCCGAAACAATTTTTACCCCTGCATCAGCGCGGCCTTGCTGCATATGTATCGCGTTCTGAAGCACATTGTGGAATACCTGTTCCAGCCATTGAGGATCGCTCATTACCTGCACCTGATGGTGCTGGAATTGCTGATGCAGCGCGACATTGCCCTCTTCCAGTTCTTGTTGCAGCAATAGCGTCACCCGGCGCCATACCGCTTCCGGGTTGACGGCACTCATCGTCACCGGACGTTCACTGACAATATCGCGAAAGCGCTGTAGCAAGCCGGCGAGACGCTCGGTTTGCAGGCTCATGGCGTTAAGCGCTTGCGGAAGATTCTCGTATTTGCCCTGCTTTAACAGCAGCTGACTGCTGTGCAGCCAGGTGTTAATCGCGGTCAGCGGCTGGTTGATTTCATGAATAATTCCCGCGGTAAATTCTCCCAGCGCTTCGCGACGTGAACGTTGAAAATATTCAGCGCGCAGGCGCATCGCCACATGCTGGCGCCAGTGTCGCAGCAGCCATCCGCCCAGTGCACCGATCGCCAGCCACACCAGCAGCGCCAGCACAAAAGGCAGCAGGTGCAAAGCTCGCCAGTCAGGATTCGCACTCCCTTTCAGTAAGAAAGGTTGATAGTGATTGATAAACGGCCGCTGCCACTGCCAGCGGGCAGTCTCAGAATAGGCCGCCGCCTGAATGGCGGGCTGCGCATGGATATGGAACGCAAGCGCGAGCGCGACATCCGGCGTTTGCAAGGCAAAATGCAAATCCACCAGCATGCGGATCTGCCGATAAGGATTGTAAAGCCAGTAGCGTCCGCCGCTCACCTCTTCAAAGCGCGGCGCGGTAAGCGGACGATTAACGGTATGCTCCAGCAGAACAATCTGCGGGAATTTTGTTTGCAGATCGGCAAGCTTTTCATCGCCAGTGAGCAGCGGCAACAGCGTTTCGTTCTGCGTTTGATAGGCAGCCAGGCGATTAAACTGCTGATGAAAATGCGCTTCCGCCGCTCGCTGCTGCTGCAAAATTTGATCGGCAAACAGCGCTATCAAGGTGATCAGCACAAGCAGGAGCCAGGCCAGCCAATACCTTTTCATCCATGGGCGGTAAGTGTGAGGCATAATTTTCCGTCGCTCGACAATGAAAAAACCCTCCGTTGAGAGGAGGGCGATTTTTCCACACTTTGCTTGGGAAAACCATTAGCACTATTCTGGTTAGCTGTTGCGCTGCAAGTGACTCGTGACAAAGGCGCGACAGCGTGCAGACAGGGGATCGCTAAACACCTGCTGCGGCGAACCGGCTTCCTCAATCTTGCCCTGATGCAGGAACACCGCTTTATTCGACACATCGCGCGCGAAACCCATTTCATGGGTCACGATAATCATGGTGCGCCCCTCCTCCGCCAGGCTGCGAATGACGCGCAGCACTTCGCCCACCAGCTCCGGATCCAGCGCCGACGTTGGCTCATCAAACAGAATCGCTTTCGGCTGCTGCGCCAGCGCACGCGCAATGGCTACACGCTGTTGCTGACCGCCAGAAAGCTGCGACGGCCAGGCGTTGCGTTTTTCATACAGACCCACTTTGTGCAGCAGCGCTTCAGCCTCTTCTATCGCCTCTTTGCTGCTGCGCTTTTGCACATGCACGGGCGCTTCGATGATGTTCTGCAACACCGTTTTATGCGGCCACAGGTTAAAGCTCTGGAAGACAAAACCCAGCTGCATGCGCATCAGTTTAATGCGGCGTTGCTGCTCGCGACTCAGTTTCTCATCGGCGTTGTCGATGGTGACCACTTCGTCACCCACCGCTATTTCTCCGCCCTGCGGCACTTCCAGAAACGGGATGCAACGCAGCAAGGTACTTTTGCCCGAACCACTGGCTCCAATCAGTGATATCACATCGCCATCCTGCGCCGTCAGGCTGATGTCATGCAGCACTTCATGCCCGCTATAACTTTTTCTGAGATGGCTCAGGGCGATAGTGGGTTTGCTCATGGACGTGCTCCAACGTGATAAGGGGACAAACGGCGCTCCAGCAGCGCCACGGCTTTACTCACCAGCACGGTCAGCAGCAGATAGATAATTGCCGCGCTGATAAAGACCTCCAGCGCGCGAAACGTCTCAGAGACGATCGAATCGGCAATGCCGGTCATCTCCATCAGGCTAATGGTACTCACCAGCGACGTGGATTTGATCATCGAGATAATTTCGTTGCTGTAAGCCGGGAGTGCCTGACGCACCGCCAGCGGCAGCGTGATACGGCGCAGTGTGGTAAAGCGCGACATGCCGCTCACCTTTGCGGCTTCCAGCGACTGCACGCTTACCGCATTCAGGCCACCGCGCAGAATCTCTGAGGTGTAGGCTGCATCATTAAGCACCAGCGCAATCAAGCCGCACCAGTAAGGATCGCGCAGCAGCGGCCACAGTACGCTTTCACGCACCGCTGGCAAACTGCCAAGGCCATAATAAATCATGAAAATCTGAATCAGCAGCGGCGTACCGCGAAATACCCAGACGTAGAAACGCGTCACGTAGCTGCCAAGCCGATTTTGTCGCAGCAGGTTAAGCAGCAGCGCCAGTATGCCGCCGCCGAGCAGGGATAGCAGCGCCAGGTTGAGCGTCAGCGGCAGGCCACGCAGCAATGCCGCTAGCGTGTTTTGCAGAAAAGTAATGTCCATTGTGGCTCCTTACAACCGCGCGCGTTGCTGGCCGCGCATGGCCACTTTTTCCACATAGCGGAAAACAAAGTCAGAACAGGTGGTGATAATCAGGTAGATCACCGCTCCCACGCTGTAGAAGAAAAACGGCATCTGGGTGGAGTTCGACGCGGTGGAAATCTGATTCATGGTTTCCACCAGACCGGTCACCGACACCAGCGCCGACTCTTTGATCACCGACTGCCACTGATTGCCCATGCCCGGCAGCGCGGTTTTCAGCGCCTGCGGCACAATCATGCGGCGGAACAGCATCAGGCGGCCCATCCCCGTCACCGTAGCGGCTTCCAGCGTACCTTTCGGTATGGCATAAAATGCCCCGCGGAATACGCTACTTTGATAAGCGCCGGAAATCAGACCGATGGCGATGGCGCCGGCGACAAAACCGTTCACATCGAACGGACCTTGCAGCCCGAGGCTTTCCCCCACGAATGACACCACCTGACGTCCACCAAAGTAAAACAGGTAGATCACCAGCAGTTCCGGTACGCCGCGAAACAGCGTGATGTAGCCACTAGCGAGGCGCTGTTGCCAACGCGCGCCACCAATCTGCATCCAGCACAGCAGGCTGCCAAGGATCGCCCCCAGAACCCATGCACACAATGAAACGGTGACGGTCACCGTGGCGGCGTTAAGCAACACGCCGCCCCAACCTTCGTCACCAAACCCTAAGAGTTGCCAATCAATAGCCATAAGCGCCTGAAATTACTCCGCTGGTGCGACGTTTTCGCCGAACCATTTTTCAGACAGCTGCTTCAGCGTGCCATCTTTGATCATTGAATTTAGCGCGCTATCCAGCGCAGCTTTTAGCTCAGGATTGTTTTTCTGAATCGCAATCGCCGACCCCTGGCCCAACACGCCACCTGAGAAGCCATAACCGGTGCTGTTCACGGTATCCGCATGTTTTTTCACATAGGCATTCAGGTTGGTGCGTGACGCCATCACCGCATCAACGCGGCCGTTAAGCAGATCGGCGAAGGTTTCCGGGCCGGCCTGATAGGTACGAATCGTCGCCACATCGGCCAGATATTTGTTAAGGAAGTCAGCCTGGATGGTGGCAACCTGCACCGCGATGGTTTTGCCTTTGAATTTCGCTTTCAGCGCGTCAATGGATTTGGTCATGCCCGCTTCGTCATTCGCCAATACCACTTCGCCATTGCCCGGCAGCGTATCAACCGCACTGCCCTTCAGGGTAACGAAACCCGAAATACTCACGGTGTATTGGCGGGAGAAATCCACCACTTCTTCACGCTTTGGCGTGACGGTCACGGCATCAATTACCGCGTCATATTTACCGTCGACCAAACCTGGAATCATACCGGACCATTTCTGCGCCACGATTTCGTATTTAAAACCGGCGCGCTTAGCGATTTCCGCCACCATATCCGGTTCATAACCAACGATTTTGCCGCCTGGCGTAGATTGGTTAAACGGCGGATAAGCGGCTTCGGTAGCAAATTTCACCGTGCCAAAATCTTTGGCTTGCACCAGCGCGGAAGAGGCAAGCAGCAACATGCCCACAGAGGCGGTAAACAGTCCTTTACGCATCATCATAAAACCTCAGAGTTCGTTATTTTAAGAGAGTAAATCAATGGCTAAACGGGCTAGCGCCTGCGTGCCGGCATGGATGCTGCGCTCGTCGGGTTGATAATCCGAATTGTGCAGATGATCGTCGCGCCCTGGCGCGCCGGAGCCAATGTGGATCTGACAGCCGGGCACGCGCTCGGTAAACAGTGAAAAATCTTCGGCACCAAAGCTGGCGCTCGGTTTAGCAACGATCGCTTTACCAAACTGATGCGACAAAATCGGTTCCAACGCGTCGATTAACCCATCGTCGTTCATTAACGGCGGTACGCCGCGCTGATAATTGACCTCAACGCGCACATTCAACGACAGCGCCACACCGGCGCAGATGCGCTTAAACGCTTCTTCGATATGCGTCCGCGCGGCTGGCGATTTGGCGCGTACCGTGCCCTGCAGTAGGCAGCTATCAGAAATAATATTGTGGGTGGTGCCGCCATGAATGTGGCCAATGGTCAGCACCGCCGAATTGGCCGGATCGAGTTCGCGCGAAATGATGGTTTGCAACTGGCTGACCAGGTTCACCGCCGCAATGATCGGATCGGTGCCCATATGCGGACGGGCGGCATGAGTCGATTTACCGTGCACCACCACATCAAATTCGTCGCTGGATGCGGTGCTGGCACCACGCGTCAGGCCAATTTCGCCCGCGGCCAGCTCCGGTTTGTTGTGCAGGGTGATGGCGAGATCGACGCCGTCCGCCGCGCCATCGGCGATCATCGCTTCGGCACCGCTTTCTGGCGTCTCTTCCGCTGGCTGGAAAATTAACCGCAGGGTGCCATGCAGTTGTGCACGGTAGTACGGCACAATCGCCGCCACACCCAGCAGGGTCGCGGTATGAATATCATGCCCGCAGGCGTGCATTTTGCCCGGATACTGGCTGCTGAACGACAGGCCGGTTTGTTCGTGGATCGGCAAGGCATCCATATCAGCGCGTAACAGCACGGTTTTACCGGGATGCGCGCCCACGATATCCACCATGACACCGGTTCTGCCGACGCCCGTCTTTGGCACCAGTCCAAGGCGCAGCAGTTCCTGCTCAACGAGCGTGGCGGTACGCTGGGTATCAAAACCCAGCTCCGGATGCGCATGGATATCACGACGAATGGCGATGAGATGCGCCTGCATGCTTTCGCTTTTGGCGCTGATGTCCCTGGCTAAAACATCTTTATGATCGGTCATGTTTGCGGAGATCTTTCTCAGGCGTAAACCTGGCCTTTATGGCATTTTTATTAAAATTGATTCCTTATTTATTCACAGCACCCGGCAGAATGCAACGCACAATGCTTATTGTTACTTACTGAATTTGCGTACTATTTTTCTAATCCACTGCTCTGGCAGGATAAAAACTCACTTCTGCATCATTAAGCAGTTATAACATTCATGATCCAGCGCGGATCATCAGTTTTACTGATTTCGTTATTGAACAAAAATCAACCGTGAACCTGCGTTAAAAGCCAGTCACGCACCGCTTGCACCGTCGCAGGCTCACGTGGGCGTTTTGGCCACACCAAATACCAACCCGCATCTATCGTCATTTGTGTGCCAAACGCTACGACCAATCGCCCGCTCGCTACATCGTTCTGCACAAAATGTGGGCTGGTGAGCGCGATACCTTGCCCGCCGATCGCCGCTTCGAGCGCCAGTGCCGTTTGATTGAAGCGCAGATGATGCTGATGATGCAGCGACTCATGGGGGAAGATGAATGAGAGAAATGCGGGCCAAAGGTGATGACCATCGTGCAATAGTGCATAGCGCAGGCAATGATTGATCTCGGCAGGATCACCCAACTCGGCAAGCAGCGTGGGGCTTACGACCGCCAGCACCGTTTGGCTGAACAGCATACGGGCATCGAGACCGGCGCCGAACGGTGGCCGGCCATAGCGCACTGCTAAATCGACACCTTCATGATGAAACTGTACCAAACGTTCGGAAGCCAGCACGCGTAGATCGATATCCGGCCAGGCAGCGGTAAAATCCGGTAAGCGCGGCAGCATCCAGCGGCTGGCAAAGGTTGGCGTTACGCTGAGAGTTAAACGGTTCGGTTCAGGGCGCAGCGTGCGCGTAGCTTCATCAATTAATTCAAATGCCTGGCGGATACTCACGGCATAACCCGCCCCCGCGCTGGTCAAGGCCAGCGTGCGTGGTAATCGATCAAACAGTTTCAATTCGAGGCTGGCTTCCAACCCGCGAATTTGTTGTGCCACCGCGCCTTGCGTCACGCCTAATTCTTCCGCCGCCAAACGAAAATTGAGATGGCGCGTTACCGCTTCAAAGACCTTCAACGCATTCAGCGGAGGTAGCGCGCTAAATCCCTGGTTCATCCTGTAGTTTTCCTATCGTCAACTGGCAAAAAGAGTGGCTCTCTGCGGTCGAAATTAGCACTTATACTGGGTTTAAGCGATGTTGACTTATAAGGAAGAGATACTATGACAGTAGAAAAAGTTGCAGTTATCGTTGCTGGCGGCAGCGGCATGGGCGCAGCAGCGGCTGAGAAGCTGGCGAGCGAAGGCTACAAAGTGGCGATCCTCTCCTCTTCCGGAAAAGGTGAAGCGCTAGCAAAGCAATTAGGTGGTTTGGGCGTGACGGGTTCTAACCAGTCGGTAGATGATTTGCAAAAGCTGGTGGATCAAACGCTGGCGCGCTGGGGCCGTATCGATGTGCTGGTGAACAGTGCGGGTCATGGTCCTCGTGCGCCGATTCTGCAATTAAGCGATGAGGATTGGCAGCGCGGCATGGAGACCTATTTCCTCAATGTGGTTCGGGCCGCGCGGCTGGTGACGCCAATCATGCAGAAACAAGGCGGCGGCAGCATCATCAATATCTCTTCGGCGTGGACGTTTGAGCCTACCGATATGTTCCCCACGTCGGCCGTTTTCCGCGCGGGTTTAGCCTCGTTCACTAAAATTTTCGCAGATACCTACGCGGCAGATAATATTCGCATCAACAATGTGCTTCCGGGATGGATTGATAGCCTGCCGAAAACCGATGAGCGCCGTAACAGCGTACCTTTACAACGCTATGGCACTTCTGAAGAGGTGGCTGCGACCATCGCCTTCCTCGCTTCGCCGGGTGCCGCCTACATTACGGCGCAAAATATTCGCGTTGATGGCGGCGTGACGCGCAACGTCTGATCAGCAGCATGTCTCGTAAAGCCGCCAGAGATCCTCACCTTATGGCGGCTTTGCCGTTTTACCCTCAAAAAGCAAGACGGGTCTCGTCGCTCTTACGCCTTACAAACGGTCAGAATGTTCACGTTCGCGGACGCTATTACCCTGATTTCGCCCGCCAATCTCTCTATTGATATTCTGAAGTGAGGCCACTATGCATCCTATTTTACGTTCACAATTATCCAGACTTTTTGCCGCTGAGCGCCACCGGGTGTGGCAATGGATGCTGACGGGTTGTGGCCTGTTTTGGATTGTCGTGGTGGTTGCGGTGATGAGCATTCGTTAAGTCAGTGTGCCTGTAGCCTGCCGGACAAATGCTCCGGCGGTAACAGCTCAAAAGCCCGCTTCATTTCCCGCGCCTCCTCCGCCGGACTACGTCCAAACATCCGTTTAAACTCCCGATTAAACTGCGAATCACTTTCATATCCTACCCGCGCCGCAGCGCCAGCGGCCGTCAGATTGTCGCGAATCATCATCAGACGCGCCTGATGCAAGCGCAGCGATTTAACATATTGAATCGGCGAAGTTTGTGTCACAGTTTTGAAATGCAGATGGAAACGCGGCACGCTCATGCCAGCTTCCTTCGCCAGAGAAGGCACATCCAGCGGCTGACGCCAGTCGGCATGAATCCGCTGCAAAGCACGGGCAACCCGGCCAAAATGGCCCTGATAGGTTAATGCCGCGCGCACCGCGCCGCCCTGTTCGCCCATCAACATGCGAAAACAGATCTCTTCCACCCGTGCGGGTCCTAACACCTTGGCCTCAAGCGGATCGCTTAATGCTTCGAGCAAGCGCAGCGTGCTTTGGGCTAACGCCCGATCGATAGGCGTAGAAATGATGCTCGCTGGTGTAGCAGCAATGGCTGTTTGCCCGTGAGCCAGTTGCGCCACCAACCGCGCCACCATCGCAACATCCAAACGAATAGCAATGCCCAGCAGTGGTTCTTCGGAAGTGGCTTCCGTCTCCGCAGAAAATGGCAGAGGTACCGACAGCACCAGATAGTGTTGCGCATCGTAGCGATACATTTTATCGGCGAGAAAGGCGCGTTTCGATCCCTGGCAAATGATGATGATACTCGGTTCATACAGCACCGGCGTGCGCGCCCATTGCCGATCGGCACGCATAAAGCGCACGCTGTCCAGCAGTGATTCGGTATAGCCTTCCTGACGTGCCAGCTGACTAAGTAATGCGCAGGTTTGCTGTTGAACGGTACGCGACATGATCACTATTCCTGTGAGAGATTCAGGCAAAGAATAGCGTTTAAAATCAGCGATGCGCAACGGCGGCGAGATAATCAGGCAAACATACGCCACAATCCGGTCTGTTTTGCCTGGCGTGATGCATCGACAATAACCTCGTCAACTCAACGAGGAATACGTCATGACCCAACGCAATCCAAAAGTCATTATTTTAACCGGCGCCAGCAGCGGTATTGGCGAAGGCATTGCGCGCCATCTGGCACAGCTTGGTCATCAGCTCGTGCTCGGCGCGCGCCGCACCGACCGTCTCTCAACGCTGTGCGAAGAGCTCCGTTCTTCTGGCGCCAGCGTGGATTATTTAGCCACCGATGTCAGGCAGCGCGCTGATACACAACAGCTGGCCGATTTTGCCCTGGCGAAATATGGCCGCATTGATGTGATGATCAACAACGCGGGCGTGATGCCGCTGTCGCCGATGAGTTCAATGAAGGTTGAGGAGTGGGACTTGATGCTGGACGTCAATATTCGCGGCGTACTTTATGGTATCGCGGCGGTGCTGCCCACCCTACAGGCGCAGCAGTATGGCCACATTATTAATATCGCTTCCGTCGGTGCGCTAACCGTTTCGCCGACCGCTGCAGTCTACTGCGCCACCAAGTTCGCGGTGCGCGCCATTTCCGATGGCTTACGCCAGGAATCACCACAGCTGCGCGTTACGGTGATTAATCCCGGCGTGGTGGAGTCTGAACTGGCTGACACCATCACCGATAGTGTGGCGCAGGAAGCCATGAAGCGTTATCGCCAGATTGCACTCAAACCCGAAGCGATTGCCAAAGCGGTGAGCTGGGCCATCGATCAACCTGGCGACGTTGATACCAGTGAAATCACCGTACGCCCCACAGCCAGCGCCCATTAACCTGCAAAGCCGTGGCGATTTCAGGCTGAAATCCGTAAAAATCGCTGCGGCGTTTCCCCCATCAAACGGCGAAACATGTCGTCATCAATAAGCCACATGGTCATTACACCGGAATTAATGGCCGCGGCAAAACCGTCTTGGTTATCACACATGACGACCGCTACTTCCATCTTGCCGACCGCTGCCTGAAGCTGGAATGGGGACAGTTAGTCAGCGCTTAAGACGCGCTGCGGCCTGCTCGGTTGCCACGCAACGGCGGGCAATAAATTCTGCTATCTGCGCTTTCGCCTCTGCCAGGCGCGCCGGTGAGGCACTGCGTGGAGAACCAGAATGGAATGGCGGTGCCGGATCGTACTCCATTTGCAGTTGGATATTTTCCGCAATCTCACGTCCAAACAGCTCTTCCGCTACCGTTAAGGCGAAATCGATGCCCGATGTAACGCCTGCGCCAGTGATACGGTTGCGGTCACGTACCACGCGCTCTGACACCGGCGTGGCGCCCAGCAGGCTAAGCTGATCGAGCGAACCCCAATGCGAGGTCGCGCGATATCCCTGCAATAATCCTGCAGCACCCAAAATCAGCGAACCGGTACACACCGACGTTACCCACTGTGCGTTTTCCGCCATGCGGCGCACGAACTCCAGCGTGTCGTCATCGTCCATCAGCGCAATCTGCCCGGGACCGCCGGGGATGCAGATCAGATCGAGTTTGGGGCAGTCAGCAAACGTGGCGGTGGGCACGATGGCCAGGCCACGATCGGACATCACCGGCTGCCGATCTTTCCAAATCAGATAATTAGTGACGTTCGGCATGCGGGCGAAGACTTCCCACGGACCGGTCAGATCGAGTTGCGTTACGTTGGGATACAGCAGCAAACCAATAGTCATAGACGAAGAAGCGGCCATGATAATCTCCATGAGCAATCAGAGCGTTATCATGGCCTTGCTTTTCAAAGGAACGCAATGGATTAATTCAGCAGGGGTTTGGCCTGCGGCTGTTTCACACCGTCTGCCAGTGCAAACAGTGCTGCCACCCGCTCTTTCTCTTTAGCATCAACCGGGATCAGCAGGCCGCAGATCACAAACACCGCGACGTTACCCGCCAGACCGACAATGCCGCTGGTCAGTGAACCCAGAGCCGGTATGTCATCCGGATAGAATACCGTCAGCACAATGGCGATAATGATGCCGCTCATCATGCCGAGCAGCGCGCCTTGCTTGTTGCCAAAACGACTAAAGATGCCGAAGAACAGCGGTACCGCCAGCTGAATAATGCCCTGATACGAGATCTGCGCCAGCAGCTGCAACCGCGAATAGTTAAAGGTGAAATAAGCCAGCAACGCGGCGGCGACAATAAACACCACCATGCCTGATTTCGCCAGCACCGTTAACTGACGATCGCTTCGCGGTTTATTCCAGGTGGCGAGATCATTGGCGAACTGCGTGCCACATACCTGCACACACCCATCCACGTGACCAATGCTTGCCGCCAGCACAATCACTAGGGCGATTGCCAGCAGCCACGGGCCGCCTTGATCGAACAACGCGGTAAAGAAGCCGTTTTGTGGATTGGCCTGCACGTTTGCATCCTGGCTCACCGCGGTCGCAAACAGCATCAGGATGGCGTAGAAACCGCCCACCAGCAGAATAGTCAGCAGCGTACCTTTCTTCACTGCGCGAATACCGCTGGCGGTATAGATGCGCTGGAAGCTCATCGGCCAGCACATCGATCCGATAACGCCGGTGAAGATCAGGCTGAACATGTACCACGGACCGTAATGCGAGCCTTCCGCACCTGGAATTTGCAGCATTGCCGGTGGCAGCGAGGCGAGTTGACCAAAACCGTGATCGCCGCTAAATAGCAGGATGACACACACCAACGCGCCCAGCCCGTAAGCGATAATGCCCTGATACATATCGGTCATGATCAGCCCACGCATGCCCATGCTCACCGTCCAGTACTGCCGCACCAGAATCAACAATACGCCTGCGATTAGGCAAGTGGTGACGCCCCAGCGGCCAAAACTGGCGAATTCAACCAGTAGCGCGAGAGCCTGAATCCCCATGACCACCCACGGGAATACGCAGATAATGCCGATGATTGACGCCACGCGTTTCACTGCCGGACTGTTGAAGCGCATGCCCAGCAGATCGGGTTGCGTGGTCAGGTTAAAGTGTTGCCCCCATTTCCACGCGCGACGCGCCATCAAATACATCGCCGTTACGCCTAACGTGGAGTAAACCGCACCGTAAAAACCGATCACGCCACTGACCGACAGGGCGAAGAACGCGGTAAAGGTTGCGCCCGGCCACCATGAGTTGGTATAGCTCATGGCGATATACCACGGCCCGTACGAGCGCCCGCCGACGGCATAATCGGAAAATGACGTGCTTTTACGATTGGTGGCATAAAGCACCGCGATCATGATGGCCAGAAATAGGCCAATCATGCCGAAAGTAATGACGTAGTGGGGTTCTGCCGCACTGATTTTCATGATACTTCCTCATCGGCCGGAATTTCACCAAATGCGCATTCCGCGAGATACATTACCCATAAACCAATACCTAAAAATACGGCTATCGCCAGCCAGTAAATAATCGGTAGCGGAATCCCAAGAAACAGAGCGCTGCTGCCACTTACACTTAAATAAAGTGGTGGGCAAAGCGCTAACAGTAATAATGCAAGCAGATAGATGGAAAAGACTTTATTTTTAATACTTATGCGGGCGCGCAGTTGTTGCCCGATGACCATCGAACTCATAGCGATCTCCTCAACGTTTATTGACGGTTTGCGCACTCCCTTACCTGCTGAAAACAGCATCTTCCTGGTGAACTTAAAACACTTCAAGCTAAAACAGATTGAATAGCAGGTGCCTATGAATGTACACCCAGTGTGGCGACCGGCGGTTTATACCGCTCGCAGCCAATTCTCCCAGTCGGGATGATGTAATACACTGCGAGCGCGTAAATTCTTCCAGGCACCATATTTTGAAAAATCAAAATCAATATCTGCCACATGATGCTGAATAATAGCCCAGGTAGACCACTTCATATCGGCAAGATATTTATGGATCTGCACGCGCGCAAATAAAGCGCTATCCACTTTGCCAAAATAATCTTCCAGTAATTCGTGTTCAATTTGCGGTGTGAAAAACATTTCGCCAAACCACAATGCTAATTCATAGCAACGATCGTTATTTGACGCATATTCGAAATCCACCAGCCGAATATCCTGCTGCGCATTGAGCATGAAATTGCCGGCAAGCGTATCGTTCATGCAGGGTACTAAATCCAAACCGGCGGCCTCTAACGCCTGTTGTGCTCGCTCGGCTTGTTTGTGCAGCCATATCGCCTCTGCTGTAAAGACCACATTGAGCGCTTTGACTTGTTCAATGTGTTCGTTGAGCATGTCGAACACCGTTTTGTTCTGCTTGAGCAAAGGCTGATCGTTAAAGCTTTTCAGCCCATGCAGCGCGCGATGACGAATGGCCGGCTGCTGAAAATCGAGATTAGACGAGGCGCGCCAGCCATCAATAAATTCGAAGACTTCAACACCTAACTCGCGTAGAAAGGCCACCACCGGCACGCCGTAACCGGTTTGTGCGGCTTTCAGGCTCGCTTCATGTGCGGTTTCGCGGTTAATAAAGCGTTCGGTGCCTTCGCCGGGAATTTTGACAAAGTAGGCGCACGGCGCACCGTCGACTGAGACATGCCAGTTTGCGTTGGAAATTCCGCCGCTGACCGGACGATAATGTACCGCTCTGCCCTGCCATTCTGGCATGGCTGCAATTGCCTGCTCTACGCGCTGTTCCTGCCAGTTTTGAGCTTCTCCGGGACGTTTGCTCATCATGCTGCCTCCGCCGTTAGGGTTAACCATCGTTCAAAACGAGGATCGCTGGCGCTTTGTCGACAGCGCAGCAGCATCCATTGCCCTAGCTTGGCAAACTCAAGACCACGAGAACTGATGCTGCCGTTCAACATGCCCCACAGCGTCCAGTGATAATCATCAACCAGCGCGTACAGGCGGCAGCGCGCGACATCCGCTTCGCTACAGGCGCCACGCCAGGCACGAATTGCATCGCGCCAGCGATCGTCAGTGGGCAACTGTTCGTGGATCAAAGTAGCAATATCGTACCAGGCATCGCCCTGCGCAGCATAATCAAAATCCAGCATTTGCCAGTCGCCTTTGCTGTTGATCATCCAGTTGCTGGCAATATTGTCGCCGTGAATCAGCACGGGCTGATACGGCACAGCATTCAGTGCCTGCCAGGCCAAATCAACACACTCGCCGAGCCAAAGGAGGTCGTCCGGTAACACCACATTTTGCCGGGCAATGTGCTGACGCAGCTGCAACATATCCTGCTGACGCTGCTGGCTTGGCAGCGGTAAACCGGCGTGATGCAGTTTATCCAGGGTACGAGTGAGCGCGCTAAAGTGACGCGGATCGCGGAAGGTCTCCAGCTTCGCCCAGCGATAATCGGCATCCAGCGCCGCAAAAATCAGCACACCTAAATCGGCGTCAACGTGACAGAGTGCTGGCGCAATGCCCAGTTCTCCCGCCTGGCGGCTAATTTCCGTGGTGCGCTGCAGGTCGATCAGCGATTTTTGATCATCAAACAGGACTTTGGCGTAATAGCGTGTCTCCGACGCTGTAACATAAAATCCCGCCCACTCCGTTGCTAAGCGATGCGGCGAAGCCACACCTGCGGTACCCGGCGCTATCACCACGCGTTGTGAAGGCTGCCAGCGCGCCAGCGCCTGCTCTAAACGTCCCATCATTCTGCGGCCTCCGGCGCTAAGCTGAGTTCACTGAGCATCGCCATCAGCACATCTAATCCGCGATGCAGATCTTGCTCGGCGGTAAATTCCCGTTCGTTATGCGAAAGCCCATTCACGCTCGGGACAAACAGCAACGCGCTGGGGCAGTGATAGCTCAGGCTGATGGCATCATGCCCCGCGACACTGCGCATTGGCATGGCGCTGAATCCCAGTTTTTCCGCCTGCGCCAGCGCCAGCTGACTGAGGCTGTTATCCAACTGCTGACGCGGACGAAATTGTGCGCGGTCGAGGCTGACATCCGTCGCGGTTTGCTGGGCAATGGATTGCATCTGCTGACTGAAGCTGTCACGTAGTTGCTGCAGCAGTGCTTCATCAACAGAACGAAATTCGATAAACAGCGTTGCTTCACGGGTCACCACGTTAGGTGAATTGGGCGCCGTTTCCAGACGGCCAACCGAAGTATGTAGTACCTCGCCGTGGCGATCGGCTTCAGCGCGCACCGCTACAATGGTCAGTGCCGCAGCTAACAGCGCATCGCGTCGGCGCGACATCAATGCCGGACCGGTGTGATTTTGTTCGCCGCGAAAGGTCACCTGCCACTTCAGTGCTGCCCAGGTTTCCGTTACTACCCCAATCTGTTTTTGCTGTTGCTCAAGATGTGGACCTTGTTCAACATGCAACTCGAGGTAAGCCGCTAACGGCAGCGGGGGCAATGCGTTACCGTCATAGCCAATGCTGCGCAGTGCGGCTTGCAATGTCACACCTTCAGCATCTTCACAGGCCAGCGCGTGTTTAAGCGACAGTGCGCCAGTAAAGACAGAACTCCCGGTTAAGCTGGGTTGAAATCGCGCGCCCTCTTCGTTGGTCCAGTTTACTACCGCCAGATTACGCGCTGGTTTTTCGCTTAACTGACGCACCAGCGCCGCGATAGTGGCTGCTGCGCCGGTTACGCCGTATGCGCCATCGAATCGTCCGCCCTGCGGTTGACTGTCAAGATGTGAGCCGCACAGGATCCACGGCGCTCCTTCAACCAGCGTCATTAAGCCAAAAATATTGCCAATTTCGTCGACATGAACCGAAAATCCCTGCTGCTTCAGCCAGAGGCAAAAGGCATCGCGCATCTGTTTATCCGCAGCCGAAGCAGTAAGACGATGCAGACCACCCGCGTCAGTGGAACCAATGCTGCTGCTCAGCGCGAAAAGCGCGTCAAACGCCTGATAGTCTTGTGATGTCATCCGCGGCCGTGCCGGGATGGAGGATGTTGACATGTGCATTCTCCAGACTCGCTACAAAAGCTGCCGCAGGAGGCGCATTGGTCACTAAGGTGTCGACCGCGCTAAACGGCAGCGTATTCACAAAGGTTCGCAGTCCAAATTTGCCTTCATCCGCCAGAATCACACTCTGACGGCAGTGCGTGCTCAGCACGCGCCGTAACAACGCCTCAGGCTCTTCGTAGTCCATAAAGCCGTTTTCCCGATCCACTGCGCCAATGCCCATGAAAGCGATGTCGTAGTGAAACTGCCGGGCAAACTCCAGCGTATGGGGGCCAATCAGTGCGTTATCATTTCGCCGAACGCGCCCTGGTGTTAGCGTCACAGCGTTCTCGCTTTGTTGCGTTAGCAACGCGGCGATATCCATCGAATTAGTAATAATTTTCAGACGCGAAAAGCGCGTTAACTGCTGTGCCAGCGCCAGGGTTGAGGTGCCCGTATCAAGAAATAGTGCCATCCCCTCCTCCACCAGATCGCTGGCTAACTGTCCAATTCGCACTTTCGCCCGCGGTTTGATACGGCTGCGAATTTGCAGCGGCTGCTCCTCGCTGGAGACCGGCAAAATGGCCCCACCGTGCACTCGCCGTAATACGCCCTGCTCTTCAAGAAACTTCAAATCACGTCGAATAGTCTCTTCCGAGACCACAAACTTTTGCGCCAGCTCGGTCACGCGCACCCGTTTTTCGTGGCTCAAAATCCGTTTAATTTCATCGAGTCGCGGCTGATTGATCATGCTTACCCTTATGTTTTGCGGAGAAAAAACCAAGTATACCTGTAAGTTGATCTCCGCTTTGCCAACACGCGATTAATCCGCTCGCGACGGTTAGAGCGCAGGGCAATGCTGGTCCCACGGCATCAACGCTTCCAGCGCCGCGCAGAACTGCAGGACATCCGCTTCGGCGTAACGCCGGCCAACAACCTGCAATCCCACCGGTAGACCTTCAGGGGTAAATCCGCAGGGTAGGGTGGCAGCGGGATTACCACTCAAATTGAACGGCCAGGTAAAGGGCGTCCAGCGCGCCCACTCCACGCCGCTCTCACCCGCAGGTTGCGTTTCCGGCACGTGGCGATCGGCAGCAAAAGGCAAAATCGGCAACGTAGGCGTAATCAGCAAATCCACCTCATCGAACAGCGCATGTACCTGATTGGCGAAAGCCGCACGCTGTTTTTGTGCCGCAAGATAATCAGCCAGATCGAGATGCTGCGCGCGTTCTATTAATGCAGCAAAGCCGGGATCGAGTTTGTCTAGCTGCTGTTTTAAGGCTGCACCGTAAGCAACACCCCGGCCGCCGCTCCACAACGTATCAAAGGTATCGAATGGCGTTGACCACTCCAGCGAACGGGCGGTCAGCGTGACCGGTAAGGCATGCGCAATATGTTCAACGGCCTGCTCAACACAGGCGGCAATACGATCGTCCACCGGCGTATTAAACAGCGTTGGGCTGTAGCGCACCCGCAGCGGGGCTAACGGCGCATCACAGCGCTCCAGCCAGGATTCGGTTTTAGCGGGCAGCGCCTGATGGTCGCGTGCATCCGGACCGGAGAGCAGATCAAACAGCAGTGCGCTATCGCGTACCGTACGCGTCATCGGCCCGGCATGGCTGAGCATTTCAGTGGCGGACCATGGCCAGGTGGGAATGCGCCCCAGCGACGCTTTAAGTGCAAAAATGCCGCAAAAGGCCCCGGGAATTCGGACCGATCCCCCGCCATCCGAACCGAGTGCCGCAGGCACCATGCGTGCCGCCACGCTAATTGCCGAACCCGAGCTGGAGCCGCCGCTGGTAAGCCGGGGATCCCAGGGATTACGACCGTGGCCAAAAACCCGTGAATAGCTCGACCCCGTCCAGCCAAATTCGGTGGTCGCGGTTTTGCCAATAAGGATGGCTCCCGCTTGCTTGAGACGCGCAATGATTGGCGCGTCACTGTCGGGAACATTATCAAGTGAGGTCAGCGAGCCTTTGGTCGTGCGCAGGCCAGCTGTTGAAAACAGATCTTTGATGCCAAAAGGGATGCCATGTAAAGGTCCACGCAGCACGCCCTGCTGACGCTCCAGGTCACATTGATGCGCGTCTTCAAGCGCTTGCTCAGCGTAAACATCGCCAAACGCATTCAATGTGGGATTGTGGGTTTTTATGTTTTCCAGGCAGCGCGCAACCAATGCCTCACTGCTGAGCTCACCCGCGTGCATTTGCTGCGATGCGCCAAGAACATCGGGCACGCTCTGCGATAAATTAGGTTCAACCGCCATTTTAACGCCCTGCCTTTCGCCTCAATAATGAGACGATAGTGGCAAGTGTTGATGTGCGAATCAAGCCCGCACAGTGTGACTAATGTGGGATATGTTGTTTTTATCAGGGTGCAGTAATAGGAAAAGCCGATGGCTAAAAACCGGTAAAAATGACAGCAAGGTGACGAAAAAATGAAGAGTCATTTTTTAAAGCCGTATCCGCCCTCAGTTTTTCGCTTTGTGCAGCGGTGACGTTATTTTGCGTGGCAAGCAGCGGAACACGTCCTGAGCGGTCCATTGCAGACCGCTGTGATAATAAAAAAGTCTGAATAAAAAAGCGTCTGATGCGTTACAGCCAACTCGCTTTTTTCAGCCGCCACCACATCACACAACAAATCACTACCGTTACGCCCACCACCGCCGGATAGCCAAAGTGGGTATGCAATTCGGGCATATCGGGGAAGTTCATGCCATACATGCTGAAGATAATTGTCGGTACGATCAGAATTGCACCCCAGCCGGCAAGTTTTTTATTCACTTCACTTTGCTGCACAGATACCAGCGCCAGATTCACCTGCATGGCGCTGGTGAGCATCTCACGCATGTCTTCGGCATCGATCATTACGTGATGCGCATGATCCTGCACATCACGTAGATAGGCGCGCAGATTTTTCGGAATGATATCTTCATGGAAGCGCACCAGCTGCTGGCAGATTTCAGTCACTGGCAGCGCCGCGTTGCGCAGCGCCAGCAGTTCACGCCGCAGATGATATACATTTTGTAGCGCATCGCTGTCGAAGCGGGTAGTAAACATCCCCTCTTCAAGTCCACCAATGCGCTCATTCAGTGATTCGGTGATTTTGCTGTAATTATCGACAATGAAATCAAGAATACAGTAGAGCGCATAGCCCGGTCCGCCACACAACATCGCGTGATTTTTCTCTGCTTTGCTGCGAATTTCCGCATAGCCCTCTGATGAACCATGACGCACGGTGATCAGGAAGTTTTTACCTAAGAAGAAGTGGGTTTCGCCAAAGCTGATGCGTTGTAGATCGTCCATATGTGCAGTTTTCACCACGATGAACACGGAATCGCCATACTGTTCAATCTTGGGTCGCTGATGTGCCACCAGCGCATCTTCGATCGCCAGTTCATGCAGGCTGAATTCCTGTTGCAGCGTCTGCATAAAGGCCGGGTCGGGCTGATATAACCCCATCCAGACGAAGGAGTTTTCCTCTTTGAGCACTTCGCTAATGTCGGCGACATCGACATGCTCTTCGCGCTTGCCGTGACGATAGGCGACGCAGTTGATTACCATATTTGGCCGGTCCTTGTTGTTTGCACCTTGAATCATAATAGCCTTAAAGATCGCGAACCATTTCAACGCAGGCGAGATCGGCCTGGGCCAGCGTTGAGGGATAAAGCGCTTCGCGCACCACGCTAAAACCGTGGCGCTGATAGAAACTACTGGCATTAGGGGTGGCGGCCAGCGTCAGTTGGGAGAAACCGCGCTTTTTCGCTTCATCGATAATCGCCTGCATGATAGCGCTAGCGTAACCTTTGCCGTTGCAGGCGGGCAGCGTAAATATGGCTTCAACGCTGCCGCTGTGGAGATCGAGAAAACCGGTCGCAGCCACGCCGTGTTCCGGATCATCGATAACGTAAAACGGATTGCTTTTCACCGCCTCGAAATAGCCGAGGGGTAACGTATCGGGCGTCCATGCCGCGATAACGTCAGCCGGATAAACCGATTGGCAACCGTGGCGAATGGCGAGATTACGAATGCGCCACAGCGCGGCGGTTTCATCGCAGCGGGCTAAACGCGGTTTCATTGCTCCTCCTGATGGCTATTAATCTGTGATGCTTCACAGTAGCAAAATTATCAGGGGACGCCTAAATAACGCAGCAAGGCGGTCATCAACGCCGCGCCAATGATCACCAGAATCAATGGTGTGCGGCGCCAGGCGAGAAATACCGCAAACAATACGCCTGAGATGCGCGCCACGCCGGCGAAGTGGGTACCTTCAAATAGCGCCGTCGTCACCGCCACCGCCAGCAGCAAAACCGTGGCCGCGTCCGAAAGCATATTGCGCGCGCGATCGGACATCTGCATGCGGCTTCCCAGGCGATAACCGGCAAAGCGGATGGCATACGTTCCTACCGCCAGCAGCGCTATGCCAGCAACGATCAGATTATTTTGCATTTTTACGCTCCCGCCAGCTGAGTAAGCCCAGCAGTGAAAACAGCACCGGCATGCCAGCAGGAACAAACGGCGTTGCTAATACGGATAATGCGGTGCCAAGGGTTGCTGGGATCAGCGTGCGACGCTGACGCAACGCCGGGAAAATCAGGGCGATCAAAATCGCTGGAAATACCGCATCAAGACCAATCGCCGAGACATCAGGAATAAAGCGCCCGATCACTGCACCGCCGATGACCGTCAACGGCCAGATAGTGAAGATCCCTAATCCACAAATCCAGTACGCCGCACGACGCTGAGCCAGCTTTGGTTGGGAGATCCCAAACACGACGCTTTCATCATTCATGATGTGGCAGCCCAGCAGGCTGCGACTGCCCTTGCCGACTAAATCCTTTACCGCGATACCGAATGGCAGATGACGGGCGTTGACCAGTAAACCCGCTGCGGCTGCCGTCAGTGGACTACCACCGCCCGCGACAATACCGATAAACAGAAATTCCGACGCGCCCGCTAGCACTAAGGTTGAGAGTGCAATGGGTACCCATAGCGGAAAACCTTCAGCGGCCGCCAGTGAACCATAAGAGAGCCCGACAATGCCATCGGCCAGACAAACCAGAATAATTGCTTTGATTACACCGCGATCAAGCGGCACTGCACCCAGACGCATCACAATTTCATCTCATATCGAACAAGAAAGACGTTATAATGAACGCACCACGAGTGTTTTACAAGATGAACAAATTGTTCGATATAAAGAACAGGAGCAGGTTTGACCACGCCAATTGACATTATTGCTGTTGGATTATTGCGCGAACGCCAGCGCGCGGGGCTATCGATAACCGAAGTAGCACGCCGAGCGGGGATCGCTAAGTCAACGCTTTCACAGCTTGAGGCGGGCAATGGGAATCCCAGTCTCGAAACGCTATGGGCACTTTGCGTGGCGTTGAACATACCTTTTGCACGGCTGATGGAGCCTGAAGTTAAGCGCCTGCAGGTGATTCGCCGGGGCGAAGGGATGGTGGTATCAGCAGAGATGGCGGATTATCAGGCTGCATTGCTGGCAAGCTGTCCGCCCGGCGGACGGCGCGATCTTTATCTGATTACCAGCCAGCCTGGCGCACCGCGCGCCTCAAAACCTCATCCTCCGGGATCGGTAGAACATATCATTATTGCGCGCGGCCGGGCGCTGGTGGGCCCCAGCGATGAACCTGTCGAACTGCATCCCGGCGACTACATCTGCTACCCCGCTGACGAACCGCATGTATTCGAAGCATTAGAAGCGGACACAATGGCTGTACAGTTGTCGGAGCAGAATTAAGGGCGGCCCTCTATCGTAAGGTGCGCATTGATGCGCACCCGAAAATATCAATCCATCACAATTTCCTATTGTTAAACCCGGTGATTAGCGTGCGGCCTGATGGCATGCTGTGATTTTCTACGCTGAGAATCAGGAACATATGGACATCATTCCCGCTCGACCTCATCACGCTGCTGCCATTCAGAAAATCTACGCCTGGCACGTAATACACGGTACTGCGACCTTTGAAACCGAGCCGCCCTCTGAAAGCGAAATGCAAAATCGCGTGCTGGATGTGCAGCAGCGCGGCGGGTTTTGGCTGGTGGCACAGGAAAATGATCGCGTGCTGGGTTACTGCTATCTGGCACCGTATCGCCCGCGCTATGCCTATCGATTTACGCTGGAGGATTCGATTTATCTCGATACGGAGCAAACCGGTAAAGGCATTGGACGTGCGCTGCTGCAAAAAGCCATCGCACTGGCTGAAGCGGCGGGGTTTCGTCAGATCATCGCGATTATTGGCGATAGCGCCAATGAGGGCTCGCTGGGATTACATCGCGCTCTCGGGTTTGAGCACACTGGCATAATGAAGTCGGTCGGTTTCAAACATGGCCGCTGGCTCGACACCGTGGTGATGCAGCGTTCACTTGGTCTCGGAGACAGCCAACCGCCTGAACGTTAATCGCAATGCCCCTGCACGGCAGGCCTGCGCTGAGGTATGCTGAACATCCACCATTAAGGAGATGCAGATATGCCCGAAATCGTTGTGTATGCGGCGGAAGGTCGTACGGTTGAGCAGAAGAAGAAATTATTGCGAGCGGTCACCGCGGCGGTGGCGGATTCGTTTGAGATCGATGCCAATTCGGTGACGGTTTCCATCATCGAAACGCCAAAACACCATAAATCAAAAGGCGGCGTGCCATTTGACGAGCGGTGAAAGTAGTTAAAGTGTGAAAAGCCCCGCTGGGGCTTTTATTGTTTTTAAAGCATTTATTAGTGATATCCATGCTAATCGAGTGCTTCGCACGCGCCGAAAAGTCAGTATCATAGCGTTCTGCCGCTTACTGGAATGAGTGATCTATTTTGCTATGACCAATCAAACTGCACTATTTTCGCGGCTGACTTCAATCCTTGCCGATGAAAGCCGTACCCCGCTGTACAAACGCTTCGCCACCGCAATTAAAGATGCGGTGCGTGAGGGAATGTTAGTGCATGAGGAGATCCTGCCAAGCGAACGCGAATTTAGCCAACTGCTGAACATCTCACGTATCACCGTGCGTAAGGCCATGGATTCGCTGGAAAAAGAGGGCGTGGTGCTGCGCTCACGCGGCTATGGTACGCAGATTTCCAGCCAATTCGAATATTCGCTGAAAGAACCCAAGGGTTTGTCACAGCAGGCGGTTTTGCGCGGCAAAAAACCTGATACGGTGTGGATCAACAAAAGCAAAATTCACTGTAGCGCTGAGATTGCTGAGAAGCTGGGGCTGAGTATTGGTAGCGATGTCTATCTGCTCAAGCGTATTCGTTATGTCGACGAACAAGCGGTATCGGTTGAAGAATCCTGGGTACCGGCGCGCTATATAGCCGACGCGGATGCGATTGGTATTTCGCTTTATGATTACTTCCACCAGCAGCAAATTCTGCCGGTGAAATCGCAAAGTCGAGTAAGCGCTCGCATGCCGGACGAGGCGCTCCAGCAGCAAATCGCCCTGCCCGCCAATGTGCCTGTTCTGGTGATTAAGCAACTGGCAATGGACGCACAGGGCAATCCGCTGGAGTACAGCATCAGCTACTGCCGCAGCGATATGTACGTGTTTATTGCTGAGTAAAACGCTGTTGCCAATAGGCGCTTAACGTGGCGCGATCGGGCGCACAATCGCCGCCACGCTGCGATACCACGTAAGAGGCCACCACGTTGCCCAGCGCAACGCTTTCCGCCAGTGACCAGCCTGATGCCAGTCCCGCCAATAAGCCACCAGCGTGGCTGTCGCCTGCGCCGATGGTATCCACAACGTTGGTAGCCAGCGCCGGGATCCAACCTTGCGTATCTGCGTTAACGAAACCGGCACCTTCGCTGTCCAATCGCACCACCATTGCACCAGCAAAACGTTGCTGCCAGCGCGTCATCAACTGCCGAGCATCAAAGGGTTCAGGCTGGCCGAGGCGCTCATACCACAGCAGTTCCGCCTCCTGTCTGTTCACTGTAATCAGTGGATGGCATGCCATAATCTGCTCGAACTGTGTATCGCCGATATCCGCCAGACGTGGGCCGAAATCCACCAGCAGCTGATAAGGTCGGCTTTGCTGCTGCAGCCAGTCAATCAATACATCACTGCTTTTGCTGGTCAGTTGATAGCCGGAGAGATAGATCCAGCGATTGGTCGGCTGCGGGAGTGTGCTGAGCAACGTTGCATCCCACAGATTTTCCACGCCGCTCACCGACAGAAAGGTGCGTTCACCATCGGGTTCAACCAGCGCCAGGCACCAACCGTTATCGCCTTTCGCCGTTTCCAGCACGCTGTGAATACCGTATTCCGCTAGTTTCTGACGAATAATGCTGGCCCAGGTGCCAGTGCCCAGCGGCAGCGCGTTGATTGATGGAATTCCCAGGCGATGCAGCGTAATCGCCACATTCAGCGCGCATCCGCCTACATTGACGCCCTGCTGCTGAAGTTCAATATCGCTGCCTCGATGGGGCAATGAGTAGGCATCTGCAATCACATCAACCACCGCTGCACCTACCACGCATACCGGCAGACGGCCTTCGAGTCGCGCCAGATCGTCAGGCGTTAACATAGGCGGCCTCCCGCTGCTGACGGAAACGGGTGAAAGCGGCGCTATAGCGGGTGAAATCCAGTGCGTTGGCGGCGTCCAACTCGGCTTTCAATTCGCTATCAATGCTATCGATGCCATTCAGCGCACCACAGATGGCGACCGCCATCGCGCCGATGGTGTCGGTATCACCACCGAGATTGGCACACAGGATCGCGCAACGATTAGGATTGGTCTCAGCCAGTTCCACCATGGCAATGGCTGCTGGCACTGATTCAATGGTGCTGGTTCCAGTGCCAACCAGATCGTAAATTTGCTGCATGGTCGATTCCACGCCCCTGCCCTGCTTCACCACATCCAAAGCCAGCTCCAAACGTGCCGCCATGGAAGCGCTAAAGGTGGTCACCCGCTTTTCCTGCGCTGCACGTGCGATAGCGGGAAGCTCATCACGAATGGATGTCCAGCCCGCACCGTCAATGGCACGGGACACCGCCCAGGCAATGACTGTCGCACCGGAAATGGCTACGTCAGATTTATGCGTTGGACTCGACGCCAGCGCGACGGCATCAATAAACGCTGAAAGATCATGTGCAGGCAGCAGACAGCCGAGCGGAGAAACGCGCATCGCTGCACCGTTTGTCATACCGTTGTTTTCAAGCTGGGATACTGGAGTGCCAGCTTTCATCGCGTTAAGCGCCATTTTGGAGGTGGGCCCCAGTACGTTCTTATTGAACGCATCAAACGCCTCCGCCCATTGCAAAATATTCGCTCCAATGGTTTCCGCATTGATCTCGCCCTCGTGAGTTACGATGGCATCGGCCAATGCCAGCGCCATCGACGTATCATCAGTAAAAGAGGCACGGCCAAAATAGCAGGCGGCATTATTTTCAGCCGGCCCGGGCAGAAACCGGTCGATCCAGCCGAAGTGTTGCTTTACGCGGGATCGCGGCCACAACTCTGATGGCATGCCCATTGCGTCCCCCAGTGCCTGGCCGTAAAACGCGCCTAAAATCCTTTTTTCTTGCAGTGTCATCGTCATGGTGAAATCTCTTATTTATGGCTTTCAGCCGTTGCTGAGTTATCAAATGCGGTAAGTTCATCGCTGCGCTTTTTGCCGTCGCGGAACAGAACAATAAAGGCGATGGTGATGATTACGATCATCACGCTACCGAACATCCACATGCCGGCCCAGTTAAAGGTTTGCCCGTTGTGCGGTGTGTCATAGGCAAACATTTCCTGCATCAGATACCCGCCAAGACGGTAACCCAACAGGCTGCCGATGCCCTGACAGGCAAGCGTGATAAGACCCTGCGCAGCATTACGCATCGCAACCGGTGCTTTCTTATCCACATAGATGTAGGCGGTGATGAAGTAGAAATCGTAGCTAACACCGTGCAGCAGAATGCCCATAAAGAGCAGACCGTAAGTCAGCATGTTTTGATCGCCGCCGAACACGAAGAACACATAGCGCAACGCAGCGGTGGTTAAACCTAGTAGCAGCACTTTGCCGATACCAAAGCGCTTGATGAAGAATGGCAACGCCAGCAGGAAGAAAATTTCTGATATTTGACCCAGCGTCATCCAGCCGGTGGCATGTGGCAAACCGACCTCCGTTAAATAACCTTCAGCAAAGATGTAATAGAACGCTAAGGGCATACTGAACAGGAACGAACAGACAAAGAAGACGAGGAAACTCCGATCTTTCAATAAATGCAGTGCATCGAGACCGAGCGCAACGCGAACACTGAATTTGCCGGTGCTTTTGGGTTCAGTTGCTGGCAATGTTAATGCAAATATGCCCAATATCAGCGAGCTTGCAGCGGTGATCAGTAACGGCACGTTACTTGCCGAGATGTCGCCATATCCCAGCAGTGGCGGCAGAAAGCCGCAGACAATACCCGATGCGATCCAGCCAAGGGTTCCCATTACGCGAATGCGTGGATAATCTCGTTCCACATCCGCAACGTGTGAAAATGCGATGCTGTTGGTCAACGCAATGGTTGGCATATAAGTCAGTGAATAGAGCAATAGCAGCGGGAAGAAGCCGCTAAAATGCGTTTGCTGGGCAGCAAAGAACATCAAAATTGCGCCAACGATGGTGAGAAGCGACAACACTTTTTGTGCCTGGAAAAAACGATCGGCCAGCGATCCCACAAGGATCGGAGACAATATGGCCGCTATTGAGGTACAGGCGTAGCACCAGGCAATCTCAATCGGCGAAAAGCCGTTTTTACTGAGAAATGCCCAGAGCGGTACAAACCATGCGCCCCAGATAAACCACTCTAAGAACATCATGAACGACAGTTTTGGGATTGTTGTTTTCATAAATAGGACTCCCCGGTGTAGGTGAGGCCAATCTAGCACCACAAATAATACCTTTATAATACCATTGGTGGATTTTTTGAACTCGCCCACAAGATTTTTAACCAGTGGGCAACCGCGTTGAGCAGGAAATAAGCGTTGAGGAGAAGGTGGTAAATGAGAAAGTCAGGGCGCGATAGCCGCGCCCTTGAAGGCTTAGCGGCGATTTTTCCACACTGTCTGAATGTTACAGAACTCGTGTACGCCAAAACTGGAGAGTTCACGGCCGTAACCACTTTTCTTCACTCCACCAATAGCCACTCGTGGATCGGATGCGCCGTTACCGTTGATGAATACGGCCCCGGTTTCCAGCTTTTCTGCCAGCTCATTAGCAACGGTTTCATTGCTACTCCACACGGTAGCGCTCAGACCAAATTCGCTGTTATTGGCGAGCTCCAGAGCGTGTTGTGCATCGCGAGCCACCGTTATGGCTGCAACCGGTCCAAAAATTTCTTGCTGAAACGCGGTCATTGCAGGAGTGACATCCGCGAGGATCGTCGGCGCATAATAGTTACCTGCGCCTTCAATTTTATGACCGCCTAAGACCAAACGAGCACCTTCCTGAAGGGTTTGCTGAACCTGATGATCCAATTCATCACGCAGATCGTAACGCGCCATCGGGCCGATGTAGGTTTCTTCGTCTAAAGGATCGCCGATCTTGAGTGCCTGCACCGCAGCGCTAAAACGCGCCTCAAACGCTTCTGCAACGCTCTCTTCAATAATGAAGCGCTTGGCCGCCATGCACACCTGTCCGGTGTTCTGGTAGCGTCCTGTGACCGCTGAGGCCACTGCTGCGTCCAGGTCGGCATCCGCAAGCACGATAAATGGATCTGCCCCACCGAGTTCTAATACGGTTTTCTTCAGTACCGCACCGGCTTGTGCCGCAATAGCTCCGCCAGCACGCACGCTGCCTGTAACCGCGACGGCAGCGATACGTGGATCTTTAATGGCCGCGGATACGCCTTCGTTATCGACGTTAATCACGGTAAAACCGCCTTTAGGCAGGTCGGTGGCATCAAACAATGATGACATTAAGTTGGCAGAGCCCATCACACTTGGAGCATGTTTCAATACATAGGTGTTACCTGCCAGCAGCATGCTGACTGCACCGCGCAGAACCTGCCAGTATGGGAAATTCCATGGCATAACCGCGAGGATCGCGCCGAGAGGCCGAAACGATTGCCATGCCTGCTGGTTTTCTACCAGTGTGGGTTTATCTGCAAGGATCGCTGGGCCGTGTTCGGCGTACCAGTCACAAAGGTTGGCACATTTCAGTACTTCTGCCCGCGCCTGAGCAATGGGTTTACCCATCTCTAACGTGGCCATTTTCGCCAGCTCATCCTGGCGCTGGCGGATCTGTTCAGCGAGCTGACGCAACACTTTCACACGCTGCGGCATGGCGGTATAACGCCATTCAGCAAATGCATCTGCGCTTTGTTGCAGTGAAGCCTCAAGTTCAGCAGGGCTTTGCAGTGTATAGGTTGCGAGGATTTCGCCGTTAGTGGGATTGCGTGAGATAACGTTGTCAGTCATGAAAGATGTCCTCGTCATAGTGAAGTGATGTTCAATGCCGTCCACCTTACGCCGGGCACAGGTTTCTTAAAAATGAATAATAATGAGGAAGTTGTTCATTTAATGAGAAGCTTCAGGATCTTTATCGCACACAACTGATGTTTTTAAGGGATCGGATGAGATGTTATAGCGATGACGCTGTTTTACCGTTATTGCCGCGCCAAAGCCGCTGCAGACTTGAACTTATTCAGTTATACAGTGAATAGATCTTAAAGAAAGATCATATAGAGATCTAAAAGAGATCCTAAGAGATCCCCAATCGTCGCAGCCCGCACCAGACAAGGCCTCAGAAGGTGATCGCGTTCACTATAATGAGTAAAGCATCCACTGTAGTCAGTAGTTTATTCACTATAGAGAGTAGAATGTTCACTATAAACAGTGTTAATGTTCACTGTAATCAGAAAACGACCCTTTTCATCCACAGAATGAAGATCTCAGGCTATGGCAGATAAAGAGAGTGAAAACAAGGCGTTACTCGAGCCTTTTCTGTCGGTGACAAAAAATAGTGGTGAAGTTATTCAACTCCACCCAAATAAAAATAACACCGTACAACCGGTCGCTTTGATGCGCCTGGGTCTGTTTGTTCCTACGTTGAAATCGACCGCGCGCGGTAAGTCAGGTGCGATGGCATCGACCGATGCGACGAAAGAGCTTAAGAACCTTTCATTAGTAAAATCAGAAGGTTATGAAAAGATTACCATCACTGGCGCACGGCTGGATATGGATAATGATTTCAAAACCTGGGCCGGCATCATTCAGTCTTTCTCTCGTTATCCCTCTAAGGGTGATACCGTGACGCTGCCATTTATTGATTTTGTTAAGATGTGTGGGATCCCATCAGCAAACTCGTCAGCCGCATTACGTAAGCGTCTGGACGCGTCTTTACGACGTATTGCGACCAATACCTTGTCCTTTGAAGGTAACGGTAAAGCCTACCACACTCACCTCGTGCAATCGGCGTATTACGATCGTGAAAAGGATCTGGTACGAATCCAGGCTGATCCAAAGCTATTTGAACTCTATAATTTCGACCACAAAGTACTGTTGCAGCTGCGCGCCATTTCGCGTTTGAAGCGCAAAGAGTCAGCGCAGGCGTTGTATACCTATCTAGAAAGTTTACCGACCAATCCGGCGCCAATTTCCCTTGCGCGTCTACGTATGCGTCTCAATTTGGGATCTAAGACCACAACGCAGAATCACGTAGTACGCCGTGCGATGGAGCAATTGAAAGAGATTGGCTATCTTGATTATTCGGAAGTGAAACGTGGTCGCTCGGTGTTCTTTATCATCCATAGCAGAACGCCAAAGCTGGATGGGATCAGTAATCTTGAAAGCATCGATTCGCTGGAAGATATCGAGTTCGAAGAGTGATCTCCCCCATTCACTGTAATCAGTAACCCCTCCTCCTGCAGTGTCACTTTTTTATACAAAAGTGACACCTGCTCTTTTCATAACGTTCACTGTAATCAGCAGTTATTTAGCTGTTCACTGTAATCAGTTGTGTTCACTATAATCAGTAATTCAGCTGTATCTCAATCCCATTATCTGTCGTGGAAGTGGTCATACTCCCATTATTACTGGGTTATATTGATAGTGAGTACTTACAAGGGCGCTGATATATTATCGCATAGTACCCTTCACTTCACGTTTACCGATCATAGTGAACGTTCAGATCACCAGCTAAAATTACTGATTACAGTGAATGATACCGATGACATTATTTACTGATTACAGTGAATTGTAATGGTTAACATAATGATTTATAGAATAAAAATATAATCCTCTTATTCGGGTTTACTGTAGTCAGTACCTTCCCTGTTAATACAAACAGTAAAAGTGACAGGGTTGGTCACAACACTGATTACAGTGAACATTAGCGATATCTCAACGCTATAGCGAAAAGAGATTACTGTTCGTCTTGGAAGAATGCTGGCGTCCTGAATCTGTGCGTCACGCTGTCACTGATTACAGTGAACGTTATAGTCATAGCGCCTGCCCTCCCCCTTTTGTGCACGTCCTGCCGTTTCACAGACTCGCCCAATTTTACTGAATACAGTGAACGTTCGGCTACATGCCGAACGAGTTGAATGTACTGATTACAGTGAACACTTGCAGCAATGCTCTGGAGTGGTGGATAGAACCACTAAGAAGTGCGTGCTGATTATAGTGAATGTACGCTTTCCTTTATCGCCTTCTCCCTTGCGATGAGTTCATCCAACGGTTAAGGCTTTAAACCTGATCTACTGAATACAGTGAATCTTTGCCGAAATTGTAAAACCACTTATTGCTGATTACAGTGAACGTTGTTCTCGATGTCATCACTTTTACTGATTACAGTGAATGGGCTTGTACAAGCCAACTTTGCTTTGCTGATTACAGTGAATGTTTAACCTGCCCTTGAGTGTGGTTTTACTGACTATAGTGAATCCCTGATACCTCCCCATTGCCAATGCTACTGATTACAGTGAACGTAGAAAAGGCGAAGAGATGATCATCAAGAGTTACTGATTACAGTGAACACAATCTCCAGGCTCTAACAGATGCTACTCAGGATTCATGCTTCTTCTTCGAAGTATGGCCACTGATTACAGTGAATGTTTATCAGATGATTGCTGATTATAGTGAACCTTTTACTGAATACAGTGAACGTTAAGGGAGCCTGGACAAGATTTGCTGATTACAGTGAATGTTCTCAGATTTCAGCCGCAACTGCCCTATTTCATGCTTACGGCAAGCAGTGACAAATAGAAGCGACTACTGATTACAGTGAACCTTTGATTCAATGAGCAAGTAATGCTCGGTTTAATTTTGAACAATAAAAGGCTGAAGACTAAAAGGTGTGCACTGATTACAGTGAATGTTTGGCTTAAATCGTTCTCAGCCAAGGTATTTCCTCAGAACTGAATGTTCCTGTGCAGAAGAGATATATTTGCCTCATGTGCAGGATTTATGTATAAAGTCATAAATCCTACATGTGTGGAGCAAGTATGGCTAACGATGAGAAGCAAGTTCTGAAAGTTGCACAACGTTCAGAAAGAATGCTGATGAGTTTGACCGAGCAAATTCAAGCGCAGAAAGAAGAGTTGCAGGAAAACACTTTTTATCAGGTTTACGCGAAAGCGGCGTTAGCCAAACTGCCAAAGCTAACGCGTGCGAGCGTTGATTACGCCGTTAATGAAATGGAAGAGAACGGTTATCCGTTCGATAAGCGTGCTGCAGGTAGCTCAACCAAGTATGCCATGTCGATTCAAAATATTATCGATATCTATCATCATCGCGGCGTACCCAAATATCGTGACCGCCACCCTGAAGCGTTCAGCATTTTTGTTGGTAATCTGAAAGGTGGAGTATCGAAAACCGTTTCTACGGTCTCTCTTGCTCACGCACTCCGCGCGCATCCACATTTGTTATTCGAAGATTTGCGCATTTTAGTTATCGATCTTGATCCACAATCTTCTGCAACGATGTTCCTGAACCACGAGCGTTCAGTAGGATTAGTTGAGGCAACTGCCGCCCAGGCTATGCTGCAAAACGTGAGCCGTGAAGAGTTACTTAACGAGTTCATCGTTTCATCAATTATTCCAGGCGTGGATGTGCTGCCCGCTTCTATTGATGACGCCTTCATCGCCTCACGGTGGGAAGAGCTGTGCGCCGCGCATTTGCCGGATCATAACGTCCATGCTGTGCTCTATGACAATGTAGTCGCCAAGCTGAAGCAGGATTACGACTTTATCTTTATCGATAGCGGACCGCATCTGGATGCCTTCCTCAAAAATGCCATTGCCGCTTCAGATTTGTTGATGACGCCGGTTCCACCCGCACAAGTGGATTTCCACTCTACGCTGAAGTATCTGACGCGCTTACCTGAGCTGATAGGCATCATTGAAGAATCGGGCGCGGCCTGCCGCTTGCAAGGCAATATCGGCTTCATGTCTAAACTGTCTAATAAAGCCGACCACAAGCTGTGTCACAGCCTGGCGAAAGAAATTTTTGGCGGCGATATGCTTGATGCAGCACTGCCGCGTCTGGATGGATTTGAGCGCTGTGGTGAGTCGTTTGACACCGTTATCTCAGCCAATCCATCAACCTATGTAGGCAGCACCGAAGCTTTAAAGAATGCGCGTTCAGCAGCGGAAGATTTCGCTAAAGCCGTATTTGACCGTATTGAATTCATTCGCCTGAACTGAGGTTATTATGAGCGCAAAAAGAATCACGATTGGCCGCACCTTCAGCCAAACTCCTTTGCAGACTGAGAAAAGCGCCGATGGCCATTCTCAGACTTTCATTCTTTCAACGGGTAAACGTGCGCTGTTCACGCTTGAGCACATCACCGCGAAAGAGATTGAAGAAAAAACCTTCGTTAAAATGGAAACCAATGGCCGCGATCAGTCTGGCCTAACCCCTGAATCACTGCGCGACATTATCCGCACCATCAAATTGCAGCAATTCTTCCCGGCAATAGGTGTGAAGCGCGATGATCGCATTGAAATTCTGGACGGCTCCCGTCGTCGTGCAGCCGCGTTGCATTGCAAAACTGGGCTGGATGTACTGGTCACAGAGGTTGCTATTACTGCTGATGAAGCGCGCCGGTTGGCTCAGGATATTCAAACTGCGCGTGAACATAACCTGCGTGAAGTGGGTATGCGTTTACTTTCCCTTAAGGACAGTGGCTTGTCACAAAAGGAAATTGCGCAGAGTGAAGGCTTATCGCAGGCTAAGGTTACCCGTGCCCTGCAGGCCGCTAGCGTGCCGCTGGAGCTGGTGACGTTGTTCCCTAATCACTCGGAACTCACCTATCCTGATTACAAAGCATTATTGCAGGCTTACGAGAAATTGCAGGAAACGGGCCAAACGGTAGATGCGCTGATCGATACCATCGGGATGGATGTCGATACTGTATGTGCACGTGATGGGTTAGCGGAAGATGAAGTCAAGAATGGAATTCTGCGCCTGGTGCGTAATGGCAGCCAAACGCTAATGCAGTCTCCAGCGAAAGATAAAGTTGTTGCCACCCCGCTTTGGAGCTTTGCCGATAAAGATCGCTTTGCGCGCAAGAAAACGCGCGGCCGCATGTTTAGCTATGAGTTTAACCGCCAGTCCAAAGAGTTGCAGGAAGAGCTGGATAGAGTGATTAACGAGACGCTCAATAAATACCTTAACCAGTGATGACAATGCCGCCTTCGGGCGGTTTTTATACCTTCTTCCACTCTCGCCAGCACTATTTCATCGCTAACTGTATGAATTATCGATTATCAGCGAAGAAATTTCAGCCTGAAATCGCCAACATTTCAAGCCTATCTACTTTGTCAGCATGGTTAAATTCACCAGAAATCTTTAACCTGCTGCGGCCTATTTAACCAGCTGAATGCTTAATCAGCTTCAATAGCACTATGCAAAGTTCCTCCAATTAGCATGCATGAAATTTCAAAGGCTCGCCATACTAATTTCATGTATAACTTAATGATTATAAGGTTTTTTTGTAATTAATTTCAGCCTGAAATCGCCCTGTATACGCTTTGGCACTGTTTCGCGATGATGCAATAAAAATTTATTAGCCAGATGATATGCAATGATTTATCCACAGAAAGCGTGGATAACTTTACTGTCCTGGCCTACTCAATGAGTGCCAACGCTGATGAAAACTGCCAAATCGCATCACGCACTCGCACCGGTTTATTAATCAGTCCCAACGCATAAAAACGGTCGGCAATTATCTGCTGTTCCTTTATGACTTCAAAAGCCATTGCACGGGTTTTATGACTGCGGCGCGTCAGTGCACGTTCCACTGCTGCCATTTCCAGCCCTAGCTCTTGCGCTAACATTGCAGATGCTTCGTGACGATGGCTATCTATGAACGAGCCAGTTTGCTGCAAGCTCTCCACCAGCTGTCTGAGAATATCATCGTGCTTTTCAACATAATCACGACGAGCAAGATAGAACTGGTGATTATTTACCTGCCCTTCACCATTAACTAAAATGCGCAGCTCAGGATTACTTTCTGCCGCGCTGAGTAGCGGGTCCCACATCATCCATGCATCAACCGAAACATAATCGCTAGCCGTCAAAGGATATTTTGGCGGAGTGTAGACCACTTTCAGTTCCTCCAGGCCGATTCCCGCTTCTTCCAGCAACTGCAGCAGTAACCAGTGAACGTTAGAACCTTTATTGACCGATATGCGTTTGCCGCGTAGATCCTCGACTGTGCGAATATCACTTCCGCGCGGCACAACAATACCCACGCTGCTCGGTGCGGGCGGTTCCCAGGCGATATAGGTCACACCGCTGCCGTTAGCTTGCGCGAAGATAGGAGGCACCTCTCCGGTGGTTCCAAAGTCGATCTCATTGTTTTGCAGTGCGTAGAGCAATTGTGGGCCAGCAGGAAATTCACTCCAGAGTACACTGATCCCCTGCTCAGCGAAGACGTGTTCCAGGCTTTGACGTGCTTTCAATACACCCAGATTGCCAAATTTTTGATAACCAATACGTAATTCTCGCTCTTCTTTACCCTGAATAAAGGCATTCGGTGGTGACAATGCCGCTTTGCGCCGTCCTTTAATCATTCCCTGATTTGCCAAATGCGTACGTAGGGTGTGCCGACTAATGCCCAATAGTGCCGCTGCCTGAGTTTGATTCTGGTCGGTCATTTCAAGCGCGTTACTAATCAGGCTATTGATGACGCGATCGAAGAGTTGCTGCGGCTGGCTGATCAGCTGTTGTTGCAGAAAACTGTCGAGAGTGGAATCTGACAACTCATGCAAGCCTCGTTCACTGTAACCAGCAATACGTAGTTGAGCGGGTGTTAATGTCTCTTCGCGGCTAAGCAGCACGGCATTATGTAAGGTATTTTCCAGCTCACGAATATTGCCGGGCCAGCTGTATTCCAGCAGCGCTTCCAAAGCATCTGGCGAGAGGTGTCTTGCAGGACGTCCGAGTCGGCGGGAATAGAGTGCGAGGAAATGTTGAGCCAGCAGTGGAATGTCTTCGCGACGCTGGCGCAGCGGAGGTAAAGGAACCACCGCAATATTGAGACGATAAAACAGATCTTCGCGGAAGCGCCGTTCACGGATCGCCTGCGCCAAATCAACGTGGGTAGCCGCAATCACGCGCACATCTACCTTTACTGATTTGCGTGAACCTACACGTGTGATCTCACGCTCCTGCAAAACGCGCAGCAGTTTAACCTGCAATGACGGACTCAGTTCACCGATCTCATCGAGCAGTAATGTTCCCCCTTGTGCCGATTCGAACCAGCCGGGATGCGCCTGCGTAGCACCGGTAAATGCCCCTTTCTCATGGCCGAACAGTTCCGCCTCAGCCAGGCTCTCGGTTAATGCGCCACAGTTAACCGCCAGGAAAGGGCCGTGGCGCCGTTGGCTATGATGATGCAAATAGCGCGCGACCACTTCTTTACCCGTACCGGTTTCACCGACTATCAGCACGGTTGCATCGGTTGGAGCGAATTTATCCAGCAGAGATTGGAACGCCAGTGAAGCCGGGTCGACCAGGCGTGGAGAATCGGTATGGTTGGCATAGGTGGTTAACATGGAGTCACTCCTTAAACAGCATAGCGCTAAGCTAAATGCTCACAGAGACTATTAACACCATGTAAAAAGCATAAGCTGTTGCATATGCAGCAATAGCTGTTGTGATTGAGTTGCAATTGCAACTGAGCAGTCAGCACTTATAAAAGGTAACTGGTTGAATTTAAGCGGTTATCATTATTTTCCAACCTGGCACGGATTCTGCTAATAGCTATATAACTAAATAAGCAGTTCAAATTGATCATTTTTTAATAAAGTTATATAGGAAAAGCATAATGGCCGATTCCGAGAACGATAAAATTAATGTCTTCTGGTTTTTACCGACACACGGCGATGGACGGTACCTGGGCACCGCTGAAGGCGGTCGCCCAGTCGATTTAGCCTATCTGCAGCAAGTTGCACTCGCCGCAGACAACCTCGGCTTTTACGGCGTGTTAATTCCAACGGGCAAAAGCTGCGAGGACTCCTGGCTGGTTGCATCGGCATTAGCGCCAATTACGCGTCGTCTGCGTTATCTGGTTGCGGTACGTCCCGGTTTGCAGCCGCCTACGCTCGCCGCACGTATGGCAACCACACTGGATCGTCTGTCTGAAGGCCGTTTACTGATTAATGTGGTGACAGGCGGTGATCCGATTGAGAACAAAGGTGATGGCATTTTCCTTAACCACAGTGAACGCTATGAGGTCACCAAAGAGTTTCTGGATGTCTATAGTCGGCTGATGCGTGGCGAGAAAGTGGATTACGAAGGAAAGCACATTCACGTTGAAGGGGCAGAAGTTCTGTTCCCGCCGGTACAGGAAAACGGTCCGCCGCTCTATTTTGGTGGTTCATCTGATGCCGCTATCGATGTTGCGGCGGAGCAGATTGATACCTATCTCACCTGGGGCGAACCGCCTGCGCAGGTGGCTGAGAAGCTGGAAGTGGTGCGTGCACGTGCGGCGCAGCGCGGGCGTAAGCTTGAATACGGTATCCGCTTGCACGTTATTGTGCGCGAGACCGAAGACGAAGCCAAAGCGGCGGCAGAGAAGTTGATCGCCCACCTTGATGAAGAGACTATCGCCCAGGCGCAGAAGATCTTTGCGCGTATGGATTCCGCCGGTCAGGCGCGTATGAGCGCCTTGCACAATGGCTCGCGCGATAATCTCTACATCTCGCCGAATTTGTGGGCGGGTGTGGGGCTGGTGCGTGGTGGAGCAGGAACCGCGTTAGTCGGCAGCCCTGAACAGGTAGCTGAACGGATACGCGAATATCAGGCATTAGGCGTAACCAACTTTATCCTGTCAGGTTATCCGCATCTGGAAGAAGCCCATCGCGTGGCTGAACTGTTGTTACCGCTGCTCCCTCTGGCGAACGGACAGCAGCAGCGCGCGCGCACCATTAATACCGGCCCGTTTGGCGAAACGATTGGCGGCGATAAGCGTCCTTCAAAACAGGCGAGCGCCAGCTAATGCAGGAGAAGGCAATGGCAACTGCACGGGTGATCATCGTCGGTGGCGGCTTCAGCGGTACGGCGCTGGCGATTCATCTCGCGCGTCAGTCGTCAACTGCGTTACAGATTACAGTGGTCGAACCGCGTCCCACTCTTGGCGGCGGTGTTGCCTATTCCACACCGGAACCTGCGCATCGCATTAATGTTCCCGCTGCGCGCATGCAACTCAGTGGGGAAGAGCAGGGCGCATTTGATCGCTGGTTTCGCAATCAGCCAGAATGTTCACTGGATTCAGCAGCCCATTGCGCTGACGGCGCTGTTTATCCGCAGCGCGGTATGTTTGGACGTTATCTGGCAGAACAGTTTGCTGCGGCGGCAAAAGCGCATCCACAGATTACACTGCGCCACATTCAGGCCAGTGCGGTCGCCTGGGAAGGAGAGCAGCTGTTACTCAGTAATGGTGAGGCGTTACAGGGAGACGTGCTGGCGCTGGCGGTAAGTCATCCGCCACCGTCGTTGCCGCGTGCGTTACGGCCTTTCACGTCACATCCCGGGTTGATTGCCAATCCGTGGCAGCATGGCGTTCTCGATGCCATCAAACCTGACGCATCAGTAGCGATCATCGGAAGCGGGCTCAGTATGGCAGATGTCGTGGCGTCGTTAGGCACCCGCCAGCATCAAGGCTCGCTCATCGCCTTCTCGCGCCGTGGGCAGCTTTCTCGTGACAATCTGAGCGGTGACTGGCCGGAGTGGACGCTGGCTCCGCAGATCGTCCCTACTGCCCGCGCGTGGCTTCATCACATTCGGGCGGAAGTGGTGCGTGCCGCCGAACAGCAGTTACCGTGGCAGCGCGTGCTGGATCAGGTGCGCGTGCAGGGGCAGGAGATCTGGCAATCGTTGCCGCTGCGCGAACAGCAGCGGTTTGCTCGTCATTTACGCTCGTGGTGGGATGTTCATCGCTACCGCATTGCGCCGCAGGTTTCCACCGTCATCCGTCAACGTCAGCAGCTGGGCAGCCTGAAGGTGCTGGCTGCGCGTCTTGACAATATCGCCGCAAAGGGCGATCGGTTAGCGATCGCGTTGCGCTTACGCAATGGCTCCGTGGAGACACACCATGTCGACCATTTAATTGTCACCACCGGGCCCGGACATGCCGCCTTAACCGCCAGCCAGCCGCTGCTGCAATCGTTGAGCCAGCAAGGTGTGATTCGCGCTGACCAATTGGGTTTTGGCATCGATGTAGATGGCCATTCGCATACGCTCAACCGCGAAGGCCAGCCAAACGCGCGCCTGTTTGTGGTTGGCCCGGCTGCACGAGCGCGCTTTGGTGAACTGATGGGCTTACCGCAGGTAGCCGATCACGCCGCCGACGTGGCGACTCAGATTTTAGAAGAGTTGCAAATCGCTCACGCCGAGCGATGTCCCCCTTCAGCGCTTTAATCTCTCAACATCCTAAAAATTAACTGACGAACGCCGGGTCGTAACACGATCACGGCCTCGCTATGGAGATTGCTATGCCATCGCAACGTGAAATACGCTTGAATGCATTTGATATGAACTGTGTCGGACACCAGTCGCCGGGCCTGTGGGCGCATCCGCGTGACCGCTCCTGGCAGTATAAAGATTTGGAATATTGGGTGGATTTAGCGCGCCTGTTAGAGCGCGGTAAATTCGATGGTCTGTTCATTGCCGATGTGCTTGGCATCTATGACGTATTAAACGGCAACGGCGATGCAGCTATTCGCCAGGCTACGCAGGTACCGGTTAACGATCCGCTGGCGTTGATCACGCCGATGGCGCTGGTTACGGAACACCTCGGATTTGGCCTTACCGCGTCGTTATCGTTTGAACATCCTTATCCGTTTGCACGCCGCCTGTCCACGCTCGATCACCTCACCAAAGGGCGCGTTGGGTGGAATATCGTGACTTCTTATCTTGAAAGCGGCGCACGCAATATCGGCCACAAGGCGCAAACCGATCACGATAGCCGTTACGATTACGCCGATGAATATCTGCAGGTGGTGTACAAGCTGCTGGAAGGCAGCTGGGAACAGGATGCCGTACTGCGCGATCGAGAGCGCCGTATTTTCAGCGACCCGAGCAAAATCCATCCTATCAATCATCAGGGTACCTTCTTCAACGTACCCGGTATTCACCTGTGCGAGCCTTCCCCGCAGCGCACACCCGTGTTGTATCAGGCCGGTGCTTCAAGCCGTGGCAAACAGTTTGCTGCTGAGCATGCCGAATGCGTATTCGTGGCGGCACCTTCAAAAGTGCTGCTGAAGAAAACCGTCGCGGATATCCGTCGCCGTGCCGTAGAGGCGGGACGCGATCCGTACAGTATTAAAATCTTCAATCTGCAAACCGTGATTGTTGGCGAAACCGATCTGGCGGCGCAGGCGAAATGGAAAGAGTACACCAACTGGGTCAGCTATGAAGGCGCGCTGGCGCTGGTATCAGGCTGGACCGGCATCGACTTTGGCCAGTATCAGCCGGACCAGGTATTGAAATATATCCACACCAATGCGATTCAGTCGGCGGTTGAAACCTTCTCCACCGCCGATCCCGATCGCCAGTGGACGGTTAAAGCGCTGGCGGATTGGGTTGGTATTGGCGGCTTTGGTCCATTGATTGTGGGTAGCGCGGAAACCGTCGCCGATGAGTTGCAGGGCTGGGTAGAGGATACCGACGTAGATGGCTTCAACTTTGCCTACGCGTTGACGCACGAAACCTTTGAAGATGTCGTTGAGCTACTGATTCCGGAACTGCAAAAGCGCGGCGTCTATAAAAAAGAGTACGTGCAGGGCACGCTGCGCGAAAAGCTATTCGCCGCCGGTCCACAGCTACAAGCGCCGCATCCGGGCGCGGGTTACCGCGTGAAAACCTCCGCGCCGCAGGAGGTCTCATGATCGAGATAGATCAGCTGAGTAAGCACTATCGCGCACCCGATGGGCGCCTAACCGAGGTGTTGCAATCCATCAATTTGCAAGTACCGCAGGCCAATATCACGGCAGTAGTGGGGCCAAGCGGTGCGGGAAAATCCACGCTCGCGAAGTGCATCAGCCTGCTGGAGCAACCGAGCTCGGGCAGTATTCGCGTCAACGGCAGCGATCTCTCCCGGCTGGATGGCGAAGCGCTGCGCCAGGCGCGTCGCTCAATCGGCACGGTGTTCCAGTCTTCCGCGCTGCTACAACGCAAAACGGCGTGGGAAAACATCGCTTTACCTCTGCGCTATCTCGGCGTGGTGGATCGCGATATTACCGCACGCGTCGGTGAACTGCTGGAGAGCGTTGGCCTCAGTCACAAAGCCAAAGCCTATCCCAGCCAGCTTTCCGGCGGCCAGCGTCAGCGTATCGGCATCGCACGTGCGCTGGCGCTGCGTCCGACGGTTCTGCTGGCGGATGAAGCGACTTCCGGACTCGATCCTGAAGCCACGGTAACCATCCTCGATCTGCTGAAAAAGCTGCGTGATGACTACAAGTTGGCGATTGTGCTAATCACCCATGAAATGGACGCGGTACGTCAGGCTGCCGATGCGGTGGCAGAAATCCGCGACGGCCAGATTGTGCAGTACGGCGTGGTGAAAGCGTTGCTGGCGCAGCCTGACTCTGCGCTGGGCCAGCGGTTGCTCCCGCTGGCAGCACAAGCGAGTGATGCCGAGCTGGTGTTGCAGCTCAGTTATCGCACCGATGTGCCGGTCACCAGCGACTGGATCTCACGTCTTAGTCAGCAGTTCGGTTTACGCATTGATTTACTCGGCGCGCACGTTGAGCAGGTTAACGGTTTGCAAGCTGGACGCCTGCAGGTGGGCATTCACTTCCAGCATGAGCGTCTCCCGCTGGCACGTTTACTGGCCCAGTTTGAGCAGCTGGGCCTGATAGCCAGCGTTTCCGGCAGCGTATTGCCATTGAGGGAGGCAGTATGAGCGTATCGGTAATGAGCCAGGATACACCGTGGCCAGAGATTCCGGCATTAATGCTGCCCGCGCTTGGCGAAACGGCATTGATGGTGGTTATCGTGATGCTCTTTGTGGTCACGTTCGGCGGCGTGGTGGGCGTAGTACTGTTTAACACCTCGGCACGCGGTCTGTTCCCGCATCGTGGCATTCATCGGGTGCTGAGTTGGATCGTCAACATGGGCCGTTCGCTGCCGTTTCTGGTGCTAATGGCGGCTATCATTCCGTTTACCTTCTGGCTGACGGGCACCACCATCGGTATTCCGGCGGCGGTGGTGCCGATGATTGCCGCAGGTATTCCATTCTTTGGTCGGCTGGTGGATAACGCACTGCGCGAACTGCCCGGCGAAGTGACGGCCGTTGGCCTGGTATGCGGTGGTTCGCGCTGGCAAATCATCCGTTCGGCTCAGCTCAGTGAAGCGCTGCCGGCGATTGTCGCCGCCGTCACGTTGAACCTGATCTCCATGATTGAGTACTCCGCCATTGCCGGCACCATCGGCGCGGGCGGCATTGGTTATCTGGCGGTAGTGTACGGCTACCAGCGCTTCGACAACCACATCATGATCGCCACCATCGTGGTGCTGATCGCGCTTATTCAAACGATTCAATTTCTCGGCGACCGTTTGGTCACCGCATTACGTCATCCCCAGGGGACATCGCTATGACAACACAAGATTTTGAGCTGCGGAAGACGCGGCGCTGGCCATGGTTGCTACTGATTATAGTGGTCGTTGTGCTCGCCGCAGGCGGGTGGTTCTGGCGCAGCCAGCAGCCGCAGGCCGTGGTATTTGGCAGCACGTTAAAAATACATTTTGAGCCAGCGATGGCGGGCGAGCAGAAGCTGATTGAATACGTCGGTGAGCACATCGCGCCGGATTATGGTTTGAAACTCGAAGCCGTGGGCGTGCAGGACCCGGTGCAGGCGGACCGCGCGGTAGCGGAAGGGCAATATGCCGCCACGGTGTATCAGCATCAGTGGTGGTTGAAGCAAGTAGTAGATGCCAACGGCTTCGCGCTCACGTCGGCACTGCCGCTGTTCCAGTGGGCGTTTGGTATTTACTCCGATCGTTACAAATCAGTGGCGGATTTACCGCAGGGCGCAACGATTGTCGTACCGGATGACGGCGCCAATCAGGGGCAGGCACTCTGGTTACTGGCGCGTCAGGGTTTAATCACGCTGGATCCAAATGTCGAGCCGCGCACCGCGAAGCTAAAGAATATTGTCGGCAACCCACATGGATTTGTTTTTAAAGAGCTTGATCTGTTGACTATGCCGCGTGCGCTGAATTCGGTTGATGCGGCGATTGGCTACGTGTCGCAGTTTGATGCCGGTAAGGTGCCGCGCGAGAAAGGCATTCTCTTCCCACCTGCGCCGCGCACTTTTGCCTCGCAGCTGGTAATCGGCACGCCGTATCTGGACCAGGAAAACATCGAGAAGCTAAAAAAAGCGTTCTCCGATCCGCGCGTACAGCAATGGCTGAAGACTACCGACGATCCGCTGGTGAAAGGGGTGTTGGTGCCGGTTTCTGCTGACTAATCTGCAGGTTAACCCATCCCCCGGACTCGCCGTGCGCGTCCGGGTTTTTTTGTTTGGTTTTTTATTTAACTAATTGATATTTATGTAAATTAATATCAATAAATGTTGTTTTGGCGCGGCTTAATAAGCGTTTATAACTCCCTCACCTGCACTACAAAACAACAACGTGAGGCGTTATGAGTTCTCTTCCTTTAGAAAACACCATCCCGGTTTCAGAACCGGTCCGTTCGGTCAGTGATGTGGCAAGACTGATCAACACCCGCAGTAAAACCAACAATTATGCGCGAATGATTGTATTCCTCGCGCTCGGCGGCGTATTTCTTGACGCCTACGATCTCACCACGCTGTCTTACGGTATTGACGATGTGGTGCGCGAGTTTCAACTCTCACCGCTGCTGACCGGTTTGGTTACATCATCAATTATGGTTGGCACCATTGTCGGCAACCTGGTCGGCGGCTGGCTGACGGACAAATATGGCCGCTATTCGGTGTTTATGGCCGATATGCTGTTCTTTGTCGTCTCGGCAATTGCCGCAGGATTAGCGCCAAACGTGTGGGTGTTGATTGGCGCGCGTTTCCTGATGGGCGTCGGCGTAGGTATCGATCTGCCAGTGGCTATGTCCTATCTGGCGGAATTTTCCAAATTTGCCGGTAAAGGCAACAAAGCAGCGCGACTCGCTGCCTGGTGCCCGATGTGGTATGCCGCTTCTACGCTCTGCTTCCTGCTGATCTTTGCGCTCTATTTCCTACTGCCGAAAGATCATCTTGATTGGTTGTGGCGTGCGTCGCTGCTGTTCGGTGCGGTGCCCGCGCTGTTGATCATCGCAGTGCGCAGCAAGTTTATGAACGAGTCGCCGTTGTGGGCCGCTAATCAGGGCGATCTCAAGTCGGCTGTGCGTATCCTGCGCGACTCCTATGGTATTCATGCCCATGCAGCCGAACCGGAAGCGCCACCAGCTGCTGCCGCGCCGAAGGTCAGCTTCCGCGTGCTATTCCAAAAACCCTGGCGTGAACGCACCATCGTCGCGGGCGTGATGAACATTTGCATCTCATTTGAATACACCGCAATTGCCTTCTTCCTGCCGTCGATTCTCGCGCAGTTCCTGGGAGCGGGGGTGTTTGAAACTATTTCGGCGTCGCTTGGCCTCAATGCGTTGTTTGCCTTTACTGGCGGTCTGCTCGGTATGCGTCTGGCGTGGAAATATCCGTCGCGCCACGTGGCAATTGCCGGATTTGCACTGCAGTTCTTTGCGCTGATTGCGCTGGCGTTGATTGGTCATCCTGAAGCGATTGCCGGTATTGTTTTCGCCATCCTGATGCTTGGCCTGTGGCTGTTTGCCGAAGGTTTTGGTCCCGGCGCGCAGCTGATGGTTTATCCGGCGCTTTCCTATCCCACTTCTATTCGCGCCACCGGCGTGGGCTTTAGTCGTGCGCTCTCAGGCATTGGTAGCGCACTGGCGCTATTTATTCTGCCGCTTCTGCAGGCGGCACTTGGCACCAATATGTTCTGGGTGGTTTCACTGGCAGCAATTATTCCGATCTTCTTCCTGCTGGCGGTGCGCCACGAGCCTACGCGCCATGACATCGATGATCTTTCACATCAGGAGTGAACCATGAGCTTATTAGTGACAGAAACCCATTACGACACGCTGGCTGCGCATTTCCGTCCGGTGTTTGCGCGCATCGCACAAGGTGCGGTGGAACGCGAGCATGTGCGCACTTTGCCCCATCAACCCATCACCTGGTTGAAAGAGGCGGGGTTCGGCACGGTGCGGGTTCCGAAAGATAAGGGCGGGTGGGGCGCATCGCTGCCGCAGCTGTTCCAGCTGCTAATCGAGCTGGCGGAAGCTGACTCTAATCTGCCACAGGCGCTGCGCGCACATTTTGCGTTTGTTGAAGATCGACTCAACCAGCCGGATAGCCCAGAGCGTGATGGCTGGTTCCGCCGCTTTATTGATGGTGAGCTGGTGGGCAGCGGTTGGACGGAAATTGGCGCGGTAAAACTGGGTGATGTGATTACCCGGGTCACTCCTGGTGAAGCGGGCTGGACGCTGAACGGCGAGAAGTTTTACAGCACCGGTACGTTGTTCGCCGACTGGATTGACGTCTATGCACGCCGCAACGACAACCAGGGCGATGTTATCGCTCTGGTGAACACTCACCAACCCGGCGTCACGCGTGAAGATGACTGGGACGGATTTGGCCAGCGCTTAACCGGCAGCGGCACCACGCGTTTCGCCAATGCCCATGTTGAGCAGGAGCACGTCTATGATTTCGCGACGCGTTTCCGCTATCAGACTGCTTTTTATCAGCATGTGTTGTTAGCGACGCTTGCAGGAATCGGCCGCGCGGTGGCGCGAGATGGCGCACAATCGGTGGCAGCGCGCAAGCGAGTTTACAGCCATGGCAACGCGGGGGCGGCACGTCAAGATGCGCAGCTATTGCAGGTGATCGGCGAAATCACCAGTCTGGCGTTTGCAGTCGAAGCCACGGTAATTCGCGCGACCCATTCACTGCAATCAGCATATGTTGCGCATGTGAGCAGCGATGAGGCGCAAATCGTGGCGGCGAATGTGTTGGCTGAAGCCGAAGCGGGCCAGGCACAGGTGATAGCCAGCGAGCTGGTCACGCGCGCAGCGACCGAGTTGTTTAACGCTTTGGGGGCATCCGATACGCGCGTCAGCAAGGCGCTGGATCGCCACTGGCGCAATGCACGAACTGTCTCGTCACATAATCCGGTGGTCTATAAGGCGCGTGATATCGGTGACTGGAAAGTGAATGGCACCGCACCCACCAGCATCTGGCAGATTGGCGCGGGAGAGGGCTGATAAATGCAGGTGCGCGTCATGCGCACCGTACCAAAGCCTTGCTAAATAATCCCGGGGTCACCATTCATGGCGTAATACCGCTCAGTTAACAGATGAAAAACCTTGTTAACAAGCGCACCTTCCGTAGCGGCGCAATTCATTGCGCGATAAATCGCGCCGCTACGGAAGGTGCGCTGATTTGATACCGTGCTTAACTGGTCGGCATTACGCCATTCATGGCGACCAGTCAGTAATGACTTACTTCTTATCCAGTGACCAGGTTGCGCTGCGCACATCCACTTTCACTGGCAGCAAGCCAACTCGCGTAAAGGTATCCGCTAACGCCTGCTGTTCGTCAAACACCTGCGGTGTCATGCGCGATGCGCCATATGGCAGACGCTTTAAGGTGGTTTGCCAGATGGTTTTATCCAGCCCGGTGGACTTTGACAGAATCGCGGCGGCTTCATCCTGGTTCTTATTCGCCCAGTCGCTCAGCTTGCTCAGCTCATCTACGACCTGCTTAGCAGTATCAGGATGGCCGTCGGCAAACGGACGGCTGGCGAGATAGAAGGTGTAATGCGGTACTAAGCCTTCGGCATTGCGGATTTCACGGGCATCGGCGTTCGCTTCCACTTCAGCAAGGTACGGATCCCAAATCACCCACGCATCAATCGCACCTTTCTGGAAAGCGGCGCGGGCATCGGCGGGTGGCAGATACACCGGCTTAACATCTTTGTAGTTAAGCCCAGCGTCTTCCAGCGCCTTCACCAGCAGGTAGTTCACATCAGAGCCTTTGTTTAGGCCAACGCGTTTACCTTTCAAATCAGCCACACTTTTAATTGGCGAATCCTTTGGCACCACAATCGCTTCGGTTTTGGGATTTGCTGGCGAATGGCCGAGATAGATCAAGTCTGCTTTTGCCGCCTGCGCGAAGGCGGGTGGTGCATCGCCCGTCGCCGCCAAATCAATGCTGCCAACGTTTAACCCTTCCAGCATTTGCGGGCCCGCCGGGAATTCTACCCAACGAATAGTGATACCTTCTTTTTTGAAGGTTTCATCTAGCGTGCCGCGGTATTTCAGCAGCGCAAAGATATTGGCTTTTTGATAGCCGATGGTAACGGTCTCTGGATTAGCGGCAAAGGCGTGTGTGGAGAGCAGGCCAACGCTGAGCGCCAACGCGCTCAGGACAGGAAGTTTTACTTTCATGATGTTTCTCTCGTGGTTTTTTTGCCACCTTAGCAAAGCGCTTATATAACCAATAAATAACTAATTTCGATCGCTTATAACTGATTTTTATGTGATCTGGATCATTCACTGTAGTCAGCATTCAGCGTGTCGTGGAGACAACGATTTCCATAGATGCCCATATAATTAGCACGGTAATAATTTGTATAACAAATCAAAATGCCATTGCGAAAAGCTTCTGTCAGGATAAGCAATTCCGCTGCCGGCATAAGGTTTTATCTGTTCTATGAAGTGGTTTTCAAAAAGCGCAGTGCTGTTCTCTGCCAAAACATGTCTTGCTGCCTTTCTGGCTTTTTATATCGCTCTGGAACTCAATCTCGATAAACCGGCCTGGTCACTGACTACAGTGTACGTTGCCTCGCAGCTTTACTCGGGATCGACGGTGTCGAAATCCATTTTCCGCTTCTTCGGTACGCTTTTGGGGGGCTTGTTCACACTGCTGGTTTATCCCGCCACGGTGCAGGATCCGCTGCTTTTCAGCCTGTGTATTTCGCTGTGGGTGGCGGTATGCCTCTACCTTTCTCTGCACGATCGCACGCCGAAAAGCTATGTATTTATGCTGGCAGGCTACAGTGCGGCGATCATGGGCTTTCCGGACGTGGTTTCCCCTTCGGCCATTACTTACACGGTGATTTCGCGTATTGAGGAGATTACCGTGGCGATCGTTTGCAGTAGCCTGGTACATCGGCTGCTCTGGCCCGTTTCGATGCGCAATCTGTTGGAGCAGAGCGTCAACCTGTGGTTTCAGAACGCGCGCAAACTCTGCAGCGAACTGGTTACCGCCATGCCCGCCGAGAAGTCGGTGGAGCGCGACGATATTTTGGTGCAGATGGCTAACTATCCGCTCAACGTTGAAACGCTGATTACCCACTGCGTCTATGAAGGCGATGCGGCGCGGCGGCTGGTGCGCCTCGTCAGCGTGCAGTATCAGCATCTGTCATATTTCATTCCAACGCTGACAGCCATCGAATCGCGTCTTAATCTGCTCGCGCAGCAGCAGATTCGTTTTCCTGAGTATGTAGCTGAAGTGTTCCAGCAATTTTTACTGTGGCTTAACGGTGAGGAGCAACTGCCGGTGCGCGATAAGCTCGCTGCCGCGCAAGAGCAGCTGAAACATGCATGGCAGGAGGGCAGGTTTAATAGCGAAGAGACTATTTTGCTGATTGGTTTACTGGAACGGCTGCTCAATTTTGTGCGCATCGTCGATGCCTATCAAAGCGTTAGCGAGCGGGTGAGTGAATGGACACCGGCAGTTAAAGCGGGAAAAATGGCGCGTGCGCACAAGCACGTTGATAAAGGGTTATTGCTGCTGTCGTCATTCACCGCGTTTATCGCCACTTTCGCGACCTGCCTGTTCTGGATTGGCAGCGGTTGGTCCGATGGGGCGACTGCGCCGATGATGGCAGCCGTGCTGTGCTCGTTTTTTGCTGGCATGGACAGTCCTATCGCGCCCATGAAGCTGTTTCTTAAAGGTGTATTAATATCGATGGCGATCAGCCTGATGTATATCACGCTGTTCATTCCGCAGGCCGTGACCTTTGAGGCGTTAGTGATTTGCCTTGCGCCGGGTTTGCTGGCGTTAGGTTTGGTTATCGCCAATCCTGCTACCAATCTGATTGGCCTGATTGTCGCCACGCAAATCCCCGGACTAATCGGTATGAGCCACCATTTCAAACCCGATCTGCAGCTTATAGTGAATGCCATGCTGTCAACGCTGGTAGGCATTGCCTTTGCGTTGGTGATCACGGCGCTGATCCGTAACAAGCGTCCTTCGTGGACTGCCAAACGTGCAGTGCGCAAAGGGATCCGCGAGCTGCTGCACTTTATCGCCACGGTGCGTCTTAACAGTGTGACCCTGACGGCGCGTCAGCAGTTTGTGTCGCGCACGCTGGATAAGGTCAACATCATCCTGCCGCGTAAACGTGTCGATCCGGCTCCGGATTTAGTCTCCGGCGGTAATCTGATCGCCGAAGCCTGGCTGGGCGCGAACTGTTACGACTACTACACGCGCCATCGTGAACTTTTGCTGGCACATCATATTGAGAGCGCGGCGATGTTCCATGAACTCAGCCAGTTTTTGAAGCGTCGGTTGAAGTCGTTACAAAGCTCACCGCAGCCGCAACTGCTGGCAGAACTCAATACGTTGCTGTTACGTCTTGAAGCGGCAGCGATACAGGAAAATAGGCTGTTTGCGCCGATGTTCCACCTGTTCAATATCCGTTTATCGTTGTTTCCTTCAGCGCGTTGGCCGGAAATCCCGTACAGTGCTGAGCAGGGCATTTAAAATGGAGTTAAGCAAATGAAAATGATTGGTTTGATTGGCGGCATGAGCTGGGAATCTACCGCGCTGTATTACCGCATTATCAATGAGCAGGTGAAACAGCAGTTGGGCGGTTTACACTCTGCACGCAGCTTGATGTATAGCGTCGATTTTCATGAGATAGAACAGCTACAGGCCGCGGGCGAGTGGCAAAAGGCGGGTGAGATTCTGGCGGATGCCGCGCGCAGCCTTGAGCAGGGCGGGGCAGATTTCATCGTACTCTGTACCAATACCATGCACAAAGTGGCGCAGCAGATTACCGATGCGGTCAGCATTCCGCTGCTGCATATAGCTGATGCCACGGCACAGCGCATTCGTCAGGCGGGCGTGAAGAAGGTGGGTTTGCTGGCAACGGCGTTCACCATGGAGCAAGAATTTTATAAAGGACGGCTTAATCAGGCGGAGATTGAGGTGCTGGTGCCCGATACAGCAGGGCGAAAAGTGGTGCATGACATCATTTATCAGGAACTCTGCCTCGGCATCATTCGTGAGGAATCACGTGCGCATTATCGCAAGATTATTGCTGAGCTGGTGGAGCAGGGCGCTGAGGCGATTATCCTGGGCTGTACCGAAATCACTTTGCTGGTGAACGCAGAGGATGCCAGCGTACCGCTGTTCGATACCACGTTGATTCATGCCGAAGACGCGGTAAAGCTGGCGTTATCGTAGGGTCGCCACTCATGGTGTCCTGGTGCGCATGAATGCGCACCCTACAAAACCTGCACATTTTCGTAGGGTCGCCATTCATAGTGTCCTGGTGCGCATGAATGCGCACCCTACAAAGCCTGCACATTTTCGTAGGGTCGCCATTCATGGTGTCCTGGTGCGCATGAATGCGCACCCTACAAAGCCTGCACATTTTGTAGGGTCGCCATTCATGGCGACCTGGTTAAAACGGTTCATGAAACCATCAGAACGCTGTTTCCAGTGAATCTGTGACGCAATAATCATCATCGACCAGCGGCAGATAGCGCCATTTATCAAAAGCGGTACACGGATGCGAAATACCGCAGCCCACCCAATCGCCCACCTGCAGAGGGTCATCTTCAGGCAGCAGCAAATAGGCGTGCTGATCGTTAACGTCGCTGATGCGCAGATGCGTTGCCGAGCGCGGTGCGCTGCCATCGGCACGGCGGATCCACAGCGGGTTGGGCAAATCCTGATCAAATGGCACGTCACGCCGACCAAAATCTACGAACGCTAATCCCGGCTCTGGACGTGATAACACTCGCCCCCAAATCTCGAGCGCGGCCTTAAAATGGTGTGATGCGCCAGGTTGCGCAAAGGGCGCGATACGAGCGTAGAGACCGCTATCGTGTGCCATATAAGCGCCAGAGCGGATCAACGGCGTCATCGGCAAGGGCAGTTTTGCCGCGGTAAAGCACTCCGTCACCACATCAAACCAGGCACCACCACCGGCGCTTAAAATAATGTGGTCGCTGCCAAACAGCTGCTTCTCCGCCAGTATTGCTGCCGTTGCGATCATCATTTGGCAGTAATCCTTGACGCGTTGAATACCTGATTGATCGCGACCGGCGCCAAGTGCACCTTCATAACCCGCAATACCCACCAGCTTGAGCGACGGGCAGGCTGCAACTGCTTCAGCAATCGCCACGGCTGCCTGCTGGGAACGGCAACCGGTACGTCCGCCGCTAACGGACATCTCCAGCAGAACCGAAATCTGGCTGTCACCGAGGTGCTGTTCCAGCAGTTTTACCCCTTGCAGTGAATCTACATAGCAAAGGAAGCCGTGATCGGGATGCTGCTGTTGCCACTGTGCAATCCAGCGAATGCCCGCCGGATCGACCAACTCGTTAGCGAGAAAGACATTGCGAATGCCGAACTGCCGCAGCGCGCGTACCTGAGCGGGTGTGGCAGCACCTAAACCCCATGCGCCACCCTCCGCAATAGCGCGACGCAGAATGGCGGGCGACATCGAGGTTTTCCCGTGCGCCGCTAACATCACGCCTTTTTCATTACAGAAGGCCGCCAGCTGGCGCAGATTATTCTCCAGCGCCGACTGTTTCATGACCATCAAGGGTGAAAACACGCGATCGCTACTGAGCACCGAGGTACCGCTTGCCAACGGCGCATCTCCGGCACCCGCTACGGATTTAAAACGCGGCGCGAGCAACTCTTCATCTAATAAACCATCCGCCTGCAGCGGAAAGCGAATCGACATATCTCCTCCTGTTAGTGCTCAAGCACGCGTGATAAAAACTGCTGGGTGCGCGGATTTTGTGGATTAACGAAAATCTGCTCGGGTGAACCCTGCTCAGCAATAACGCCTTGGTCCATAAACACCACGCGATCGGCGGTTTTCCGCGCAAAGCCCATTTCGTGCGTCACCACCACCATCGTCATACCTTCACGCGCCAGGCTGCGCATCACTTCCATGACTTCACCCACCAACTCTGGATCCAGTGCCGATGTGGCTTCATCGAAGAACATGATTTTTGGTTCCACCGCCAGCGCACGGGCAATCGCAACGCGCTGCTGCTGGCCGCCGGAAAGCTGTGCCGGATAGTGATGTGCGCGCTCAGCGAGGCCTACACGCGTCAGCGCCGCCATTCCGCGCTTTGTGGCTTCCGCTTCAGACAGTTTTTGTGCTTTAACAAGCGCCAGCGTGACGTTGCCAAGTGCGGTTTTGTGAGGAAACAGGTTGAACTGCTGGAACACCATGCCAACGTGACCGCAGATTTCGTTGGTGCGCTTACGTTCATGCAGCGGCACTTCATTCACCCAGACTTCACCGCCGTCGGCGATCTCCAGTCCGCTCATAATGCGCAACACGGTGCTTTTTCCCGAGCCAGAGGCACCGATCAGCACCAGCACTTCACCCGGTGAAACATCCAGACTGATCTCTTTCAAAACCTGGGTAGAGCCAAAAGATTTGGTGATCCGGCTCAGCGTAATGGCGGATTTGCTCATGAAATTTGGCTCCTGGTCTGATGATGTTGTACCCAACGGGAAATGGGGAAGCAGATAGCGAAGTAGAGCAGGGCAACCAGACCGTAAACCACCACCGGCTGGCCGATGCGATCGACAATCGCCTGTCCCTGATGCATTAGTTCGGACATGCCGATCATGCTGACGATCGAGGTATCTTTAATCAGTGAAAGATATTGCCCTGCTAGCGGTGGCAGCACGATGCCATGCGTTTGCGGCAGGACTACACTCATGAAGGTCTGGCGCTTCGACATGCCAAGAATCCATGACACTTCCCACTGACCTTTCGGCACGGCTTCAATACCGGCGCGGAACACCTCGGCGATGTATGCGCCCTGATAAATGCTTAGCCCCAGAATGCCGGCGGCAAACAAATTGATGTCGTAGCCGAAGTAAGCCACGCCGAAGTAAATGAACATCAGTGTGATCAGCACTGGCGTGCCGCGAAACAGTTCGGTATAGATCACAGCGATCTGCCTGGCGACCGGCAGGCGGCTGGTGCGCAGCACCGCGGCCAGCAATCCCAGCAGCGTGCTGCCAATAATCGCTGCTACCGACAATAGCAGCGTGATAGCGAGCCCTTTCAACAGAATCGGTAATGAACTGATGATTAAGTCGTTCATAGCGCGCGCTCCCGCTTCAATGGATTAGTCAGCCATTTTCTTGCCCACCACCATGCGGACTTTTTTACTGGCGTTACCAGCGGCGGGTGGAACATGCGCCGTCCTGCAAGCGTTCCCAGCCACGAGAACAGGTTGCTCAGCACTAAATACACCAGCGCGACCACGCTGAACGTTTGGATATACAGCAGCGTACGCGCATTGATCACCGTCGCGGTGCCGGTCAGTTCTGGCAGCGCGATAGCTGAGAGCAACGAGGTGCCAAGCAATAGCTGAATCAGGTTATTGATAATGGCCGGCCACACCGCACGCGCTGCCTGTGGCAGCACCACATTCAGGAAGATCTGTCGCCGCGGAATCCCCAGCACCCACGCGGCTTCGAGTTGGCCTTTGGGTACCGATTGAATTCCCGCGCGGAAGGTTTCGGAGAGATAAGCCCCCACGTTGATCCCCAGCGCCAGCACGCCTGCGGTAAAGGCGCTCATGGTGATACCGAGTGACGGCAGACCAAAGAAGATGATGAAAATTTGCAATAGCACTGGCGTATTACGAATGAATTCAACGTAGCAGTGGCTGATCCAGCGCAGCGGCGCCAGCGGCGATGATTTAGCCAGCGCGGAGAGCAATCCCAGCGCGACCGCCAGCGCAAACGCCAGCAATGTCACTTGCAGGGTTAGCCAGGCGGCTTCGAGAAATGTGTCGGCATAGCGCCACAGGGTTAGCCATTGATAACTCATGGTTCTGCTCCTTGGGGCGGCGCAGCATGTTCTGCCGCGCCGCGTGCCATCAATATTGCGGATTCAGCGGGTAGCGCGGCTTGTTGCCGAACCATTTCTGATACAGCTGGGCGTTTTCGCCGGAAGCGTTAATTTCAAACAGGAATTCGTTTAGATAGTTGGTCCACACCTGGTCACCCTGTTTCACGCCGAAGGCGTTGTATTCCAGCGGTACCAGCGCTTCATTGGTGACGGTAAGCGTCGGGTCGAGCTTGGCCTGATAGGCGAGGAAGTTGTTATCCTCGATCATCGCATCGGCCTGGCCCTGTTTTACCGCGAGAATTGCCGCCTGCGATGAATCATATTCCTGAATCTTCACGTCGATGCCGAGGTTGCGTACTTCGTCGCCGTTGGTGGAACCTTTCACCGTGGCGATCGTTTTGCCGCCCATGTCGTGGGCAGATTGGATGCCGCTATTTTTACGCACCAGCATCGCTTCACTCGCGACCACATACGGGTTGGTAAAGCCGATCTCTTTAGCGCGCTCCAGATTACGGGTGAAGTTACAGAACACCACATCCACTTTATTGGTTTGCAGATTGGGAATGCGGTTGGCGCTGGTGGTATTGACCATCTCAAGCTTCACGCCCATCTCTTTGGCCAATGCTTTGGCGAGATCAACATCGTAGCCGTCGGGATTGCCGTCTTTATCGTAAAACCCAAAGGGAGCGAAGCTCAGGCAATCGCCCACGCGTAAGGTGCCGCGCTGCAACACGGTTTGCAGTGCAGATTGTGGTGCTGCACCAGCGTCTTTTTTCTCTTCCGTGGGCGTACAGCCTGCCAGAGTCAGTAAAACCAGCGCACTGGCTACCGCTTTGACGCTTATTTTTAGCGATGTTGTATTCATTTATATGCTCTCTTTAGATATTTTGACGAGACGGCATCGCGCCGTTATTTCACAGCAAAATAGAAAGGCATTAATTAATAACAGGCTGTCCTGGTGCAGGCGCTTAAAGTGAATTTCGCCAGCCTGTTTTGAGGTTAATAATTATTTACGATCGGCACGGAAGCATTTCATATCGACCTCCACTTTGCAGTCCACCACTAAATCCTGCACGCTACAAATACGCGCGGGTGGATTGCCGCTGAATATCTCACTGAACACCTTATTGAATGAACTGAAATAGCGTGCATCAGTTAATACCGCGGTGACGTGCACCACATCTTCGACGCGATAGCCGGCTTCGCGCATGATAGTGAGGCAGTTTTCGAACGCCAGTTGCGTCTGTTCGATGATGCCACCCTCAACGACTTCACCATTGCGCATTGGCGTTTGGCCGGAGATGTAAAGCCAGCCGTCGGCTTCAACTGCACGAGCGAAGGGCAGTTTTTGCCCACCCGTCCCGGTTCCACCTTCTACACCATAACGTGTAATCGTCATCCCATCCTGCTCCTGTTTGCACGAAAGCGTGGTTTTCTTATTGTCTGATATACCAGACTGCAATCTGCAATACTGGATAGGGCAAGATTTGCACAGGATTTTTTCTTTTGCAATATGTGCATGGGTATTTAATTTTTTGTGATGTAGTCGGGATCGCAAAATAAAATTAAGCGACCGTTCATTTTTAAATGAGAATGTGATCGTTATCGTGATTTTATAAAAGAGAGGGCGGTGCAGTGCGCCAAAATGAGGCCCCAAAAAAGAACGCCTAAATAAAATTCTGATGAATAATTTTTATTTAATCTGAGATGGGTAAAAGCATAAGCCACGTGTATGATGTTTTGCTTATATCCCCTTAACTATTCGTAGTAGAGCAGCAGGAGAGTGAGTGTATGCCGGATGAAAAACCCTCACGGGCGCGCGGCGTTGACCGGGTTATTGATATTTTTCGGCAGTTGCACAGTGCGCGCCAGCCGATGGCGATGCGTGAGTTGATTGAAGCGACGGGAGCGCCGCGTTCCAGCATTTATGAATTAGTCAGTCTGCTGAGTGAAGCCGGTTTGCTGGAGCTGGATGCCGAAGGCGCCGTCTTTTTTAGCCGGGAAATGCACTATTACGGTGCGGATTACATGGCGCACAACGACCTCATTCGCCGGGCGCATCAGCTGATGGTGGAGATTGTGGCGCGCCATGGGGAAACCGTGCAGCTCTGCATGCTGGAAGGCAATAAATACACCGTGGTGCTTTCGGAAAGTAATGCCCATCCGTTCAAGATCACCTCAGATATCGGCGTGCGCGTGCCAATTACCTGGACGGCTACCGGCCGCTTACTGCTCAGCAACTGGTCTGACAGCGCGATTCTGGATCTCATCCCGGAAGAGGATTATCGCCTCGCCAGCGGTCAAATCCTCGATAAGCAGGCGTTTCTTGATGAAATTCACCATGCGGGAAAACTGGGTTACTGCATGACCGAAGGGTTATCTGAAAGCTTCACCTGCTGCATGGCCGCGCCGATTCGTTCACGCAGTGGCCAGGCCGTGGCCGCGATTTGCTTTATGGTGAGCCGTGATACGCCGCAGGAGCGTCGCCAGATGTTGCTGCAGGAGCTGATCACGTCGGGGCAGAAACTGTCTGATTTCACCTAAGCGCAGCCGTAAAACTCCGTTACAACTGATTGAAGTGGTGTTTATTTCCGCCACTTAAGGTTGTGTTAAGGTAATTGATAATAATAACTATTCTTTTTACCACGGAGTTTTAGGATGAAAACGCGCCTGCTTTTGGCAATGGGTTTACTGGCTTCAACCGCGGCTGCCGCCACGACCTATCCGCTGACCGTCACCGATATGGACGGTAAAACGCAAACCATCAATAAAGAGCCTCAGCACATTATCTTGCAGGATGGTCGCGACATTCTGACGCTGGCGCTGCTTGACCGAGACGATCCGTTTAAGCGCGTGGTAGCGTGGAACAACTTGCCGAAAAAACAAGATACGCAAACCTGGGACGCGCTAAAAGGCCGCTGGCCGGAAGCGACGAAAATTGTCGATATGGGCTTTAGCGATCAGGGCCAGGTCAACCTCGAAAGCGTGCTGGCACAGAAACCGGATTTAATGATTGCCCAACTGCGCGCCAAACCCGCCTTGCAGCAGTCAGGCGTGCTTGACACCCTGAATAATCTGCATATTCCTGTGGTATTTGTCGATTACGAACTGCATCCGGCGCAAAACACCGCACCAAGCGTGACGCTGTTGGGTAAAGTGCTGAACCGTGAAACGCAGGCTAAAGCCTATACCGATTTCTATCAGCAGAAGTTTGAGCGCATTTCCCAGGCGGTAGCGAAAATAAAGAACAAACCGACGGTATTTATCGAACCGATCGCCGGTAACAGCGATAATTGTTGCTTTACTCACAGCCATAACGGTTGGGGCGGATTGGTGGAGGCGGTTGGCGGGAAAAACATTGGCTCTGAACTGCTGCCGGGCAATGCCGGATTTGTGGCGCTGGAAAAAATCATCGCCATGAAACCTGACGTCTACATTATGACGGGATCTAAACGGCCCAATACTAATGTGCTGCCGTTTGGCTATGGCGTTCAGCCGCAGGAAGTTAAGGCGACCTTCGATACGTTGCTGAAGCGCACCGGCTTATCGCAGATCGAACCAGTGAAGCAGGGCCGCGTGTACGGCGTTTATCACCACTTCTATAACCATCCGTACAACATCATTGGCATGGAAATTCTGGCGAAGGATCTCTATCCGCAGCAGTTTGCCGATCTGAAGCCGACCGCCGATTTCCGCACCCTCGTTAAGACCTTCACTACTCTGCCGGATCAAGCAATTGATTTGAGTTACCCCAATAATCAGTAATCCTTCGTATGCCTGGTGCGCATGAATGCGCACCCTACGAAAACCCAGCGATATCCACGTAGGGTCACCATTCATGGCGTAATGCCGATCAGTTAAGCAAAAAATTGCCTGTTTATGCAGGTGCGCATGAATGCGCACCCTACGAAAACCCGGCGATATCCACGTAGGGTCACCATTCATGGTGACCGATTCACGCTTAACTGACGAGCATTACGCCATTCATGGCAACCCATTTATTTTACCCCAATCAACATTCTTCGATGACTTCTCAATTTGTTATGTTATAACATAACAAATCTACCGCATGCGTCACTACGCCTTGTGCTCGCTGTCATATGAAGGAGTTGTTATGTCCGCAATAACCCCATCTACCCATGGGTCTAAAAAGCTGCCGGTCACTGTGCTTTCCGGTTTTCTCGGTGCCGGTAAAACTACGCTGCTAAATCATATTCTAAATAACCGCGAAGGCCGTCGCGTGGCGGTGATCGTCAATGACATGTCGGAAGTGAATATTGATGCCGCGCTGGTGCGCGAGGGCGGGGCAGAGCTGTCGCGCACCGACGAAAAGCTGGTGGAGATGAGCAATGGCTGCATCTGCTGCACGCTGCGCGAAGATCTGCTGCTGGAAGTTAATCGACTGGCGAAGGATGGGCGCTTCGATAACCTGGTGATCGAATCGACCGGCATTTCTGAGCCGCTGCCGGTGGCGGAAACCTTTACCTTCGCCGATGAGGAGGGCCAAAGTTTGTCTGCTGTGGCGGCGCTAGACACCATGGTGACAGTGGTCGATGGCTTCAACTTCCTGCGTGACTATGAATCGAATGAAAGCATTCAGTCGCGCGGTGAATCCCTTGGCGCAGAAGATGAGCGCACGGTGGTGGATTTGCTGGTTGATCAAATCGAGTTCTGCGATGTGCTCATTCTCAACAAAACCGATCTGATTGATGAAGTGGAAAAGGCGCGGCTGATGGCGATTCTGACGTCGCTTAATCCGCGTGCCAACATCATTACCTCTGAATTCGGCAAGGTCGCATTGGAGCAGGTTCTCAATACTGGCTTGTTCGATTTTGACGCTGCGGCGCAGGCGCCGGGCTGGCTGCAGGAGCTACGCGGCGAACATACGCCAGAAACCGAAGAGTATGGCATTCGCAATTTTGTGTTCCGTGCGCGTCGCCCGTTCCATCCCATGCGTTTCGCTCAGGTGATTGAACACGAGATGCACGGCGTAGTGCGTTCCAAAGGCTACTTCTGGCTAGCCAGTCGCCCGCGTCATGCGGGTTCCTGGTCGCAGGCGGGCGGCGTATCACGTCAGGGATTGGCAGGAATGTGGTGGGCCAGCGTGCCGAAAGATCGCTGGCCTGAGGATGAAGAAAACCTGCAGTACATCCTCGATAACTGGGTGGACGGAACGGGGGACGCTCGTCAGGAGCTGGTCTTCATTGGCATTGACATGGACGAAGCCGCGCTGCGTGAAAAGCTTGAGGAGGCGCTACTCACTGATGAGGAAATGGCGTCTGGCGCAGATAACTGGATCGCGCTCCCCGATCCTTTCCAGCCGTGGTTTAACTGATCCACCGTATTTACGGGAGGCGGGCAGGCCTCCCTACATTTTCCCCAACCACATGGAGACTTCCACGCCATCGTTGAACGGCAGCGACATGAATTCGCGACTGCTGCGCACGCGTTCAAGATAGGCTGGGCTGAAATCGGCATCATCCGCAACGATCAGTGCGCCCGCACGTAAATAAGGCTCTACCAGCGTCAAAATCTCTGGATAGATCGCTTTTGCGCCATCCAGTATCAACATATCAATGGATGCAGGTAAATCGCGGCTCAACGTGTGTAAGGCATCCCCCACGCGTATCTCAATCAGATCGCTGACGCCCGCATCGGCAAAGTGGTTCCGCGCCAGCGCTACTTTACCTGGCTCAAATTCACAGGTGATGATGTTGCCACCGCCATTATCGCGCACTGCTGCGGCCAGATGCAGGGTGGAAATCCCGAATGAGGTGCCAAACTCAATCACTGATTGCACATTGCTGCTGCGCGCCAGCATATACAGCAGTTTGCCGGTTTCACGGGATATCGCCAGCGGTACATCTTTCAGATGACCATACAGCTCCAGGTAATCAGTTTTACTTTGCAGCAGGCGATGTTGTTCGGCATCGGACATCTTACGGAACGCTTCATTGGTGGGATGCGCCATATTATCGGCCAGCTCAAACAGGTAGTTCAACAGCGGTGCTAACGGCGCTGATGTTAAGGTGTTCATGGTTTTCTCCGGACATGAAAAAATGGATTATGCTGTGCGAACAGAATACGATGAATTAATCGCATTTCACTATTCGTGTTCAGGAGAGCCTATGGCTGAGCGTCGTAACACTAAGATTTCAGAGCGAAAAAGGCCGCAGCAGTTGCGTTCGAGCGAGCTGGTTTCGGCCATTTTGCAAGCGGCTACTCAGGTTTTAGAGCAGGAAGGGGCCACGCGTTTCACCACCGCGCGCGTGGCGGAGCGAGCCGGCGTCAGTATTGGATCGCTTTACCAGTATTTTCCCAATAAGGCGGCTATTCTTTTCAGATTGCAAAGCGAAGAGTGGCAACGCACCGGCAATTTATTAGCTGCAATCTTGAGCAATAACACCGTGTCGCCGCGCCAGCGTTTGCACGATCTCACGCTGGCATTTTTGCAATCGGAGTGCGAAGAAGCAGCAATGCGCACGGCGCTTAATGACGCCGCACCGTTATATCGTGATGCACCTGAAGTACAGGAAGCGCGGGCGGCGGGTGATAATGTCATCAGTGATTTTTTGTTGGAACTGCTGCCGCAATCCAATGAGGACGATCGTGCGCGCGCCGCGGATTTAATCAATAGCACGCTGGGCAATGTGGGCAAACACTTCTCCGAATCACCGCGTACGCCTGCAGAGATCCAGGCGTATGCGCAGGAAATGGCGCAGATGTTTTGTGCCTGGATCAGGGAAAAAGGCGCTGATTTACAGTAAAAGATGGACTGGAAATCTCTGAAAGCGGTTAACAAACTCATTATTCACATTCTCAATAATCCACACCGCGAGTAAGCTTAAGAAAACCTTTTAGCTGGATGCAGCAAGCGAACAAATACGGGAGAGCAAAATGGCAGTAAAAATGATTGCGGTGGATATGGATGGGACTTTTCTCGATGACAACAAGCAGTACAATGCGCAGCGTTTTGCTCGCCAGTACGCATTGCTGAAAGAGAAGGGGATCCGTTTCGTGGTCGCCAGTGGCAATCAGTATTATCAGTTACTGCGCTATTTCCCTGAGATTAAAGATGAAATTGCTTTTGTAGCGGAAAATGGCGCCTGGGTTTCTGATAGTAATGAAGAGATCTTCTGCGGCGAATTGGCGCCGGAGCGCGTGCATCAAATCCTCGATATTCTGGCAAAAGAGCCGGATATCAGCACCGTAGTATGCGGCCGCAATGGCGCATATGTGCATACGTCAATGTCCGACGAGGTGATCGCTATGCTGGCGAATCACTACCATCGCCTGGAAAAGCGCGACAATCTGTACGATATCGATGACACCATCTTCAAATTCTCGCTGAATCTGGCGCATGAAGGCGTGGATGCGTTGATGGAGCGCTTGCACGCAGAACTAAACGCGATTGAAAACATCATGCATCCGGTCTCCAGCGGCTTTGGCTTTGTCGATTTGATCATCCCCGGCTGCCATAAAGCGCACGGCATCGCACTGCTGCAGGAAAAATGGGGCATTGATGATTGTGAAGTGGTCGCGATTGGTGATAGCGCGAATGACATCGAAATGCTGCGCCAGGCCTGCTATAGCTTCGCTATGGCGAATGCGGCAGCACCGGTGAGTGCGGTGTCGCGTTATAAAACTGAAAGTAACAATGATGAAGGCGCACTCAACGTTATTGCTCGTCTGCTGGCGCGAGAAGAGCCATTTGGTTAAATGAGAGTGCCAGGTGCGCATGAATGCGCACCCTACAAAAATCCCGCTAAAAACGTTGGGTCGCCATTCATGATGTAATGGTTATCAATTAAGAGATGAAAAAAACTTTATTACCGAGCGCACACCTTGTAGCGGCGCAATTTATTGCGCGATAAATCGCGCCGCTACGGAAGGTGCGGTGATTTGAAACGGCGCCTAACTTACGAACATTACGCCATTTTTGGCAACCAATCTGCCTTTAGCTGAAATAACCCGCCTCACGCATATCCTGTAATAATCCCGGTTCGGTGGGTTGCCAGCCGAACGTTTGGCGCGTCCATGCACTTGACGAAGGATTATCCGTTGAAGCGAAAAAGGCCATCCAACCGAGCCAGGCTTTTGCCTCCTCCAGCGTCAGGCTTTTAACCGGCAGCGCTAATCCTGCTCCGATAGTTTCGGCAATCTGACGGAATGGAATGCCTTCTTCCTGTACGGCATGCAGAATTGCACCTGCTTCGGCCTTTTCGGCCGCAAGGCAAAACAGCTCAGCGGCATCGTTACGATGCACCGCCGGCCAGCGATTTTCGCCCTCGCCAACATACACCGCCGCGCCTTTTTCTTTCGCCATATTGATGATCATCGGAATAAAACCGTGATCGCCAGCGCCATGTACCGTCGGTGGCAAACGGACCAGCGCCACGCGCACACCGCGATCGGCCATGGCCAGGGCGGCAACGTTGGAATTTGAACGAGGATGTGCGCCGGCCACGGGGCGAATGTGTTCCGTGGCGAGTTGTCCTGGCGAGACTAACGCTGTGCCGGTGGTGACTATCAGCGGGCGATTAGAACCGGCCAGTACCTCACCCATTGCCAGAATGGCGCGCTGATCGACCTCGGCGGCATGATCCATGCGGCTGAAGTCGTGAATATAACCGGCATGAATCACGCCATCGCTTTGCTCAACGGCGTTACGTAAACTGGCCACATCTTCCAGTTCGCCGCGGACCACCTGAACACCCTGCTGCTGTAGTTTTTCAGCTGAAGCATCGCTGCGTGCTAAACCTAGCACTTCATAACCGCGTGTCTGCAGTTTTTTCACAATGGCCGAGCCAATAAATCCGCTCGCCCCGGTCACAAAAATTCGCATAATCGTGCTCCACTTCATCAAAGTTGAAGCACTATGATAAAACCCTACGCCACGACGAACAGCCGTGAGCTTATACAGGTATAAGGACTAACAGGATAACGCCATGACCATGCAAGATGACAACGTGCTCGGTAACTATTTGCGCGAACGCCGCCAGCGGCTGGATGCCGCCAAACTGGGTTACCCGCTGCTACGGCGTCGCACGCCGGGCTTGCGTCGCGAAGAGGTGGCCGTGCGCGCCTGAGTCAGCACGACCTGGTACACATGGCTGGAGCAGGGCAGAGGCGGTGCGCCATCGGAAGAGGTGCTTGAACGCTTAGCCAAAGCGTTAGAGTTGAGCGCCGCCGAGCGCGACCATCTGTTTTTGCTGGCGCAAAATCGCTTGCCGGGAGTGACATGGCAAGCGGGCGTGGACGTTTCACCGTCGCTGCAGCGTGTGCTTGATAGCATGGACAATACGCCCGCGCTGATTAAAACCGCCGAGTGGCAAGTCGTTGCGTGGAATCGTGCCGCGACCAAAGTGTTTGTTGATTACGCCGAACTGCCGCCGGAACAGCGCAATATTTTGCTGATGATGTTCCGCAATGAAGAGATGAAAAAGCGCCTGCCGGATTGGCATCGGGTGACGCGTGGCATGGTGGCAAACTTCCGTGCGGACGTGGCACGAACAGGGGCGACTGAGCACGTGCGTGCGCTGGTGGAGGAACTCAGTGAGATGAGTGAAACCTTCCGCCAGCTGTGGCTGTCGCAGGAGGTCAGCCAGCATGGCGAAGGCCTAAAACAGCTGTGGTTGCCCGATGAAGGGGTGCTGGAGCTGGAATACAGTACTTTCGCGGTAGAAGGTAAACCGGGTTTAAGTCTGGTGGTGTTCAATCCGCGTCAGCAGCACGATCGCGATTGTGTGGCACGTCTGATGGCGCGTCCGTAGCCGTGCGATAACTCGCTTCCATTTCATCCAGCGCTGCCTGATTTTCCAGTCCCCACTGATACATCTGCTCAATCGGCGCGGCAAAGGTCTTGCCCAGTGGCGTGAGCCGGTAATCGACTTTCGGCGGAATGACATCATAAACGTGGCGGGCGATCAGTCCGCGCTGCTCAAGTTCTTTCAGCGTTTGAAAAAGCATCTTTTTCGAAATGCCCTGCAGGCTGCGCTGCAACTCGCCAGTTCGTGCGCGATGATTCGGCCAGTGGTACAACGCATGCAGCACCATGCTGCTCCATTTCACTGAAAACAAATCCATTAAACGTCGCGGCGGGGAATCCGCGTAAAAGAACAGTTTTCCGTCAACAATCGCGGGCATTGCTTGCGCCTCTCTTAAGGTCACCAAACGGTAACTACTATCAATTATGCACCATGTTCACTATAGTCTGCCGCCTTCAGTTAGCCAAAGCCAGCCCAATTCGGAGGCACGATGAAAATCAATGCATTAGTTGCGCACGACGCGGCAAAACCGCTCTCTTCCAGCGCGATTACGCTGCGCCCTTTGCAGCAGCAGGACGTTAAAATTGAGATCCTTTATTGCGGCGTATGCCACTCAGATTTACATATGGCACGCAATGAGTGGGCGGTGAGCCGCTATCCGCTGGTGCCCGGCCATGAAATCGTGGGTCGCGTAGTGGAAACGGGCGCAGACGTCATGAATTTCAAACCGGGTGATGTGGTGGGCGTGGGCGTGATGGTGGATTCCTGTCGCCAATGCCATTTCTGCCAGCAAAAAGAGGAGCAGTATTGCGAATCCGGTTTTGTTGCCACTTATAACGGCATCGATAAATACACCGGCGACAGTACCTGGGGCGGCTATGCGCAAAATGTTGTGGTCGATCAGCATTTTGTCGTCTCTGTTCCGCAGGCATTACCGTTAGCGGGTGTCGCTCCGCTGCTGTGCGCGGGAGTAACCGTGTGGTCACCGCTGCGTCATTTTGGTGTGAAAGCCGGTGATAAAGTGGGTGTAGTGGGTTTGGGCGGCCTGGGACATATGGCGGTTAAACTGGCGAGTGCGATGGGCGCGGAAGTCACGCTGTTCACTACCTCTCCGGCTAAAGGGGAAGATGCGCTGCGGTTGGGTGCGAAGCGCGTGGTCGTTTCACGTGATGCGCAGCAAATGGCTTCTGCTCAGACCTCGCTGGACTTTATCGTAGACTGCGTGTCAGCGCCGCACGATCTTGATCCCTATCTGGCCACACTGAAAACCAACGGCCGTTTGGTGCTGGTGGGAATTCCAGAACAGCCGCATCAGTCACCAAACGTAACGCCGCTAGTGAATCGCCGCCTGAGCATCAGCGGATCGTCGATTGGCAGTATTCAGGAAACGCAGGAGATGTTGGATTTCTGCGGTGAACATAACATCACCGCAGATATCGAATTGATTGCGGGTGAAGAGATTGAAACGGCATTTGCAAGAATGTTGAAAGGTGATGTGAAATACCGTTTCGTCATCGACATGCAAGCCACGCATTGGTAAAAACGTTCGCCGTTAGGCGAGATGCTGCGGGCGATTTCAGGCTGAAATCGCCCGCGATTACGCGCTGCAACCGACTGATGCTATTGAATATCAACAGAATAATAACAATAACTTTCGCCAAAACGATTTATTAGCGTTTCTAGTTACAACATACTGTAGTTATCGTTGTCTCGGCGCGAAGCCTTGTCTGCATAACCTTATTTTCGGTTAGGCAGGCGGAAAGTGGCCCAGCTGCTGGAACATCGTCATCCAGTCTTCCATATGCCACGTAGTGGTCACACGTTCACCGTCTAGCAGGTGAAATTCATGCAGTCGCACGCTAATACGACGGCCAGTAGTCGCAATACCCATGAACTCACCCTGGTGGGGCTCGATCATCCGGCCGCTCGCGAGGGGATGGATTTAGTGCAGTTTCTCAGCATGAAGCACATTCTGGTCTCGCCCGAGGGCAATCATTACGGTTTGGTGGATGCACAGCTGCGCGAGCAAGGATTGGCGCGCGACATTGGCCTGACATTACCGAATATGTTTGCCGTTCCCGCACTGCTGCCAGGATACAAACATGCTGGCGTACTTGCCGTAACGCGTCACATTCTGCAATCACTTTTTGCTCAATCCGCAATAAACATTTCCTCGCGTGCTCCGATAACTGCTTAAGAACTTTATAAAAAAATACGCAGGAGTAGGGAACATGGGGCTGGTATCCCGATTACGTAACGTGCGCATTACCCGCAAATTGTCGGCAGGATTTGGCATCGTGCTACTGTTAGTGGCGCTGGCGACCGGCTTGAGCGTGCAGCGCTTTAACGCCATTCATGACATCTATCAGAAAATGAACCTGATTTATGACATCAACATCGACGTGTTCCAGGCCAAAATTAACCGCCTCAAATATCTTTATGGCGATGACAAATCCGGTCAGGTGATGGCGAACTACGTTAGCCACGCGCAGCAGCTCACCCGCGAAGCCAAACAGCTTTCATGGACGCAAGGGGCGCGGGAACGGGTTGATGAACTCGCCACGCATCTCGCCAGCTTTCAAAACAGCATCGGCGCAATGACGCAGGCCACGCAGCAGCTCAATAGCCTGCGTTCCCAGCTTGATGCGCTGAGCCAGCAGGACATGACCTCTCGTTACACCCAGCTCATCCGCACCCCCGTCATCAATCCCGAACTGACGCAGCAGATCTACGAGCAACTGTTTGCCATCAGCAACGTACGTGAAGAAGCCTGGGCATTACGTTTTAACGTGAGCGCGACGCTACGTGAAACGCTGGAGAACCATGTTCAGCAGGCCGATCGGGGCATGCAAGCATTACTGTCCCAGTTACCGCCGGAACAGCAGGGCGAATTTAACGCCCTGTGGCAGGACACCGAAAAATTCAAAAACCTCAGCCTGCAAGCGGCGGATGCGTATGGTCAGCTGCGCGCTGCGGAAGATACAGTCAAAGTGGCGGGTGATAAAAGCAGCGCGGCAATCAAACAGATCATCAGCATCGTTAAAGCGCGCAACGATGAGCTCGCCAACGATTCTGCGACGATGTCGTTGCTGATGGGCGGTTTAGCGATCCTGTTTGGCGTGCTGGTGGCGTGGTACATCATCCGCCAAATCACCCGGCCAGTGTTCCACAACCTGCAGCTAGCAGAGCGTATCGCCAGCGGCGATCTTAGTTCGCATTTCGCAACCGATAGGAAAGATGAGCTGGGTAAATTGACGTCGGCGATGGGACGCATGAACGAGCGATTGCGCAGCATGATTGGCGAAGTGTTGAGCAGCGTCAGCAGCGTGTCGCAGGCAGCCAGTGCCATCAATCAAGGCAACCTCGATTTATCCTCGCGCACCGAACAACAAGCTGCGGCAGTGGTGCAAACCGCTGCCAGCATGGAGCAACTGACCGCTACGGTGAAGAACAACGCCGCCAATGCGCGTCAGGCCAGCCAGATTGCCGCGGAAGCCTCGCAAAACGCCAGTAAAGGCGGCATTGCGGTACGCGATGTGGTGAACACCATGGGTGAAATTTCTGATAGCTCGAAAAAGATTGCTGATATTACTTCAGTCATTAATAGCATCGCTTTCCAGACCAATATTCTGGCACTGAATGCCGCGGTAGAAGCCGCCCGCGCTGGTGAGCAGGGACGCGGTTTTGCAGTGGTTGCCAGTGAAGTGCGTAATCTGGCGCAGCGTAGCGCCGGCGCGGCAAAGGATATTGAGCAACTGATCAGTGAGTCGGTGGGACGTATTAGCAATGGCCACCAGCAGGTAGCACGCGCGGGTGAAACCATGGATAAAATCCTCGGCAGTATTGCGCGCGTGAATGAGATCATGGAAGAGATCTCAGCCGCATCGGATGAGCAGAGTCGCGGCATTGAGCAGATCGCGCGCGCGGTTGGCGAACTGGATACCACCACGCAGCAGAATGCTACGCTGGTCAGCGCCTCTTCTCATTCGGCCAACTCGCTGGAAGAGCATGCGATGATGCTGGAACGGTTGGTCGCACAGTTCCGGCTGCAAGGGGTAGGGCAGTAAAACCCTTAAGGTGGAGATCGATGCAGTTCGATTTCCACCGTTTTACTTGAGCGGTGAAGTGCAAGGTGAATATTCTTAAAATAAAGCGATCCGCTGATAACTTTTCCCGTTAAACTGCTGATCTTGTCGACCTGATACTTCACGTGCATGAGCTACTACTCACCAGACGATAACCACCTTAAGCGGCGCTCTCAACGCTTCGTCCGCCGCATGTTCATCATGCGCCAGCTCGGCACGATTTTATGTTTTTTCCCAATTCTCTCGGTCCTGATGGAGATGCAACGCGATCTAGCGTTTAGCGCGCTGTTATTTGTGAATGCTTTCCTCTGGCCATGGCTGGCTTATCGTCGGGCGTCGGCGGCTGAAGATTCCACCACCACAGAGCGCCATAATTTAACGCTCGATGCCGCATTCGGCGGTATCTGGGTTGCGCTCATGGCGCTGAGCCCGCTGCCTTCATTTATCATCATGGCGGTGTTGGCATCGGATCGTTATGCCGCAGGGGGACCAGCCCAGCTGATTGCGGCGATGCAGGCCTTTCTCTGTGCGTTTGTCATGGTGTGGCTGGTAGATGGCGCGGGGGTAAATCTGACGTTTAGCATGCAAACCGTCTGGTTGACGTTACCCCTGGCAACGAGCTATATGCTGGTGCTCAGCGTGGCGTCGTACAATCTCACCTGGCAGCTGCGCCAGCGTAATCGCGAGCTGGAGCGTATTGCGCTGATGGATCCCGGCCTGGAGATCCCAAATCGGCGTCTGTTCGAGCGTCGCCTCGAAAGCGAATTTCTCAGCACGCGCCGTGGCGACAGCGCCGCCTATTTGCTGCTGATGGATCTCGATTACTTTAAATCGGTCAACGATACGTGGGGCCACGAAGCCGGAGATTTCCTGCTGGCGGAGATCTCCGCACTGCTGCGCAATCAGGTGGGTTTGCTGGATATTCCGGCACGCTTTGGCGGCGATGAATTGGGCGTGATTGTGCATCACGCCACTGACGAATCGATCGTATTACTGGCAGAACGGCTTAAAGAGAAAATCGCCCAGGTGCGTTTACCGGCGTCGGCGGAGTTTCGCTGCTCGGTGAGTATTGGCATCGCCTCGGCGGCTAATGCTGAGACGATGCGCCACTGGCTCAGTCACGCCGATGAAGCGTTGTATGAGGTGAAGCGTGCCGGACGCAACGGCGTGCGTTTATGGCAACCCTCGCTGGCCGGCGCGGCCTGAATCCCGCATGCGTTTAACGCGCACGCTACAGCATTGCTCTGTATTACCGTAAGAACGCCATTTTTGGCGTAATGCTGCCATCGCATAGAGGTGGCCCATTTTCCATCAAATGATAAGGTTAGGTTTCCATGAACCTTATAAGCAGGAACGAACGTGAGTATTTCAGAGAAATATGAATGGCATAAGGATAACTACCTGGTAAGTACAGACAGGGAAAAACTTGACGTGCAGGCTATCCATCGCTATCTGACGAGATCCTCGTGGGCTAAAGGCATTAATCTGGCTGTTGTCAGCGCATCAATTGAAAATAGCCTTAACTTTGGTGTTTATCATGATGGAACCCAGATAGGTTTCGCTCGTTTGATAACCGATTATGCTACGTTCGCTTACCTTTGCGATGTCTACGTTCTTGAAGAATATCAGGGTGAGGGGCTGGGAAGATGGGTGATGGAATGCATACATCATCATCCAGTATTTGAGCAACTACGCCGGATCATGCTGTTCACAACAACAGCGCCCTGGCTCTATGAAAAGTTTGGCTACGAGCCTGTGAATCGGGAAAACTATGCATGGACTATCACCCGGCCAGATATTTATGCCAATGAAAATAAGCGTGATTGACTTACACTGATATTCCGTTCACCGCTGGCTTACTCACTCCTGAATAGGCAGCGTCCGCCCTGGTATTAGGGCGGCCACTATTATGCCGCCCAATGTGGAATCCGGCCGGCCACAGCGCTTTGCATCATACATGCAAATCAATCACCACCTTCCCGACATGTGCGGCAGATTGCAGATAACGATAAGCTTCCTGCGCTTCAGCAAAAGCAAAAACACGATCGATTACAGGTTTAATCGCACTGGTTTCAATCGCCCTGACCGCAGCGCGTAGATCCGCCGTCGAACCGGTATTATTGCCCACGATATTCAACATTTTCTGCATAATCGGCAGCACCGGCACCTTTAGCTCTGCCCCGCCCACAAATCCAATCACAAAAATCGTTGCGTTGAAGGCTGCGGCATCGATCGATTTTGCGAATGTTGCAGCACCAACCGATTCCAGTACCAGGTCTGCGCCATGACCGTTCGTCAGCTTGCGTACCTCAAGTTCCCATTCGGGCTTTTCGTGATAGTTAATGCCTTCATCGGCGCCCAGCGCTTTAACCCTGGCCAGTTTTTCGTTGGAGGAGGAAAGAATAATCACCCGTGCGCCCGCGGCTTTGGCGTATTGCAGCGCAAACAGACTCACGCCACCCGTGCCGAGCAGCAAAACAGTGCTGCCAGGCTGAACTTTGCCACGTACGATGGCGTTCCATGCCGTAGTGGCGGCGATAGGTAACGTTGCGGCCTGCTGCCAGCTGAGTGAATCAGGTATACGCACCAGCGAATCAGCGGGCACCACAGCGAAGTCCGCCAGCCCACCATTGATCGTAACACCGCGCAAGGCGTGAAGATGCTGAGGGTGAATCGCGCCAGCATGCCAGCTGTACATCATGCCGGGCACCACTCGTTCGCCGATGTGCCAGTCACTCACCCCTGCGCCTAACTCAACAATCTCTCCCGCGCTGTCTGCACCCGGAATAATGGGCTGCGCGAGGGTACCAAACTGACCGGTAGCCAAGGCTAAATCAAGGTAGTTAAGACTCACCGCATGTTGACGAATCACCACCTCACCATAGGCCGGTTGTGGGCGTGGCAGTTCGCAGAATTTAAGATTGTTAATGGTGGGGGCCGTTAGCTGAATGGCTTGCATAGCGTTCTCCTGTTAAATAAGTGCAACCAGTGTGTGGTATAAACAGACGCTATAATTGATGCCAAAACCAAATAACTGTTGCACAGGGAGCAAGAATGCAGGATGACGATTTCCGTCAGCGCGAAGCTTTTTTAGCGGTGGTACGTGCCGGGAGTTTTAGTGCAGGGGCACGCGCGTTGGGACGTGATGTTTCGGTCATTTCCCGCCGTATCGCTGCGTTAGAGAAACGTCTCGGTATTCGTCTCATCGAACGTACCACGCGTCGCATCCGACCCACAGAAGAAGGCCAGCGCTATCGGCATAAAATAGAGTTAGCCGATGAAATGCTGCGTGAAGCGGAAGAAGAAGCGCGTGCGTTGGCAGCCCGCCCGGCGGGTACTATTCGTCTAACGGTACCCGCATCCTTTGGACGAAGCTGGGTCGTGCATGCGCTACCGGGCTTTTTACAGGCTTATCCTGATATCCGCATTGTGCTGAATTGCAGCGACCGCTATGTCGATCTACTGGGTGACAATTTTGATATGGCGATCCGTATTGGTGTCCTTACGGATAGCAGGCTGGTTGCGCGCAAGTTGGCGGACACCCGACGCATACTGTGCGTTGCGCCAGCGTATCTGCAGCAGCATCCCGTGTTAGCGCACCCGCAGGATCTTCGTCAGCACGATTGTCTGGGATTCACGCCGATGCACAGTTGGCCAGAATGGCGACTGGAAAAAGAGGGCCAACAGATCGCAGTCCCGGTGCAAACACGTTATGAGAGTGATGAGATGGATGCGCTGATCCTGGCCGCTCAGGCGGGTATGGGCGTGTTGCTGGCGGCCAACTGGCTGGTACAAAAAGAGTTGGCCGAGGGATCGTTAGTGCCGGTAATGTCGGACTGGCAGGCGATTGGGGAAGATGGCGTCTGGTTGATGAAGCCTTCCAGCCAGTTACAGTCAGCGAAGATTGGTGCATTAACTGAGTGGCTGGTCGCGTGGTTTGCTGTCCCACGCTGGTGAAGAGGGCGGGCGCGCATCAGGGCTGCATTTTCAGGGCAATGCAGCCCTGATGCACGAACGGCTTAACACCTAACGTGCGAACTTGCGCGATCCTACCACGCAAAGAATGACTCCCAGCGTGATAGCAATCATCAAAGGGCTGACGGCTTCATTCAGTAACGAAGCAGACAAGCCAAGGCCAAAAAAGGGTTGTAATAGCTGAAGCTGGCCGACTGCAGCGATGCCACCGCTAGCGAGGCCTTTGTACCAGAAGATAAACCCAATCAGCATGCTGAAGAGGGAAACATAGCCAAGCGCTAGCCAGGCAGAAGTACTAATTTGGCTAACGGATTCAGGCAAAGTGACAAACGACGCCGCCAGCGTGAAAGGGAGCGACACGATCAGTGACCAACTGATGACCTGCCAGCCGCCTAGCTGGCGTGAAAGTTTGGCTCCTTCTGCGTAGCCCAAACCACAGACCACCACGGCTGCAAGCATCAGCACATCGCCGGTTAAAGAGACGGCGACGTTCTGAGAAAGCGCGAAACCAACCACCAGCAGACTACCTATGATGGAAAAAATCCAGAAAGCGAGCCGTGGCCGCTCGCCTCCACGAATCAAACCAAACAGGGCGGTGGCAAGCGGCAGCAGGCCTAAAAACACAATCGAGTGGGCCGAGGTAACATGCTGCAAAGCCATTGCGGTCAAGAGCGGAAAACCAACCACCACGCCGAGTGATACCACGATTAACGAGACGATGTGGCGAAGAGATGGGCATTTTTCTCTGAAGCCGCAGATAAGCATCAGCGCCAGCGCTCCCGCGATTGACGCGCGGCTGAAGGTCAAAAAAAACGGGTCGATATCCTGAACGGCAATGCGCGTTGCCGGAAGTGAGCCGCTGAAAATAATGACGCCCAGTAGACCGTTCAGCCAGCCAGACATCGCAGCTTTATCATGTTTATGCACCACCGTATTAGCCACGCTAAACCTCTTTTCAATGGATGGATGAAGACGACGCTTCTCTAGACGCGTTGACGCTACGAATGGTAAACGCCACAATCCATAACAATCAAAATATTGTCATGGATACATTGGATGAAAGCGCGCTATAAGGAAATTGTTGATGAATACGCGGCGGCCATTCGCCTGGGTGAGCTGACTGCCGGTACACGCTTGCCTACGCACCGGGTCTTAGCTGCGACCCGCCGCATTTCACTGGCCACCGCAACACGCGTTTATGCCGAACTTGAGAAAATGGGGCTGGTTAGCGGCGAAGCCGGACGGGGTACCTTTGTACGGGAGATTTCCCTGCCAGCGGGCTTGGGCATGGATCAACAAGTCGTCGCCACCGACGTGGTGGATCTCAATTTCAACTATCCCTCATTACCTCACCAGGCCGAACTGCTGCGCGATGCGCTACGCAATCTCACAACCTCAGGTGATTTGGAATCACTGCTGCGCTATCAGCCCCATGCAGGCAGACAGAACGATCGTGAGGCAATTGCAAGCTGGCTTACCGGTTTTGGCCTCAAGCCTGCTGCTGAAAACATTCTCATCGTGAACGGCGCACAGCATGGCTTGACTGTTGCCGCGATGGGGATGCTCCGTCCGGGGGATGTCGTGGCCGTTGATGCGCTGACCTATTCGGGGTTCAAAGCTCTGGCCACGCTGTATCAGCTGGAGCTGGCTCCCGTGCCCGTCACCTCAACCGGACCCGATCTCAATGCACTGAGACAGCTTTGCAAACGGCGCCGTATCAAGGCCATTTACACGATGCCGACTCTGCATAATCCGCTTGGCTGGGTGCTCGACCATGCGCAGCGGCGCGAGATCACCGGCATTGCTCGCGAACATGATTTAGTGATCATTGAGGACGCTGCCTACGCTTATCTGGCGGAGCGTTCTCCGCCGCCGTTTGCCTTGCTCGCTCCCGAAAGAACCCTTTATGTGACGGGCTTTGCTAAAAATATTGCTGCCGGGCTGCGGGTGGGTGCGGTGGTATGTCCGCCAGCATTTCGCCCAGCGATCGAGCGAGCTATTCGCGCCACGGTGTGGAACACGCCATCGCTGATGACGACGCTGGTGGCCGGTTGGCTGCAGGATGGGACTATCAGGCGGCTGGAATCATTAAAACGGAAAGATGCTCGCCAGCGGCAAGCTCTGGCGCGGGAAAGGTTGGGATCGCTCGATTACGTTAGCCATGAGAATTCTTATTTTATCTGGCTACCGCTGGCAGAAGAGATCCGCGCGGAACAGGTGGTGCGCCAGCTGTTGAACCAGCATATTTCTGTTTCAACAGCCGAGCCGTTCAGTACTGCCCCAAACGTTCCGCACGCAATACGTCTCGCTCTGGGGTCAGTGAGCCTGGATAAGCTGAAAATGGCGCTGGATAAAGTGGGCGAAGTTATTCAATATCAGCGATATATTTGACTCGCACACCCGACAAAGCGGTTTGCCCATCATCATTGATAACGCATCTTTCTACGCCTCAGGTTTTTTCAGCCTTGAGACCAGAACCATGCTGCCGATGATGACAACGGCGGCCAGTAATACCATGCCCTGAAGACCGGCTGCGGCTATCACCCGGCCTCCGGCTAGTGCACCGGTTCCGATCGCGGCGTTGAAAATGGCCACGTATATAGCTGACGCCGGTTGTGCCGCCTCTCCAGCGCTACGAAGCAACCACGTCTGCAACCCCACAAACACTATCGAGATCCCTGCGCCCCATACTCCGAGCAGCAGCGCGGTGCACCAGAAAGGAAGAGGAGCCGCGCTTCCCAGGCCAAGCAGGCCGAGTGCGCCAGCACTCATGAGAAGTGCAATGAAAATTAGCCCTTTGATATGACGATCAATCAGCTTACCGGCAATAACATTTCCCACCAGACCGGCAAGCCCTAACGTCAGCAGCAGGGCAGAAATGGAGGCCGCCGGTACCGCCTGAGCCTGCGTCAGCAGGGGTTCAAGGTAGGTGAACGCCGCAAAGTGCGCCGAAATAATGCAGGCAGTTGCCACGTAAAGGCTGAGGAGCAGCGGGTTTTTGATGATCCCGCAATAAACCTGCAGCTTTAGGGGTTGCGATGCCGCCAGCGTCGGAAGCGTCCAGTACAAAGCACAGGCCGTGGCAAGTGCCAGCAGAGAAATGGCCATAAATGCATTACGCCATCCGGCGATATCCGCAATAAAACTGGACAGCGGGACACCCAGAACGCTGGCAGCCGAAACGCCGCCAAAGATAATTGAGGTGGCAAGCCCCAACTTTTCGATGGGAACCAACTGTACTGCCACGGTGCCGATGAGTGCCCAGAAAGCCCCGTGTGCCAGTGCGCCTGCCATACGCGCACTCATAAACGTGTTTAATGAGTGGGATTGGGTCGCCGCCATACATGAAAGCGCAAGGACCAGCATCAGAACCACAAGCAGCGCTTTGCGGGAAATCCGTGCTGGTATGGTCCCGGACAGTAGCGCGGCCAGTGCGCCAACCCAGCCATAGGCTGTCACGACAAGACCTGTGCCAGATTCAGTCTGCTGCAGATCCTTCGCTAACATGCTGAGCATACCAACAGGTGCCAGCTCGCTGGTTACAATGGAAAAAGCACTGATTCCCAGCGCAATCACAGCTATCCAGGCGCGTGCAGGTGACGGCCGTACGTGTAAAACGGTATCGCTCATGTAATCAATATCCTTCAATAAAATCGTGAGAAGTCTGCGAGGGAACGTTTAGGACCGGCTAGATACAGGCACCTACGCCTTTCATCCCTTCTGGCGGATACGTTGAGTGATAGCCTCGAATTATGTGTTTGCATGTTTATCTCCTTGTGAAGGTGGCAGTATCATCCCTCTTAAAGTGATAAAACAGAGCTGAAAACGGAGAGCCGTTTTCCATAAATGGAAAAAGCATGAAGAGAGATTTCAACTGGGACGACACGCGGATTTTCCTGGCCATTGCTCGAGCGGGAACGTTGAGTGGCGCGGCTGAAGCGTTAGATATGGGCATTGCTACGATTTCCAGAAGGCTGGATCGGCTTGAGCAATCGCTGGCAATACCGCTTTTCAGCAGGCACCAAAGTGGATACCGGCTAACGGACGATGGTGAGGCACTGCTGGAGCGGGCGGAGGCGCTGGAATATGCAGGCCTTACATTCGGCGAGACGGCGAAACTGCAGGGTAATGTGGCCGGGCTGGTTCGGCTGGCAACATCGGACAATCTGGCCACGCATGTTATTTTGCCGTCACTGACAAGGCTTCTAAATCGCTATCCCGACCTGCGGCTGGAGTTACACAGCGGCGTGCAGTCCGTCAACCTGCACCGCAGGGACGCAGATTTAGCCATTCGCATGGTCAAGCCTGATGCCGGGAATCTGACGTTAAAACGGTTGGGAACCGTAGGTTTTGGCGTATACGGTGCCAAAAAGTATCTTGAAGCTCTCGGGAGTTTACCGCTGGACGAGGCTCAATATGTGACCTGGACTGACGCACATCAGCACCTGCCTGCTGCGCGTTGGGTCACACGAAAACTTCGAGGCAGGCCATGCAGATTAGAGGCGAACACGCTGGTTGCGCAGGTTTCAGCAGTGGCTGCGGGGCTGGGATTAGGCGTGTTACCGCACTTTATGGCGAGGGAAAACGGTCTGCATTGTGTGACCGCTGATATCGGTGCGGATCAGGCATTATGGCTGGTGATGCATTCTGACTTAGCTGGCTCACGCAGAGTCAGAGCAATCGCTGATCATTTAATTGCCGTATTTGATGAGCAGAAAGATAAATTGGCGCTGCCATGAGCAAAATAAAGGTAATAAAAAACCCGCGCTGGGCGGGTTTATTTTATTATCACGAGAGCTTAACTGCTCAGACTATTGTCTTCATCGCTATTGTAAGCGCCACTGATAATAACGCCGATTACAGCGGCGTAACGTTTCCAGCAGCTGGACCTTTAGCACCATTTTCAATGGTGAAAGAGACTTGCTGACCTTCATCGAGGGTTTTGTAATTGTCGCTCTGAATCGCAGAGAAATGGACAAAGACATCCTTGCTGCCGTCGTTCGGCGTGATAAAGCCAAAACCTTTATCCGAGTTAAACCATTTTACTAAACCAGTCATTTTATTAGACATAGATACTTCCTTAATTGATGAGCCACTAAGAGCGGCGATGATGGCCTGTAGTTAGAGAGTGACTTATTGGGCACTTAGGAGGAGGCTCACGAAGAAGGGTATCTTGAGATAACACCTGAACTGAGGACTGCTTTACTAAAACTGCTTTCATAAGGTCTGTATTCCAAACCGATGGCGCTATTAAGACATAGAGAAATTAATTTAGCAACATTAAGGTATAATTATTTTAACCGCTTAAATGCCCAGATGGCTATATGCCTGTAAATTTCAGCTGATTGCAGGGTAATTATTGTTTTTTTACTGAAGCTCTTTGAGAAAGGGGCCAGATAAAAGCCCCAAAATAGTAACGTTAATAATTATTGGCGGAAGCACACCTTAAACGTCGAGTGTGATGTTATGGGCGCTGCACTGGAGCTTAATATTACGGGTTCATGGCTCCAAAGATAGCATCGTAGGTGCCATCTCGCTCAGCCCACCGCCGCGCATGATCGCGCTCCAGCAGAAGCTCTCCTCGGGTGATCTCGTCACGTTCGAGAAGTTGCATCACCTGTGCGATGTAGTCGCCAGTCGGCATGGCGCGAGGATCGGCGGCCTGCTGTACGCCCGTCAGTTCCGTTTGCACATAGGGTGGTGAAAGCTCCAGCACTTCCACAGGAATCTTGCGGAGTTGATGACGTAGAGACGTAAGCCAGGAATGTAGAAAAGCTTTACTCGCACAATAGGTTGGATAACTGGTAAGAGGGAGGAATGCCAGAGCAGAACTGGTTGCCATGATTGTCGCATTTGGATTCTTTTTCAGCACTGGCAGCAAGGCCGACGTCACGCGGACTACGCCCAGGATGTTAGTTTCGATGATCTCCTCAGCGTCCGTTACGTCCCAGCTATCCGCCGTGACGTCCTCTGACCGAGAAATGCCGGCATTTGCAATGAGTACATTAAGATCCGGAAATCTGGCGTGGATGTCTTCAGCGAGGCGGGCCAGTGAAATAGGGTCGCCGAGATCCAACGGTAAGCCGACGATAGCTGGACGTTTTGCAATAATTTCGTCGAGCAAGTTTTGACGGCGCCCAGTGACAATAACGCGATTTCCGCGGTCATGAAATGCCTCAGCGAGCGCACGGCCTATACCACTTGTGCCGCCAGTAATCAGAATAGTGTTTTCAGTCATCTTCATGGTGGTTACCTTTCCATCAGGGTGCTAAGGGGAAGGCCACGATAATTTTCATGAATTCTGGTGCAGGGGATCTTCGAAAGCCCACATGGCTAATGTAGCCATACTGTGCAAGTTCGGTTCAGGGATCCACCAAAAAGAGAAGAATGAAGGCAATACCGTGGCGCCTGTTCCGAGTTCCCTCTGCTGAGGCCCTCTCGGTATTGGGCGCGTTGGATAACGATAACGCCTGCGGCAAGACCATAAAGATGGCTGCGAAATCAACTGTATCTTTGAGGCCTCTCAATTGTCAACCCGCGTCCGTCTGCCGCACCTCTTTATCGCTTGATTTGCGTATTACCGCAGCACACCCGCACGAGTGATACCTTGAATTGATAGACCCAAAATATAGTTATTTGTTGTCAATTCAGTTTTATTTTAACCAAACGAAATATCAGCAGAGACTGTGACAAGATTAATCAATAAGATGAAATACCTCAATCATCCACATATTTTTATCAAAATGCAGCAGGGCCAGATATAGCCTTTTATTTTTATGGATTAGGATTAAGTATTATTTAGTATCGGTATTAGCGGAACGTATACTTCTGGTAAAACCCTTTTTTCGGCAGGGCTCGCCCGGTACTTACAGAGTCAGGGAAAGAAAGTTCAGATTATTCATTATGATGATTTTCATCATCCTTTCCCTGCCATACAGTGGACAGATGGACGTGACGACGAAATAAATGCTTTTTATAATAAGGCCTTCGATAGCGGGAAACTCATTAATGAAGTCCTCATCCCACTGGAAGAAAAAGGTGTACTCAACAAAGAAATTGACTGTATAGATCTTGGCAGCGGTCAGCAGACGAAAAAAATTCACCTGGATATTGATGTAAAAACCATCGTTATTCTGGAGGGGGTTTTGCTGTTCCGAGCGCCCATACTGCCTTTTTTAAACTATAAGATTTTTTTGGATATATCGGACAAGGAAATGCTACGACGGGGAACCGTCCGGGATGTGCCGAAATTTGGTCACAGCATTCTCGATTTATACAGAAGTCGATATATTCCTGTTCACCATCGTTACCTGGAAGAGGATTCTCCCAAAGCGATCTCCGACATCGTACTGGATAATACCCACTATGACACCCCGGTAATGTTAAGCTCAGAAATACAATAATTATTTGATGCCTCTTTCTGGATTGTCACAACACCCTATTAGAACAAGGGGCTCTCAAGCCCCTCAAAAAACCGTTTTAAGCATTCTGCCGCGTCGCGGCTAATACAATTTCCCGAACGCATACGTATTCAGGTTGCGAATAGGCATACTCAATCGCATGAGCCACATCTTCCGCACTCAATACTTTACCGCCCATCTCTTGCTTCCACTGGTTATATCCGGTTTTGATATCATCATTCGTTGTATGGCTTAGCAGCTCGGTTTCAACCGCTCCGGGTGCAATCACAATAACGCGCACGTTATGTGGGGAGAGCTCCTCACGTAAATTTTCTGACATACCATGAACGGCAAATTTGGTTCCAACATAAACAACATGATTTGGGAAAGTCTTACGCCCCGCAACGGAACTGATGTTGATAATGGTGCCCGCTTTACGTTCAATCATGCCCTTAGTAACAGCATGGACGCCATTCAATAGGCCTTTCACATTCACATTAAGCATTTGCTCCCACTCATGCGGGGCCTGATGTTCAACAGTGCCCAGCAGCATCACACCCGCGTTGTTAACCAGCGCATCTACCGGCCCAAACTGCTGCTCAGCTTCATTTACTGCTGCAGTAAATGCATCAATATCAGTGATGTCTACCGCACGGCACAGCGTATTGGGCAAGTTTAAGGCGTTCATACGGTCAACACGGCGTGCCAGCAGCAGCAGCGCATGGCCGCGAGCAGACAACAACTTAGCGGTGGCCAACCCGATACCAGAACTTGCTCCAGTAATAACAACTAAAGCTTTGGCTGAATTGCTCATCAACATTCCTCATAAATAAAAATGATAGCTTAATGGTGGGCATCACTTTAAATTGGCGTAATTTTGATGAAAAATCGTTTATTTCTTTTACAGGCATAAAATTTAATTATGGATAAGCGACAGCTGACAGCTTTCCTTTGTGTGTTTGAAGAACGCAATATTACCCGGGCGGCTGCAGAGCTAAGTCTGACCCAACCCGCACTCTCCGCTACCATCAAAGCTCTTGAAGAAGAGTTAGGTACGCAGTTATTCGTGCGTAAACCACGTGGAGTGGAGGTGACCGAAGACGCACGAGTCCTTTATCCTCACGCCCGACGAATGATGGGCGAAATGAGTGCGTTAACCGCTCGATTCCGCAAAAAGCATGATAAGTTTCCGCTCAGTTTAGGTATTGAACAGGATATTGCCTCATCCCAACTGATCACCCTGCTGGAACGAATCAATCATAATTTGCCAGATGTGTTATTAACGCTGACGCCTGGATGTAGCGGCGATATCCGCCTGGGCTGCGAAGGTCAGCTTTGCGAAGACGAACTCTTTATTCCGCTATTTGATGAGCGCTATGTGCTGGCTTTTCCACTCAATCACCCGATGAGTCAAATCACCGAATTAACCGCTAAGCAGCTCAACGATCAACCTTGGGTGATGTCTCCGGAGCACGAATCCCATCAGCGTTTCCTGCCGCTATATGGCACTTCTGGCAATTTTCCTCGTGCTAACGCGGGAAGTTTCACGTTAGCACTGAACCTGGTTGCCGCGGGTGTTGGCTTAACTATCGCTCCGGTTTCATTAGTTGAAGAGCAGTGTAATGTGGCTTTTCGTTCTCTTCCCGGTTATCCACTCATGCGCCGAACCGGAATTTGCTATGCGATGCATACGCAGCTAAATCCAATAATTGAACAATTACTGGCTAACGTCAGTGAATAAAGTGATTGATTAGAGGTAACGACATCATATCCAGTAGATCGTAGATAACTTCGGCGTTATCACCTCTACCGGGACGTGAAATGACGGAAATTCATTGGGTACCATCAAAATTATGAGCGTAACCTGGGGTTATCGTGTTCCCCATCGCAGTTGGTTAGTGAGGAATTAACCTCAAACTTCATCCTCTAATGAAGCCGTAAAGAACTGGCACAGCAGCTGCCAAAGATAATGCGCGGCAGGCGTCAAACGGTGATCGGCGCTGCGCAGCAGATGACACTGACTTTCTTTGGCGATGCGATGATCAATGGGAACAGCCACCAGTTCGCCGCGTTGCAGCGGTGCTTTCACCGATTGAGCAGTCATAAATGAGATGCCTAAACCGGCCTGCGTTAGCGCAATGGCGCTGGAAAACAGATTGCAACAGTAGGAAGGCGTAAAAATAATCCCTTCACTTTTGAAGATGGCGTTGATGTAACGCTGCAAACCAAACTTTTCATCCATGGCAATTAAACGATGCTGGGTTAATTGGCTGGCGCTGACGGCTGTAAGCCCTGCCAGCGGATGATCCGGCGGCACGATGGCGCAAATAGGGCCGCGCTGAAAACTCAGGCATTTCACGCCCGGCGGTCCCGCTGGGCCGAAGCTCACCGCCATATCCACTTCTCCTTTTGCTATCAGCATCACCGTGGTTTGCATATCGCCTGACATGATGTTCACAAACACGCCAGGGTAGGCGAGAGAAAATGCCTGCACCACATGCCTGACGACATCGTCCACCATGCCTTGTCCGACGCGCAGGTTAATTGAGCCGCCGCGCATATGACGCAAATCCTGCAGCTGCCGCTCCAGCATCTTACGGCGCTGGCTGGTTTGGGCGAAATCCTCCGCCAGCATTTTGCCCGCTTCGGTCAACACCACGTTGCGTCCGCGCCGCTCCAGCAGCGGCAGTTGCAGGCTGCGTTCCAAAGATGAAAGCTGCCGGCTAATCACTGAGGGATTGATTCCCAGCGCATCTGCCGCGCGGCGAATACCGCCATGCAATCCAACTTCATACAAATAGCTTATGGATTTCTCAGGATAAGTGGACAACGTCATACTTTTTGCCAATCTGTTGCTCTCAGAGCAACAATATTAACATTTACTCCTCATTTTTTAACGTCAATATTTCTGCGCATACTGGCTGTGACACTAAGACAGATGGGTAATAACATGAAAAATATAAAAGATTATTTGCAGCACCATGCCGATGAAATTCTGGGAGACATCAAACGTCTGGTGGCGGCGGAATCGCCTTCGCACGACAAACTGGCGGTTGACGAGTGTGGTGAAGTGTTGCAAAGCCTGTTTCAGCAACGGTTAGGCATTAGCGCTAGCGTGTCGCGGCAGCAGGAGTACGGCAATCACCTCAAATTCACCTTGGGCGATAGCGGGCCGCAAACAACTATCATCGGCCATTTCGATACCGTCTGGGATCGGGGCGAACTGACGCTACGCGAAGAAGAGGGCAAGTTATTCGGGCCAGGCGTACTGGATATGAAAGCCGGGCTGGTTCAGGCGATTTGGGCAGTGCGCGCCTTGCAGGCGCTGGATCGGCTGGTGGGCAAACGCATCGTTTTCCTGTGTAACAGCGATGAGGAGTTAGGCAGCCCGAGCTCCAGCGACTGGCTGGCGCAACATGCGCCGGGAGCCGATCAGGTTTTAGTGGTTGAGCCTGCCGTGGCGGGCAGCGGGGCGCTGAAAGTGGCGCGCAAAGGCACCGGACGTTATGACATCACCATCGCCGGGCAAGCTGCCCACGCCGGCAATAATCCGGAAGAGGGCGTGAGTGCAATTCAGGAGATGGCCCAGCAAATTCTGGTGCTGCATGCCCTGAATGCGCCAGAGCGCGGCACCACGGTCAATGTCGGCATCGCCAACGGCGGCGGTCGCATCAATGTGGTGGCGGACCACGCGCAACTCGGTATTGATACGCGCGTCACGTGCGAAGAAGAGGCACAGCGCATTGATGCGGCCATCAATCAACTTCAGCCATTTAGCGCGGGGATTGGTTTACGCATCAGCGGTGGACAGAAGCGTCCGCCGATGCGCCAGACGTCCGCCTCGCTGCTGCTGTTAACGCGCGCCCAGCGGGTGGCGCAGGCGCTGGGCTTTTCGCTGGAAGGAAAATCGGTCGGCGGCGGCAGCGACGGCAATTTTACGGCGGCTTTGGGATTACCGACGCTGGACGGTCTCGGCGCAACCGGTGCGGGCATCCACGCACGTCATGAGCACATTATTATTGCTGACATCGTCCCGCGCGCAGCGTTAGTGGCAGGCATGATCCTCGCAGACAGTGAGGAGGTCACGCCATGTCACAACTAAACATTCAGCAGGCCAGCAGCGCAGCGCCCGTGCAGGAAAGCGGGCAGAGTCCTTATCTTTTGCTGTTTATCATTTTGGTTCTGGCGGCGGTAGCAACATGGCTAATTCCGGCCGGCGTCTTTGATTTCGTCACGCGTGACGGGATCAAATTTGCCGTAAAAGACAGTTTGCATGCGGTACCGCAAAGCGGGGTTTATCCGCTGGAAATCTTTACGGCGATTGCCAAAGGGATGGTGAAATCCGCACCGATTATCTTTCTGATTCTATTTACCGGTGGCGTGCTGGCGGTGGTTGAGGAAACGGGTGCCATCGCCACGGCGTTGAATTCCCTGTCGCGCAGCACGCGCCTCAGTGACACGCGCATGGTGCTGATTTTCGGCACTATCTTTGCCTTGTTAGGCACTACCGGTGTCGTGGTCAACGCGGTGGTGGCGTTTGTGCCCATTGGCCTGCTGGTGGCGCGCTCAATGGGGTTGCCGCCAATTTTGGGCGCGTCGCTGGTTTACCTCACCTGCGCGGCGGGTTTCAACGTGGCAATCCTCAACCCGGCGACCACCGGTTTAACTCAGCATCTGGCACAGCTGCCGTTGTTCTCAGGCATGCTACTTCGCGGTATTACCTGTTTGCTGTTTGTCGTCAGCGCGATTGCTTACCTGATCTGGTCAATCCGTCGCGCGCGTCAGGATGGGTATCTGCGGCCAAAACAGGCGCAGGGCGCTGAGCAAACGGCGAAGGTTACTGGTCGTCATAAGCTCATTTTAAGTACGGTCGGGCTGTCGCTGCTGCTGTTCATTAGCGGGGCGGTGAAGTTTCACTGGGGCACCAGTGAGATGTCGGCGATGTTTATCTTACTCTCAATTGCCGTGGGGTTGATGGGGCGCATGTCGGGTTCGGATATCGCCAACACCTTCCTCAGCGGCTGTTCGAAGCTGGTGAAGGGCGGGTTTATCGTCGGCATGGCAGCCTCGATTTCGCTGGTGCTGCAGCAGGGCAACGTGCTGGACCCGATTGTCGGTTTCCTGTCTGATTTGCTGGCGCCTATTCCGCCAACCGCAGCAGCGATTGGCATGTTTATCAGTGCCGCCTTGATGCACTTCGGCATCTCTTCCGGTTCCGGCGAGTCTGCTTTGCTGATTCCCATCTTCTCACCGCTCGGCGATAACCTTGGTTTGACGCGTCAGGTAATGGTGCAGACGGTGCTGCTGGGTGAAGGCATCGTAAACTGCATGAGCCCTACATCAGGCGTGCTGATGGCGGTTTTGGCCACGGCGAACGTGTCGTTTGGCAAATGGCTGCGTTTTGTTGCGCCGGTCATCGCCGTGTGGTTTGTTATCTGCGTAGTGATGCTGCTGATTGGCGTGGCGATAAACTGGGGACCGTTCTGATATAAAACCAGGAAGCGCGAAAGGGCTTCCTGGCCGCTTCTGATACGTTTATAAAACGGATTTTATCGGCCCATAGCCATGGGCATTTGGCCCGTCAGAAATTTCCTATAGCAATAACAAGCAACTATAATCTACCCGGTTAAGTGGCTTGATCTGCTCTCTTAGCACGTCAGCTTTTCCACCCCCTTTTCATGTCGATGAATTTCAGAGGCATAAACTATGCGAAGTCTTCAGGCGACCTGGTCTCTTATCTTGATTCTGAGTGTCTTTCCTGCCAGCGCGGCTGGCACGCTGAGTGATGGCTGGGAATGGCTCAAGCAGGACGTTTCTCAAACCTGGCAGGAACCGCAGTATTACGATCTCTATTTGCCCTTTATTAGCTGGCACGCGCGCTTCGCTTACGATAAAGAGAAAACGGACAACTATAATGAAACGCCGTGGGGCGGTGGCTTCGGCGTTTCACGCATCAATGAAGAGGGTAACTGGAGCGCGCTCTATGCGATGGCATTTAAAGATTCGCATAATGAATGGCAGCCGATTGTTGGCTATGGTTGGGAGAAAGGTTGGTATCTGGACCAGCAGCGCGATTTTCGTCTCGGTCTGGGGCTAACCGCTGGCATTACGGCACGGGATGATTTCGCCAATTATGTCCCGCTGCCCATTGTCCTGCCGCTGTTCTCTGCGGGCTATAAACGCCTCAACGTGCAGTTCACTTACATTCCCGGCACCTACAATAACGGCAACGTGCTGTTCGCCTGGTTACGCTATGCGTTCTGATGCCGCTAACGCACTGTACAAAGATAAAATTGGCAAACTCCTTAAGCGAACAGCCGTGGGCGTGTTGGTTTTACTCATCGTGTTTCTGGGGATTCGCGGTTATCAATCCGAGCAGGGGCCGCCATTGCACCGCTGGCATACCTGGGCCGCACATGAAATGGCGAAAGATGAGATTGATCGCGCCAGCTTCGCTGATTATCTGGCGCGAGAAGATGCCATTTTCCATGACATGAAAGTCAATGTAACCGATCAACTCAGTGATGAGGATAAAACGCCACTTAACCGCTTTAACCAACACAGTTCAGTTTATCCAGCGCGGTTTGATACCGACTGGAATCGCTCTTTTATTCTTGAACCAGAAGGTGAGGTGAAAGGTGCTGTGGTATTGCTGCATGGGTTAACCGATTCGCCCTACAGCATGCGTTATCTGGCGCAGGCCTATCAGCAAAAGGGCTTTGTAGCGGTGGTGCCGCGCTTGCCCGGTCACGGCACGGCACCCGGCTCGCTCACTAAAGTCGACTGGCAAATGTGGATGGCGGTGACCCGCTTAGCGGTGCGCGAAGCCACGCGCCTGGCGGGAAACAATGTGCCCTTACATCTGGTTGGCTACTCCAACGGCGGCGCATTAGCCGTGAAGTACAGCCTCGATAGCCTGCAAAATAACGCGCTGCGTAAACCGCAGCAGATTGTGCTGTTGTCGCCGATGATTGGCGTCACCGCCTATGCGCGATTTGCCGGATTAGCAGGCTGGCCAGCAGCCATTCCAGGATTCGCCAAAGCCGCCTGGCTGAGTATCGTTCCGGAATATAATCCCTTTAAATACAACTCATTTCCTGTGCGCGCCGCGCGTCAATCCTGGCTATTAACCCAGGCCATGCAGGATCAAATGCTGCACATCATACGCAGCGGAAAAATGCAGGCATTTCCACCGGTGCTGACCTTCCAGTCCGTGCTGGATTCCACCATCAGCACCCGCGCGGTCGTGAATGCGTTTTATCGCTATTTGCCGGATAACGGCAGCGAGCTGGTGATGTTCGACATCAATCAGGCGGCAAACCTACGCGCGCTCTTCAGACCCGCACTGTATTCGGCAGCAAACAGTTTATTGCCCCCGGCACCGCGTCGCTACACATCCACGGTGATCACCAATGCGTCGCCCAATACCTATGACACCGTGGCGCGTATTACCCCGGCTGAAGAAACTCAAGAGAGAGTGCGTTCATTGCATGCGGCGTGGCCGCAGGATACGTATTCTCTATCGCATATTGCGCTGCCATTTCCGCTTAGCGATTCGTTGTATGGCCGCGAACCGAGCGAAAGGAACCGTTATGGCATTAGCTTTGGCACCATTTCACTGCGTGGCGAAACCGCCAGCCTGATCGTTGGGCTTGATACCCTGATGCGCAATACATCCAATCCGTTTTTTGATTTTATGATGCTGCAGATAAAAGGGCGCATCGATTGCAGCAGCCAGGCTGATGTTCAACCCTGCCTTAAAGCGTTATGACTTGTTTCAACCAGCCGCTGGCGAGAATCAGCCGCGACAGCAACACCGAGGCGGCAAAGGTGACCACAATCAGCGTCAGCTTGGTGGCTAACGAGGTAATCGGAATCAGCGCTGTCACCAGGTGGAATACCGAATAATGCAGGATGTAGACTCCGGTCATGGTTTTGCTAATGGTCCCCAGCAGGGCTTCTTTTATGGCCGCATTGCGGCGAAAGCGCACCTCGCTGGCGGCAATGACCAGCGCCACCACCAGCAGATAGATTTGCGATCCGGTCAGGATGAAGGCATTGCGATCGGCTTTAAACAGCGCAAAGAAGAAGTGCTGCTCGTAAAACCAGGTGAAAAGATAAATAACGGGCAGGGCGATAATCGCGCCGCGCGCCACCTTTTTGCGCGCCATCCAGTCGGCAATTAGCGCATCGCCCAGCAGCTGGCCGGTTAAGTAAAACAGCAGCCACGTCCAGAGGCGATATTGCGGTTCAAGACTAAAGAGGTGCTCATCAGGATACAAAACCGAGAGCAGGTCGTAGCCGTAAGAAAAGACCAGCAGGCTAAACACCAGCCCACAGAACAGCAGCCGATGCCGGCTAAGCCAGAGCAGCAGCGGATGAAAACTGTAGATAATAATGAATGAGAAAACGAACCACGGTTGAATCAAATAGCCGCGCTGATAAGGTTCCCACAGGTAATAGATCGTCATCCAGAAGAGAAACACGATCACCACATTTCTGATCTTTCCTATCTGCCAGTGCACATCCTGCTCGGCGCGCGCATCCATAATCCCGGCGACGACAAAAAACAGCGGCGTAGCAATGGTGGAAATAAAGGTAAGAAACGCCAGAATCCAGTGGTAATCATAATCGTAGCGATCCCAGGTGTTGTACAGGGTGAAGAACGTCACTGCCGCCATGCAACCCAGGGTTTTGATGACATTGAGCCCGGTATTATTCATGACGCGGTTTGGCGATGGAAGCAGGCATAGATCACCGGCAGAACCAGCAGCGTCAGTACGGTTGCAAAGCCCAGGCCGAACATAATCACCACCGCCATGCTTTGAAAAAATACATCACGCAGCAGCGGCGCGAGTCCCAGCACGGTAGTGAAAGCCGTGAGCAAAATCGGGCGCAAACGCGAGGTGGCGGCATAGAGGATCGCTTCTCCCAGCGGCTTCAACAGCTTCTGTTGTTCAATCTCCTCAACCAGCACAATTCCGTTACGGATCAACATGCCACTCAGGCTTAACAGGCCAATAAGGGCCATAAAACCAAACGGAATGCCGGTGATCAAGAAACCGGGCGTGACACCGATTAGCGCCAGCGGCACCGTCAGCCAGATGGCAACGGCATTCTTCAGTGAGCTGAACATCAGCACGGTAATGACGAACATCACCAGATACCCCAGCGGCAGCGAGGTAAACACTCCTTGCTGCGCCTCACTGGAACTTTCGGCATCGCCTCCCCATTCGATGCTGTATCCGTGCGGCAGCGGGATGTGATCAATCAGCGGCTTTACGCGCGCCAGAATATCACCGGACGTATCGTTGCTGAGCGGATTCGGGTCGGTCTGAACCGTCAGCACCCGGCTGCGATCGCGGCGCAGAATCAGCGGATCTTCCCATTGCAAGCTGAAGCCGCTTACAACATTACTGAGCGGAATATACTGCTGCTGGCTCTGGCTCCACACCAGCACATTATTCAGATGATTGGCGTCCTGCCGCTCGCTGGCCGGTGGCCGCACCATTACCGGCAGCAAATCGGCGCCTTCACGATAAAGCCCCACGCGGCTGCCTGAGAAATTCATCTCCAGCGCGTTATCAACATCCTGTTTATCCACGCCTAACTCACGGCCGAGCGCCAGATTGTACTGCGGGCGAATAACTTTGCTGCGGTTTTGCCAATCATTCCGCACGCTATCAGTGGCGGAATCCTGAGTCAGGATGGCATCAACCTGGCTGGCAATCAGCCGCATTCTGTCGGGATCGGGTCCCTTAATACGCACCTCGATCGCGCTGCCGCCGGAAGGGCCAAACATCACCCGTTTGGTGCTGGCGTTCACCTGCGGATACTGGCGTGCAATGTAGCTGTCAATACGCCGGGTAAGGGCGGTGATATTGCGCTGATCGTCCATGCGCACCATGATCTGCGCGTAATTGCTGTACTGGCGCTGCCCGTTGTAAGTGAGAATAAAGCGCATGCTGCCCTGACCAATGGTGGTTACCGTCGAGATCACGCCCTGCTGGCCGGTAATCGATTTCTCAATCTCGCTGGCCATGTTTTCAGTAGATTTGATGTCGGTGCCGTAAGGTAACCAGAGATCGACAAAGAAGATCGGCGTATTGGCAGACGGAAAGAAATTTTGCCGTACCGAGCCGAATCCCCAAATTGCTAACGCCAGCAGCACCGCCATCAGAGAAAGCGTGAGGGTTTTCTGCGTGAGCAGCACCTGCAACATCCGCTGATAAAGCCGATAAAAGCCACCCTCATAAGGTGAGACACTGACCGCGGCGGCTGCTGACGCCTGCGCGTTAAACAGCCACCATTTGATCAGTACCGGTGTGATAGTGAGGGCGCAAAACCAGCTCAGCAGCAGGGAAATCAGCAACACCTGAAACAGCGATTTGCAGTATTCACCGGTAGAATCCTGCGATAATCCGATGGGGGCAAACGCCAGAATGGCGATGATTGTCGCTCCCAAGAGGGGGAAGGCGGTGCGGCGAATAACGAAGTTGATGGTGGTCATGAGGGGCGAGTTTTGCTGGCGCGCCATCAGCACGCCTTCGACAATCACAATGGCATTATCCACCAGCATACTGAGGGCGATGATGAGCGCGCCCAGCGAGATACGCTGTAGCTCAATACCGCACAGATACATGATCAGCAGCGTACCCAGCACATTCAGCGCCAGTGAAAGCGCAATAATTATGCCGCTGCGCACGCCCATAAAAATCAGCAGCACGCCGACCACAATCGCTAATGCCATGAGGAAATTAGCAATAAAGCCATTCACGGAGTGCGCCACTTCCGCAGCCTGATCGTAAAACACATTGAGTTGGATGCCCGCTGGCTTTTCTGCCGACATCTGCTGCAGTTTGGCCTCCAGCGCACGACCAACGTCAATCACGTTTACCCCAGGGATAAACGAAATTCCCATGGTCACCGCCGGACGTACGTTGGCATGGTAAATGCTGGAGGGCGAATCGCTCAGCCCACGCGAGAGCGTAGCGATATCGCGTAATCGGGTGGTGGCGTGGTCGCCCGGCGGGCTCACCAGCAGATTGCTTAACTCTTCGATGTTTTGAAACTCACCGGTGGGATGCAGGCGGATAGATTCCGTCCCGGCTTTGATCTCTCCCGCGCTTGAAACCACATTCAGGCGGCTCAGCACGCTGGCAAGTTGCGGCAGGGTGATGCCGCGCGCAGCCATCATCGTCAGCGAAACATCGACGTTAATTTGCTGGGGGATCACTCCGCCGAGCGCCACTTTCCCCACGCCCGGAACCAGCACCAGTTCACGACGCAGCTGCTCCGCGTACTGCACTAACTCCGAATTACTGAAGTTATCGCCTGAAATCGTGAAGAAAAAACCGAAGACATCGCCGAAATCATCATTGACGAACGGTGCAGAAACGCCGGGAGGAAAGAAACGCGCCGCGTCGCCCACTCTGCGCCGCAGTTCATCCCATATTTGCGGCAATTCACGGGAATGGTAGCGTGAGGCAATGTTCACTGTAATCTGTGACAGCCCATTAGATGAGATCGAACTGACGTTGTCTAGGTACGGCAACTGCTGCAGCGCGTTCTCCAGTGGCAAAGTGACTTCCTCTTCCACCTGCTGAGCGGAGGCACCGGGATAATGCGTAACCACCACCGCGGTTTTAATGGTAAACGCGGGATCTTCGAGGCGACCAATATTGAGCAGGGCAAAAATACCGCCGACGCCCAGTAACAAAATCGCCAGCCAGACGCGTACCGGATTATCAATAAACTGCCGGGAGATATCCATTACAACCCCCGCTCACGCGTCCAGATGCGCACCGGCTGCTGGGCATGCAGTTCATTCACCCCGGCGGCGACCACGCGTTCCCCTGCCTGAAGTCCGGCGGTAATCACCACGCCGCGATCGGTCACTGCACCGACGCTGACTTTTCGATCCTCCACGTGCAGCCGATCGCCGCTGCCCTGCACAACCCATACGTGGGGTTCGTTACGCTGGCTGTTATCCGGATTGAACACGGCTTCAACAGGTACTACGAGGGATTCACGATCCACATTGGCTGGCAAATTGGCGAGATTAATCGTCACCGTGCCGCTCACTCCGCCTACTGCAGGAAAATCTGCTGGGCGCGGCATAGTCAAAATAATTTGCCATGTCAGGGTGTTACTGCTGCTGCTGCCGGTGTGTTCCTTGTATTCTGCCTGGAATTCACGATCCGGCAGGCTATTAATGCGCACCACGGGTCGATAAGTCATGTTGCGCATATCTAACGCGGTAAACAGGTTCTCCGGCACGCTAAACACCACGTCGAGTAGATCGGTGCGGGTGAGGGTGGCGATGGTTTGACCGGCGGCAACCACCTGATGATTGCGAACATTAACCGTAGCGGCAATACCGCTAAAGGGCGCGGTCAGCGTCATTTGACCCAACTCTTCGCGCGCGATTTGTAGCGCTGCATTGGCGGCATCCCGATTGGCACGCTGCACGTCCATCTCTGCCTGCGAAATTGCCTGCCGGCCTGAAAGCGTTTGAAAGCGGGCAAACTGGCGCTGGGCAAGCGTGGCGGCAGTTTGTCGTTCATTAACGCGTTGCTGGGCTTCGCGTGCGGTTAATCTGGCGATTTGCTGCCCCTGCACCACGCGGGTTCCCTGACGAATATCCAGTGACTCAATCTGCCCTCCACGCTTAAATGACACCTCTGTGGAGTCGCCAGACTCAATGCGAGCCGGAAATATGCGCTGTTGCGATGCGCCGGAAGCCATAACGTCAAAAACTTTGACCATGCGCGGTGGCGGAGCGACTTCCTGCTTTTTTTGATCGCAAGCGGTTGTTATAAAAATAACAATGGCAAGCAGAGTAAAATAACGCGTCACTGTATTACCCTCAGAAATAATGCGTTAATTATCAACTTTATTATTAGTGGCTTATTAGTTTCCCAACATCGAAACTACCGCGTAGGTAAATAAGCCAACGGCAGAGCAGGTGATAATCGCCAGGACAACATACAGGCTGATACGAAAAAGGCTGTAGACAGGCATAGCTGCCTCCATTAACCAGGGCCGCAGTAAAACGGCGTCATCGCTATAAACGGGAAAGGGTTCAATGAGATATTTTGTTATGGATGAGCATAGACCGATAAGTCAAAAAAAGTAAAGGGAGATGATTTGTAATATTTTTATTGAAATCAATAAAACAAAAATCTACAAAATGCTATTTTTATAGTTATTAAATCCAGGTGGCTAGAGTTTTGTATCGCCATAATGTTTTCATAATAGACGTGGGACTTCTAGCATTACAATGAATTTACACTGATTTTTTTATTATCTATTACGATGTGAAGGGCGCGAATAAGTTTCCCGCTCACATTGCTTATTTCTTTTGCTAAATGAATGCGCTGAATTTACCTGTGCTACGTTTATAGCGTTCATTTTTCAAATTTATAGCGTTTGCCTTACAGCATTTTAGCTGCTCAGCTTAGGGCTGGCAGCCATTAATTACCTATTTTTCAATCCTGAGCGTGCCTCTTTCCAGCCTGGAATAATGAGTCTGCGCTTTTCGTTTAATGGCAATCTGTGCATAACCAGATATCACCGCCTTGATTTCCGAAACAGGATTTGAGGAGAAAGCGATGAATACAGCTAAACCGGAAAGTACCTATTATCAGCTTTCTGTCGATGAAGCGCTGACGCATACCGGCAGTTCAACCGAGGGGATAAGTGGTTCCGAAGCGGAAGCAAGATTAAAGCAGTATGGAGAAAATGCGCTTCCTCAAAAGCCCGGCAAGCCAGCCTGGCTGCGCTTTTTGGCCCATTTTAACGATGTTTTAATCTATGTATTGCTGGCGGCCGCGGTCCTGACGGCGGTGATGGGCCACTGGGTGGATACGCTGGTGATCCTCGGTGTTGCGGTAGTGAACGCCCTGATTGGTCACATTCAGGAGAGCAACGCGGAAAAATCCCTGCAGAGCATTCGCAATATGCTTTCCAGTGAAACGGTGGTTATCCGTGCTGGTCATCACGAGACGCTGGCAACCACCGCATTGGTACCCGGCGATGTGGTGGTTATCCGCGCGGGCGATCGCATCCCGGCTGATCTGCGCGTTATCGAAGCCCATAATTTGCGGGTTGAAGAAGCGATTCTTACCGGCGAATCCACAGTCGTTGAGAAGGGTACAGAGGCCCTGAGTGGAGAACTGCCGCTGGGCGATCGCACGAATTTGCTGTTCTCCGGCACCACCGTGAGTTCGGGGGGCGGAAAAGGGCTGGTGGTGGCGACCGGCGGCGCCACGGAACTGGGCCACATCAACCAGATGATGTCCGATATCGAGAAGCATCGCACCCCGCTACTCGTGCAAATGGACAAACTGGGTAAAGCCATTTTCCTGATTATTCTGGCGATGATGGCAGCCTTGTTTGTCTTCAGTGTGTTGTTCCGCGATATGCCGGTTTCCGAGCTCATGCTTTCACTGATTAGCCTTGCCGTTGCCTCGGTTCCCGAGGGATTACCCGCCATTATCTCCATCATTCTTTCCCTGGGTGTGCAAACCATGGCCCGGCAGCAGGCGATCATTCGTAAATTGCCCACCGTGGAAACCTTGGGGGCGATGACCGTAATCTGCTCGGATAAAACCGGCACGCTGACCATGAATGAAATGACCGTAAAGGCCATTATCACCGCCGATCAGATTTACCGCGTGGAGGGCGTAAGCTATGAACCGGTGGGGGCCATTCATAAAGCTGACGATGCTGCACCTTTGACGATTATCCAAGGGTCGCTGCTGGAGCGCTATCTGCGCACCATTGATTTGTGTAATGACAGCCAGCTGATTAAAGATGAGAACGGGCTATGGAAGATCACCGGCGGCCCCACCGAAGGCGCGCTGAAGGTGTTGGCGGCAAAAGGGCAGCTACCGTCGGTGATCACGGAGCTGCGCAGTAAGATTCCTTTTGATTCGCAATACAAATATATGTCTACCCACTATCGCATTGGCGAAGAGGAGTGTGTGCTGCTCACCGGAGCACCCGATGTGTTATTCAGGCATTGCCAGCAGCAGCAGACGGAAACCGGTCTGCAGCCACTCGACCTCGCCTGGTGGGAGGCCAAAATTGAAGAGTATGCGCGCGAAGGATTACGCATGGTGGCAGCGGCCTGGAAACCCGCCACGCCAGGACAAAGTGAAATAACCCATCAGGATCTGCATCACGGCATGATTTTGCTGGGGATTGCCGGAATGATGGATCCCCCGCGGCCGGAAGCCATCACCGCAATTGGCGACTGCCTGCAAGCCGGGATTCGCGTCAAAATGATCACCGGTGACCACCCGCAAACGGCCATGAGTATTGGTCAGATGTTGGGTATTGGTAACGCCGCGAGCGCCATTACCGGACGTGAACTGGAAGTGATGGACGATCATCAACTCAGTGAAGCGGCGCAATCTTATGACATCTTTGCCCGTACCAGCCCCGAGGATAAGTTCCGCCTGGTGCAGGCGCTGCAGAGCAAAAAAGAGGTCGTCGGGATGACCGGCGATGGCGTGAATGATGCGCCTGCATTGAAGCAGGCAGATGTCGGCATCGCCATGGGAATCAAAGGTACCGAGGTCACTAAAGAAGCCGCGGACATGGTGCTGACAGACGATAACTTTGCCACCATCGCTAGCGCCGTCAGAGAAGGGCGGCGGGTTTATGATAACCTGAAAAAAACCATTCTCTTTATTATGCCGACGAACCTCGCGCAGGGGTTACTGATCATCATTGCACTGCTGGCAGGGAATTTAATTCCGCTCACACCGGTATTAATTCTGTGGATGAACATGGCTACCTCCGCCACGCTCTCTTTCGGCCTGGCCTTTGAGGCCGGAGAGCAAAATATTATGCGACGCCCGCCGCGCGATCCTAAGCTGCATGTGATGGATGGATTTGCCATCTGGCGAGTCATTTTTGTCGGTTCAATGATTGCCATCAGCGCCTTTGTGCTGGAAGCATGGTTACAACCGCGCGGCTATTCGCCCGAGTTTATTCGCACCGTGTTATTGCAGACGCTGGTGACGGCTCAGTGGTTCTATATGCTGAACTGCCGCGTCTCCGACGGTTTTTCATTAAGCAAAGGTTTGCTGCTGAATAAAGGCATCTGGATTGTGAGTGCGGTACTGCTGGTGCTGCAACTGTTGATTATCTATGCACCCTTTATGCAACTGCTGTTTGGTACTACCGCGCTGCCTTTCAGTTATTGGGTTATTACCCTACTCATCGGCTTCGTGATGTTTTTGATAGTGGAAATTGAGAAACCCCTCACAAGGCGATTCAGAACCCGGTAATTGCGGAGATAGCAGAGGATAACATCCAGACCAGCAATCATCGTGTCTGGATGTCGGGAATATCATCGTTCTCCAGGACGTGTTAAAGAGGGTTCGGCGGATAGATTTTTCTCTATAATATCCGTGGTATTCGCTAAAGGATCTTCAAGATGGGACTGAATGGATTTTCTTTTTGGCCGATGTTTTTGCGCGTGCTATTCATTCTTGCCACGCTGACCATTATTCTCACCGGCATTTATCTCGCCTCCCCGCTAATTAGTCAGGTGTTACTCTCTCTTTTCCTGGCGATCATGCTTGATCCCCTCATTAATCAGCTCGAGCGAAAGCGCGTGCCACGCGTGGTCTCATCACTGCTGGTGATTGTTTTACTGCTGCTGGTGATTGTCTTCACCATCATCAAACTCACTGTTTTAACGCCCGATCTTATACAGCTGAGCCGCCAGGCGCCGCAGCTACTGGCCGATCGCTTCGAACCCATTACCCAGGCTTTTGGCCATTTGGGTATTGTCCTGACGCCCAACGATATGCTGGCCTTTATTGATGCCGGTGAAGTGGTGCGTTTTGTTACCGGGTTTCTCACGCAAATACCCAGCATCCTTTCCTGGTGGCTGATGGTATTTCTGATGCTGTTTTTTATGCTCTACGAAATGAAGAACCTAAAACTCGCGCTACATAAACGCGCCGCGGATAAATATCAGCCCTATTACATTGCGCTTGAACAGGGCATTCAAAGCGTGATCGTTTATGCGCAGGTCAAAACCCTCACCAGTATTCTCGGTGGCATTGTTGTCTGGGCTGGCGCGCACTTTCTCGGACTTAAATTCGCTTTCTTCTGGGGCGTACTGATGTTTGTGTTTAACTATATTCCGGTGCTGGGATCGTTTATGGCAGCGATCCCACCGGTTCTGCAAAGTTATATGCTGTTTGATATTCAAACCGCGGTGATAGTGGCGCTGTTCTTTGTCGCTCTGAATTTACTACTCAGTTCAGTCATTGAGCCGTTGTTATTAGGCAAGCGTTTGAATATGGCGCTAACTACGCAACTGCTGGCATTCCTTATCTGGCAATCGCTGCTCGGCATCATTGGCGCGATTTTGGCCATTCCGCTAACCTTTTTGCTGAAAAAAATGTGGCTGGCGAGTTACGCTCAGCAACAGGTGAATGAAGCCCGCAATAATGCAGAATAAAACCCTGAAGCTGTAGGCAGTTTGCACATTATTGTTGAATGCTAAAAAATTATTGATTACTTTAGCAGAGCCCTAACAAGGTCGTAAGCGTTTACGTTAGCCAACGCACATCCTCCTACTCCGAAATGGAGTATTTCTGGTGTGCAGGTAACGATTACATGTCTAAAATTTCTCTTCCGCTGATTTCATTTCCCCACCCACAAATTGCTGGCTTCATTCTCTTCTTTATTGCGGGCTTCGCTGACGGTCTTATGGTGCCTTTCTTTCCACTTTGGGCTCAGCACTCGGCGGCGATTCCCATTGGTCTAATCGGTTTTTTGTTTGGCTGCTATGCCGGCGGTGAACTGATCGCCGCTCCGTTTATTGGCGGCATTGCCGACCGCATTGGTCGTAGGCCGGTGCTAATTGGGTCGGCTAGCGGCATCGGCCTTGGTTTCATCGCCCTCTTTTTCACCCATGGCGTGGTAGAAACCGCCTGCGTGTTGGTTATCATCGGGATTTTTGAATCCGTACTTCATCCGACGATATACACGCTGATCGCTGATGTAACCCCAGAGGCTGAGCATCGCAACCAATTCAGTAAAGCTCGCGTTTTCGCCTGCGCGGGGGGGATCGCGGGGCCGCTGCTGGGAGCGCTAATCGTGCAAAGCAACCTGGGTTACGTGTTTTTGGCCAGTGGCATTTCTATGCTTTGCGGTGGCGTGATGCTGGTTATTCTCTTGCCCGAAACCCGGCAGCAACTTGCAGACGAAGACGCTGAAGAGGAGGAGGGCTTTAGTGCGTTAATGCCCGCTTTTCGCGATCGCCGACTTGCCGCATTATTGATTTGGGCGCTGCTGCTGGGTGTTGCTGGCAGCTGGGTCGAAGCCGTCATGCCGCTTTATGCCTATAATCAACTGGGGATCAGCAGCGCCAATGTCGGGCTGCTCTTCACTTTGGGCGCGGTGCTTAACACACTTGGGCAGTTAACATTGACCAGAATGCTGGCTCTGCGTTCGCCGATGTTCATCATTCTCAGTGCTGGCGCGACGTTGATACTGGCTTTTGCCGTGCTTTTGATTTTCTCTCATCTCTTCTCCCTGATCGTGGCCGTCTGTTTCTACTCCCTTTCCCAAATGATGGTCGGACCGTTGATGCCCGCAGCAGTCAATCAACTGGCTCCGGTCCGGCTGCGGGCAACCTATATGGCCGCTCTATCCGTGGTCAGCGATCTGCGTGACTCCGTGGGGCCGGCAACGGGCACGGCGCTGTTTGCTGTGACGTTTACCCTGCCGTGGATGATCGGCATTCCAATCGTTGCAATGGCGGCATTAGGCCTGGGCATCTCTTTGTCATCGAATAATCGTTCCTCCTCACAGACGCCTGAATAGGAAGATTTCGGGCTATGTTCTAGCGGGTGCGCTTAACAGTGCACCCGACAAAGCCCTTATCGGCGATGGTACGCGTGCGCTTCGATTTGCCGTTGAATAACCAATAACTCGCCAGCGCCAGGCCGCACACGCCGGTCGCGCCATACGTCAGCACCGCTGAAAATCCCTCAGTAAGCACCTGCTGCGCCACGTCATGAGCAAGCGCAACCTCGCCACCGCTGGCAATCTGTTCTGCCAGCGCGTGCGCATCGTTGAGGGTTGGTATGATGCGTTTCAAACTTGCCGCCACGCTGGCTACCAGCAAACTCCCCATCAAGGCGATATTGATTGCCAGCGTAATCAGCCGCGCGCTGATATCAATTCCTGATGCCATGCCCGCTCGGTTACCGGGCACTGAACCGGTGGTGGTGTTTGTCACCGGTGTATTGGTGAGCCCCAACGCCATGCCTGCCAGCAGCGCGCCGGGTAATAAACTGGTGTGATATTCAGCGGCGAATTTCATCAATATGAAGCCCACGCCGATGCTCAACAAACCCAGCGGAATCAAGCGCGCCGCGCCAAAACGGACCACCAGTTTTTCACCAATCGGCGGCATCAGCAGCGTAGGCAAGGTATAGGCCAGCAGCGCCAGCCCGGTTGCCATGCTGCTGTAGCCCAGACCGCTCTGATAATAAACCGGCAGATAAATTATTAGCGGCCAGAAGCTAAAGTTCATGCCAATCGAGCCCATCAGCGCGCCAGAGAATGGGCGAATGCGAAACACGGTGAAATCAAACATCGGGTGAGGATGGCGTGTTTCAATCCACACAAACAGCAGCGCGCTGACCGCGGTGACCAGCATACAGAGCTGCACGATTGCGCTGCCCCAACCCAGGGAACGCCCTTGGGTGATAAGGTAGGTGATGCCCACTACGCTGAGAGATAGCGTCACCAGCCCAGCAAAATCGAGTTTTTTGGCTTCGCTATCTCGTGACTCCACCACGTTTTTCATCGCCAGAATCAGGGTGAGTAACGCGATAAAACCGTGTACCAAAAATACCCATTGCCAGCTGAACCAGGCCACCAGCATGCCGCCAATGATCGGCCCAAACCCCAGACCAAAGCCAAACGTCATCCCCCATGCCGCAAACGCGCGGCTGCGTGATTTTCCCTGCGGGAACTGGGATGAAAGGATGGCAATCAGGCACGTCAGCATGGCACCACCGCTTAACCCTTGTAGCGCGCGTCCAATAATCAGCCAGCGCGCACTGTCGACCACGCCACACATCAGTGAGGTGAGGCTAAACGCCATGATACTGATGAGGAAAACACGCTTGCGTCCATAGGTGTCCGCCAGCGTGCCGGTGGCCATGAGCACTGCGGTGCAGGCGAGCGTATAGGCGTTCATGATCCACTGCAACTCGCGGAAACTGGCGTGCATTTCGCGCTCAAGCACCGGCAAAATTACCGGCACGCTGGATATTTCCAGACCAGACATTAAAGCGGCGAGACAAACCGCCATCAGCGCTAACATGTTCTTCATACGCAATCCCTGTAAAACGGTAAGTGAGTGCCAGCATGAAACAGTGACGTGATGATGGAAATTGCGCGCGATGCCATATATCGTCAAGATCATGCCAATATTGCGGATAGACCTTATATGCACATCACCTCAGCGCGCCGCGCCGATTCTCCTGCACCCATCAATCGCCGCCTGGTGCTTCTTGCGTATGAATGCCTTTGTACCTTCGAATTCGGTACGGCCGTTGAGGCTTTCGGTAGGGTAGACGAGGTTTTTGGCGCACCGTTATATGATTTGAGCGTAGCCTCAGTGGAAGAGGGCACCTTTGGCGCGCAGGGGGGAATTCGCCTGGTGGTGGATGGCGGGCTTGAACTGCTGGAAGCCGCGGGCACCATTGTTATTCCCGGTTGGCGCAGCGTGCATGAGCCTGCATCGCCCCGGCTGATTGCGGCGTTACAGCAAGCGCACAGCAAGGGGACGCGCATTGTTTCCATCTGTGCCGGAAGTTTTGTATTGGGAGCGGCCGGAATACTGGATGGAAAGCGTGCCACGGCCCACTGGAACAGCACCAATATTTTGGCGCAAAGGTTCCCGGCGGTTCACGTTGAGCATGGCATGATTTATGTTGATGAGGGCGACATCATCACTTCAGCAGGTGGTGCGGCGGGTGTCGATTTATGTCTGCACCTGATTCGAAGGGATTATGGTATTGAAGTCGCCAATCGTACCGCCCGCAGAATGGTGACGCCGCCGCTGCGTGAAGGCAATCAGGCGCAGTTGCTTCAGCAACCGGTGCCGCAGCGTCAGGCAAAAACGCTCTCTCCGCTGCTGGATGATTTACGCGGCAATCTGAATACGCCGCTGGTTATTGAGCAGCTGGCCAGGCAAGCCGGTATGAGTCGACGCACGTTTTTGCGTCGCTTTCATGATGCCACCGGTACCACGCCCGGCGAGTGGATGTTGAGCATTCGTCTGGAGAAAGCCTGCGCGCTGCTTGAGAGCGGCATGCTGAGTATTGAGCGGGTAGCCGAGCAGGCCGGTTTTGGATCGCCCGAAACGTTGCGCCATCACTTTCGGCAGCGGCTTAACACCACGCCGACTAAGTGGCGCAAGGCGTTTAGTGCACGGGTGGCAGTCGGGTGATGGGGATTACCTCAGCTGGCTATCTTTACTGCCTCGACGGTTGTAACCGCCAATCGCCGCCTGTTTTTTATCAATGTTACTCTGACAATTTACACAGTAACGCACGCCCTTTAACGCCGCACGGCGCGCTTCCGGGATGGGAGCGCCGCACTCATCGCAAAACTCGGCACTTTCACCGTGTCCGAGATGACTGCGCGCCCGTGCCACGGCATCATCTACCGTGGCATCAATTTGTTTGTTTACTGCACCATCATCAGACCAACCGCCCGCCATATTTCACCTCTTACGCAAAGCCATGAACTAAGTATAAGGCAACATGCAATAAATGCCGGTCAGGCAACGATGCCGTGCAACATCAGCCGTTTTTTTACTCCTATTGACACATCATCAGGCACCATCCTAGACTGCGGCTTGTTCCAAGGGGTGCCCTGTTAGGGGGCTGAGATTCTGCCGGCTGGTGTTTTTTACTGGCATCGTAGTGACCCTCCGAACCTGATCCGGCTAATACCGGCGTAGGGATGCGGAACCGCAGGGCTTGCACGCCCTGATTCCATCTTTGTGCTTTGTAGCGGACAGTTCGCGCTCTTCGGGTGATGCCGGGGAGTTTTAATGCAATCGCAAAGGTGGCTACGAACATGACCGAATCGGCAATAATCTCAACGTTGCTGGCTTTCCTCCAGCGCAGCGACAGCTCGGATGACGATTTCAACCAGCTGGCCCTCGAAATCTTCGCCTATCAATTCGCCCACAACCAACCCTATCGCCGCTTCGCCATCCAGCGAGGACGCACGCCGCTGACGGTCAAACACTGGCGCAATATTCCGGCGATTCCGATTACCGCTTTCAAAGACTTTACCCTGAGCTGTGGCCCCATCGAAGCGATGCAGGCTGTTTTTATGACCAGCGGCACCACCGGTACAGTCAAAGGTCGCAGCTACCATCCAACGCTGGACGTTTGGCAATGTTCGATGATGCTGAATTTCCGCCAGCGCTTTATGGCAGGCGTCGATCGCATTCGTATGGGGATTCTGTTTCCGGATACCGTCGCGATGCCAAACTCCTCGCTGGCGACATACCTGGCGCTGGCGGTACAGGCCTTTGGTACACCCGCAAGTGAAGTGATGGTGGGTGAACACGGCCTCGACGTGGAACGCGTATTCGCCGCGCTTGAGCAGGCTGAAAACAGCGGTGAACCCTATGCGCTGCTGGGTGCCAGCTACAGCTTTGTACCGCTGCTGGACGAAATGCAGCGCCAGCAGCGTCGTTTCTCCCTTCCCGCCGGCAGCCGTATTCTTGACACCGGCGGATTTAAAGGCCAATCCCGCGAGGTTGCCGCAGAGGCATTTTACACATCGCTTGCCAATGCCTTTGGCATTCCACGCGCGCAGTGCATCAACATGTACGGCATGACGGAAATCAGCACGCAATTTTATGACGAGGGCAATGAAATCTGTCCGCCGGTCAAATCCGGCCCGCACTGGATCCGCACGCGTGTGGTGAACCCATTAACCGGCGACGACATGCCCGATGGCGAAGTTGGCGTGCTGGTACATCACGATCTGGCGCATTTCAATTCCGTTTCCGCTTTGCTGACGGAGGATGCGGGCGTCATCGTGCCTGGCGGTTTTCACCTGCTTGGACGGGTAACCGGCGCGAATGCAAAGGGATGCTCACTGACCATGGAAGATTTTCTGGCTGCCGCGCAGGTGAATCCGTGAAAGAAGTGGCGGGGCATCTGCCGGGCTTATGCGCCAGCGAAGTGCAATGGCACACGCTGCGATTTGGTCAGGGTAGTGAGATCGTGGAAGTGGATGTTCCGGCGCTGAACGAAGCGCAAATCATCGTGCTGACTGCCCGCGTACGCGCCAATGCGCGCGCCTATCTGCATCAGCTGAGCGTGGCGCAGATCATCACCATTATTGATGAAGCGGTGGCGCGACTGCTGGATCGCACGCATCCCTTGCGCATCAAGGCCGAAAAGCTGCTGCCGATCGTGACGGGCTATGACGCAGACATGGTGCGCCTTGGCCTCACCGGTTATCTCAAGACATTTCGCCAGCCGCAGCTTAAGCGCTTTCTGGCGGAGGACTTCGCCCATCCGCAGATGCTGGATGATTTTCAGCCACGGCCCAAAGGCGGTTTTGCCCGTGCGTTTGGCCCGGAACTCCTGCTGCATATCTGGGCTGGCAATGTGCCGGGCTTACCGCTGTGGAGCCTGATTTGTGGTTTGCTGGTGAAGGCCGGCACCATTGGCAAATTACCCGGCAATGAACCGCTGATGGCGAGCTGGTTTGCGCAGCTGCTGGCCGAAATCGATCCTCAGCTTGGCGCGTGTCTGGCGGTGGTTTGGTGGCAGGGCGGTAGCGCGGAAACTGAGCCGACCTGGTTACGGCAAGCGGATGTGGTGCTGGCCTATGGTGGCAACAACACGCTCGCCGCCATTCAGCAGCGTTTGCCTGTCACCACGCGTTTCCTGCCGCACGGCCATAAAATCAGCGTTGGCCTGGTAGCCGCCTCGGCGCTCAATACCCGTCAGGGCGCAGAACTGGCACGACGCGTGGCTTATGACGTGATGCGTTACGACCAGGCCGGCTGCTACTCGCCGCAGATGCTGTTTGTCGAGCGCGGAGGAGCGGTGTCATCGGACGAATTCGCCGCCTATATCGCGCATGAACTTGCCGCGTTGGCACGTAAACATCCGCGCCGCCCACTGGCTATTGAAGAGATGAACAGCCTCGCGGCATGGCGTAATGGCGAAGAGATGCGTGCGCTGGCGGATGGCCGAACGCTTTACGGCCATCCCACCGACGGCTGGGCGGTGGTGAGCGTGGCACAAGCGGAAGCGCTGTTACCTTCCGCACTCGGACGCACGCTGAAAGTGGTCGCCGTTGATGCGCTGGAGGAGGCTATACAGGCGTTAGCGCAGCAGCGCCAGGTTCTCCAGACGGCAGGCGTGGCTGCAACGCCTGCCGAACTGTTTCGTCTTTCCGCTTTGCTGGGCCAGGCGGGTGTTACCCGCATTACGGCGTTCGGTGACATGACGTCGCCAGAAGCGGGCTGGCATCACGATGGCCGTTTTAGCCTGCTTGATCTGGTCACTATCACCGAGATCGAGCAGGGCGCAGAGGCGGCGGCTGATCGATTCGCGCCCTATGCAGACTGATATGCATATTGCAGGGCGCGCATTCATACGTACCCAGACACCTCTAAGATTTCGCTGCATCACATCCCATATTTCAGGAGCCTTTAATGAAATTCACTAACCGCACGGTGCTGGTTACCGGTGCAAGCCGGGGCATTGGCGCTGCCCTTGCCAAAGCCTTCGCCGCGGAAGGCGCTTTTGTGGTGGTCAATTATCTGCGCAATGCAGACGCTGCCGCTAGCGTGGTTGAGGCGTGCCGGTCGCTGGGCGGAGAGGCATTAGCCATCGCGGCAGATGTCACCTCTGAGCAGCAGGTCAACGCCATGATGGAGCAGATCGTCAGCGCCACCGGCTGCCTTGATGCCGTAATCAACAACGCCTTTGCTCCCTATGTGTTTGATACCGACCTTCGCCAGCGTTTCTGGGAAACGCCGTGGTCAGCCTATCAGGCACAGTTCGATGGCTCGGTCAAAGCCGCCTATAACCTGTGCCAGGCGGCGCTGCCGCTGATGCGCGCACGGGTGCGCGGCAGCATCGTCAATATCGTCAGTGATCTGGTGGCGCGTCCTTCCGTGCCTTATCACGATTACATCACTGCGAAAGCGGGGCTGATCGGTTTTAGCCGCACGCTGGCCACAGAACTCGGCCCGCTGGGGATTCGCGTCAACTGCGTGGCTCCGGGATTGGTTTATCCCACCGATGCCAGCCAGGCAACGCGCGAAGAGGTGCGCGATTTCCTCACCGCACAAACCCCGCTGCGCCGCATCGCACGACCGGAAGATATCACCGGACCGGTGCTGTTTCTGGCATCAGACTGGAGCGAATTTGTCACCGGGCAGACGTTGTATGTGGATGGTGGATTGGTGATGAGCTGATGCGTGCGCATAAACCTATCTGCACGCGTCGTAGCGGCGCAATTTATTGCGCAATATGTGGATAGGTGCGGTGCTGTCAGCAATACGCGCGATAATCGCGCCGCAACTAATTGTGCTAATCAACGATGAGTTAGCGCATTAAATAATAGATAATACGCTAACTGATCCACCTCAGAAATTTCCTTAGTTGAAAGAGTAAATCGCATTGCTAAGGGCGGTTTTCAGCGATGTTATTTTTATGAATACGGATCATAACTGGCTAAAATTTAGCTTCATTGAATTTTATCATTCCCCTATAGTTTTTGTGGTTAACGGAATTAACGATAGGGATATTTATGTACCACAGTGATGCGGTGATACGGCAGCTTCAGGCGCAAAGGATTCTGGCAGAAAAACTCGACAATGCGGTTGCAGGCGTTATTGATGCCGTTTCGGATCAAGTCAGTAAGATCAATAAAGGTGCGACCCGGCTTTCATTTTATGCATCGTGTTTTACTGATGAATATTATGATGTTTGTAAAAAACAGGCGTTCGAAGATAATCGATTCCTGATGGGGGTAGCGCAGTTAGTAAAAGAGCGAAATATTGTTTTCTCACTGCTAAAAACATACTTAGATTATCAACTGCAAAACAGAAACTTCCGGCAGCTTGAAGTAATAAAAATGCATCTAATGCGGGCTAACATCCATATCGCTGCAAGTACACTCACTTCATCTTCATTTAGTCTGGGCGCGACTCTTGCGGTCGTAGCGGGACTCAACATTACGCTACCTGTTGGAAGAAACATTGGACAAGTCGTTGGGGTTATGGCCGGTGGCTTGGGAATTTATGGGGTAGTTCAGAATGCAGCAGATAGCGCGAAGCGCCTGCAGTTAATGCATCCGCCTTATTATCACGCATTATATGTCCGTGAGCTCGAAATGATGTATTTCCTTGTTGAAACTACGCTAATGCGTGCAGGCGCACTTAAAAACGAATGGCTTTCAGATTATGAGATCGCTGAAGTTTTAATGAAATTAATGAGAAAAGCATGAAGAGATTTTTAAAACAGTGGTTAATAACTGAAGGAAAGTTTTTGTTATGTATCTATGGCCCGGTTATAACTACTTTAATATTTGGCGTGTTAAAGGTAATTTATTATCCAGATAGTGGGATGTTGAGTGTGGGGATATTTTATCTATGCGCTCTGACATTTTTTGTTTATAAATTTCGTTAATTTAAAGGATTAAATATGTCAACTCCAGCACATCTCTGGTTAGAAGATGAAAGTGGTTCTCCGATTGTGGGTTCGTGCACAATGCCGACAAGACTTGGTTCGATAGAGCTCAATTCGGTCATGCACAATATTACGATTCCGGTGGATTCGCATACGGGAAGGCTGACAGCCACACGGATTCATGCACCGATATCCATTCAAAAGGAGTTCGATAGAACAACGCCGGTGCTGTTGCGTGCATTATGTCAGGCCAGAACGCTGAAATCTGCCACTATCAAGATGTACCGAATTAACGAAGCGGGCATTGAAATTGAATATTTTAATATTCTCCTGGATAACGTCAAAATCTCGAGCATCTCTCCGGCCCTGCTGCCAAACGGCCAGACCAGCACGCATCTGGAAAATATTGAGCTACGATATGAAACGATCACATGGAAATATGTCGACGGCAACATTGTGTTTAAGGATGGATGGAATGAGAGAATGATCGCTTAATCTCGTTTGATGCTGTGACTGTAAAGTCCAGGACAGCTGATTTTAAGGAGGAGAACTAACATGAACAAAATAGTATTGCTCAAAGATGACATAACCAAAGTTCCGGCAGACGCTATTGTGAACGCCGCCAACACCTCCTTACTGGGCGGAGGCGGTGTTGATGGTGCCATCCATCGGGCAGGTGGGCCAGCGATTCTGGCTGAATGCCAGAAAATCAGGAATCGACAAGGTGGCTGTAAAGTCGGAGATGCAGTCATCACCACGGCGGGAGATTTGCCGGTAAAATATGTCATTCACACCGTTGGACCACACTGGCATGATGGGAAACATGACGAAGAAACGTTGTTGAAAAATGCCTATCTGAGCTGTTTTAAACTGATCGCTGAATATGGCATTCAAACCGTTTCGTTTCCCAATATCAGCACTGGTATTTACAAATTTCCTAAAGCGCTGGCGGCTCAAATCGCGCTGGATGTGATTAACCAAAGTTTGCGTGATAACCCCAAAATCGAGAGAGTCAATTTGGTCTGCTTTGACGAGGAAAATTACGGTCTGTATTTAAAAATGTTGGATGAACAACATGATCAATAATTCTTCAGAATAAAAAAAGCGGCCCTAAGGCCGCCAAAAACCTCAACTGCAGTGAACGTTGAGGAAGGAGGATAATAATCGGATTAGCCTTTCACGCCACCGGCCGTCAGGCCGCTGACCAGCCAGCGTTGTGCCAGTAAGAACACCAGCGTAATCGGAATCGCAGACAACACCGCCGCAGCGGCAAAGTCGCCCCACAGATAGTTTTGCGGGTTGAGATATTGCTGCATGCCGACCGCCAGCGTGTAGCTGTTCACATCGCGCAGCAGCAGCGATGCAACCGGCACTTCCGTTACAGCGGCGATAAACGCCAGAATAAACACCACCGCCAGAATCGGTACCGACAGCGGCAGCAGCACCAGTCGGAATGCCTGCCACGGCGTGGCACCATCCAGCGCGGCGGCTTCTTCCAGCGAGCCATCGATGGTTTCGAAATAGCCTTTAATAGTCCAGACGTGCAGGGCAATGCCGCCAAGGTAGGCAAAGATCACGCCGCCATGGGTGTTGAGGCCGATAAACGGCAGATATTGTCCCAGGCGATCAAACAGCGCATAGAGCGCCACCAGCGACAGCACAGCGGGGAACATCTGGAAAATCAGCATGCCTTTTAACAAGGTGGCGCGTCCGGCAAAGCGCATGCGCGCAAAAGCGTAGGCGCAGGTGGTGGAGAGCGCCACAATGCCAATGGCGCTGATGGCGGCGATCTTTACCGAGTTCCACAGCCATAGCAGCACCGGGAACGGCGGTGGCGTCACGCGGCCGTCGGCGTGCTCCACGCTGAAGCCTAGCGCTAGCTGCCAGTGTTCCCAGGAAATCTGATCCGGAATCAGCGAGCCAGTAGCGAAATTACCGGCGCGCAGTGAGATGGCGAAGACCATCAGCAGCGGAAACAGTATCCCCGCAATAAACATCAGCAGCAGCAGATGCGTCATCAACAGACGCAGCTTTTGCGACTTGGGTTGTACCATAGCCATAACGCCTCCTTAATCGAATTTCATCCGCACGGCTTTCAGATTGATCACCGCCAGCGCGCCCACCAGCAGGAAGATCAGCGTGGCAATCGCTGCCGCCAGGCCAAAGTCCTGCCCGCCGCCGCCTTCAAACGCGATACGCCAGGTGTAATTCACCAGTAAATCGGTATAGCCGGCCGGCGTGGTGGTGCCGATACGATCTGGCCCGCCGTTGGTCAGCAGCTGCACCAGCACAAAGTTATTAAAGTTAAAGGCAAAACTGGCGATCATCAGCGGCATCAGCGGCTTCAATAGCAGCGGCAGGGTAATCAGGAAGAAATTCTGCATCGGCCCGGCGCCGTCCATTGCCGACGCTTCATAGAGATCGTCCGGAATCGCTTTCAGCAATCCCATACACAGAATCATCATGTAGGGATAACCGAGCCAGGTGTTCACAATCACCAGCATGGTGCGCGCCAGCGTCGGATCGCTGAACCAGGCGGGCTGAAAACCAAACAGCGCCTTTAGCATCACGTTGATTTCACCGAAGCTCTGGTTGAACAGCCCTTTAAAGATCAGGATCGAGATAAACGCCGGCACGGCATACGGCAAAATCAACATCACGCGATACACCGCCTTGCCTTTCAGCGCTTCCCACTGCACCAAACAGGCTAATACCATACCGACCGCCACGGTCAGGATCACGGTGATGAATGAGAACAGCAGCGTCCAGCCAAAAATGGCCAGAAACGGCTTCTGAATCCCTTCATCAGTAAACACACGGATGAAGTTTTTCCAGCCGCTGTTCACCGTGAAGCCCGGGCTGAGCGCTTCACCACTGGCGTTCTGATAGAAGCCGGTGTCACGATTGGCCTGATACAGCGCGCCGCTTTGTTGATTCTTCAGATCCCCGTTCGGCTGCAACGCATAGAGCGGCCGCGTGCCGGAGAACTGCCTCAGCGAGCTCATCACCACGCGACGACCATCCGGCAGTTCAGCCTGAATCTGGTTCAGCGCCTGGCGATTGCTGGTGACGATGCGCAGCGTGGCACGTTCACCGGCAGGGGGCGGGGCGCTGGTGAGTTTCAGCTGTTGCGCGCCGCCAAAGGCAAATGCGGGGGAAACAAAGGTTTGCCCGTTGGAGGCTTCCGTCAGCACCAACTGCCAACGATCGCCCGCCGGAAACAGCGAAAAATTGAGCGCCGAGCCATCCTGATACTGTCGGCTCAGCAACACCTGTTGCGCCCGCTCCAGCGTCAGCTGGTTGGTGCTGCTGTAGTTAGTGAAAGCAATCGCAACGGTGCAGGCGAGGGGAAACAGCACGAACAGCGCCATGCCCGCCAGCCCGGGATAGACATAGCGCCAGGCGTAGGCGCGACGATTTGCATAAATCCAGATGCCGACGGCGCTGATAATCAGCGTCACCAGCGCAAACAGATATTCACCTTTTGCATACATCAGCACGAGCAGATAGCCGACCAGCAGACAGCAGATACCGAGAAAAAGAGCCTTCAGCACGGCGCCGTAGCGTGCTGTTTTCGGTTTTCCTGACATGATGCGGTTTTCCTTAACAGCCAGTAACGAGCCGGAGCGATCCGGCTCTGGTAGAGAGGATTACTTGTTGAGACGCGCCTGCGCATCTTTCAGTGCCGCGTCCACGCTTTGACGACCGCTCAGCGCATTTAGCGTGGCGGTGCGCATGGCGTACCAGAAGGCGGCCATCTGCGGAATGTTTGGCATGATGTCGCCGTTACGCGCGTTATTCATAGTGGCGGCGATGCGTTCATCCTTCTCCAGCGTCTGCTGGAAAGATTTCAGCGCCACTGCGCCTAACGGCTTGTCTTTGTTGACGGCGTCGAGGCCAGCATCGGTCAGCAGGTAGTTTTCCAGAAACTCTTTCGCCAGCTCTTTGTTCGGGCTGGCGGCATTGATACCCGCACTCAGCACGCCGACAAAGGTTTTCGAGGGTTTGCCATTGAGCGTAGGCAGCAGCGTGACGCCGTAGTTAATCTTGCTCTTATCGATGTTGCTCCACGCCCACGGCCCGTTAATGGTCATGGCGGTTTGCCCCTTGTTGAAGGCGGCTTCGGCGATGGAGTAATCGGTGTCGGCATTCAGCGTTTTCGCCTTCACCTGATCGACAAGGAAGGTCATGCCCGCTTTAGCGCCGGCATTATCGACACCGGTATCCTTCACGTCGTAGCGGCCATCGTTAAGCTTAAAGGCATAGGCGCCACCGGCTGCCAGCAGTGGCCAGGTGAAGTACGGCTCTTGCAGGTTGAACATCATGGCGCTCTTGCCTTGCGCGCGCATTTTTTTGTCTAGCGCAGCGATCTCTTCCCAGCTTTTTGGCGGCTCAGGCAGCAGATCCTTGTTGTAAATCAGCGATAACGACTCGACTGAAATCGGATAACCGATCAGTTTGCCGTTGAAGCGCACCGCATCCCAGGTGAACGGGAAAATCTTCTGTTGGAAAGTGGCGTCCGGTGAGATCTCCGCTAACAAGCCTGACTGCGCGTAACCGCCGAAACGGTCGTGCGCCCAGAAGATGATGTCCGGTCCGTCGCCGGTGGCGGCAACCTGCGGATACTTCTCTTCCATTTTGTCCGGATGCTCAACCGTGACCTTAATGCCGGTCTCCTGCTCAAATTTTTTACCCACTTCAGCCAGGCCGTTATAGCCCTTATCGCCGTTGATCCAGATGACCAGCTTTCCCTCTTCAATTTTGGCAACGGCGGAAGCTGAAAACAGCACGGCCGTCAGGGCGGAAAGGGCAAGAATGCGTGCACCGGTTTTCATTGTCATAACTCCATCCTGTTAGCGGAAACGGAAATCGTTTTACCCACCACATTGTGCGTATCTGTCTCGGCTTCTCATCCTCCCCAGCTCTACGCCTGCCGCTCATCCACTGTGATCTGCGTTACAAAACCGCCCCCTTATCACGGGTTGGCGCACAAAATTACCGCGCAGCTCTGCGTTATCGATCACAAAAATCATCGCCTTCCGCGCTTTAACGCCTGACTCCTCGCGTTCTCCTCCTCCCGTCTCCTCCCCCACGCGGATGCGCTGCGGTGGAGGATGTCGGGCGTAGCGTCCTTGCCCATAGTGGTCGCCGGGGTCTGTCCGCCAACCTGCGGACAAGAGTGAGCTGAGAGGAAATGATCATGTCGAGCGTTACGTTACGCGGCGTCTCCAAAGTGTGGGGTGATACCGAGGTGTCGAAAAACATCAGCCTGGAAATAGCTGAAGGGGAGTTCGTGGTGTTTGTCGGCCCTTCAGGCTGTGGAAAATCGACGCTGCTGCGCATGATTGCCGGTCTCGAAACCATCACCAGCGGCGATCTGTTTATTGGTGACCAACGCATGAACGAAGTGCCGCCTGCGGAGCGCGGCATCGGCATGGTGTTCCAGTCTTACGCGCTGTACCCGCATCTTTCGGTGGCGGAGAACATGTCATTTGGCCTGAAGTTGGCCGGAACGCGTAAAGCGGAAATCCAGCAGCGGGTCAACCAGGTCGCGGAGGTGTTGCAGCTGGCGCATCTGCTGGATCGCCGTCCTAAAGCGCTCTCCGGCGGGCAGCGCCAGCGCGTGGCGATTGGTCGTACGCTGGTGGCAGAACCCCGCGTGTTTTTACTGGATGAGCCACTCTCTAACCTCGACGCGGCACTGCGCGTGCAGATGCGAATTGAGATCTCTCGCCTGCATAAGCGCCTGAATCGCACCATGATTTATGTCACCCACGATCAAACCGAAGCGATGACGCTGGCCGACAAAATCGTGGTGCTGGATGCCGGACGCGTTGCCCAGGTCGGCAAGCCGCTCGAGCTTTATCACTATCCCGCCAATCGTTTCGTCGCCGGCTTTATCGGTTCGCCACGCATGAATTTCTTACCGGTAAAAGTGACCGCCACCGCGATCGATCAGGTTCAGGTGCGCTTACCCAACACGCAGCTGGTGTGGCTGCCGGTCGATAGCGCCGACGTTCAGGTGGGCAGCAACATGTCGTTAGGCATCCGGCCCGAGCATCTGCTCTCCAGCGATATTGCCGACGTCACCCTCGAAGGCGAGGTGATGGTCGTCGAGCAGTTGGGTCACGAAACGCAAATTCACATCCAAATTCCCGCTATTCGTCAAAGCCTGGTTTATCGCCAGGATGACGTCGTGCTGGTAGAAGAGGGCGCCCTGATGGGCATCGGCCTGCCGCCGGAGCGTTGCCATCTTTTCCGTGAAGATGGCAGCGCCTGTCGCAGGCTTCATCAGGAGCCCGGTGTTTAGCCCTGCAAAACAATAAAAGCAATGACCTCAGGAGATAGAAAATGTTAACTCTGCGCAAACTCCCTCTCGCGGTTGCTATCGCGGCGGGCACGCTCTCTGCCCCGTCAATGGCAGTCGATTTTACCGGCTATGCTCGTTCGGGCATCGGCTGGACCGGCAGCGGCGGGGAACAGCAATGTTTTCAGGCCACCGGTGCTCAAAGTAAATACCGTTTGGGGAACGAATGTGAAACCTACGCTGAACTGAAACTGGGCCAGGAAGTGTGGAAAGAGGGCGATAAGAGCTTCTATTTCGATACCAACGTCGCCTACTCCGTCTCACAACAGAATGACTGGGAAGCGACGTCCCCGGCATTTCGTGAAGCCAACGTAAAAGGAAAAAACCTGATTGACGCCCTGCCGGGATCCACCATCTGGGCCGGTAAGCGTTTCTATCAGCGCCATGACGTCCACATGATCGACTTCTACTACTGGGATATCTCCGGTCCGGGTGCCGGTCTGGAAGATGTTGACCTCGGCTTCGGTAAACTTTCGTTCGCCGCCACGCGCTCCTCAGAAGCCGGCGGTTCTTACACCTTCTCCAGCGATCGGATCCGTGATTACGCCACCAGTACTGCGAACGACGTGTTCGATGTACGTCTGGCGGGCATTGAGACCAACCCGGACGGCGTGCTGGAACTGGGCGTCGATTACGGCCGCGCCAACGCGCGTGATGGCTATCGTCTGGAAGATAACGCCTCCAAAGATGGTTGGATGTTCACTGCCGAACATACCCAAAGCATGATGAAGGGCTACAACAAATTCGTGCTGCAATACGCCACCGATGCGTTGACCTCGCAGGGCAAAGGGTTGCCGCAGGGCACCAATATCAATAACAGCGGCAGCATGTACCGCGTGCTCGATCACGGCGCGATCAACCTCGCCGAACGCTGGGATCTGATGTATGTCGCCATGTACCAGAACACCGATCTTGATAACAACCGCGGTACCGAGTGGTACACCGTGGGCGTGCGCCCAATGTACAAATGGACGCCAATCATGAGCACCTTGCTGGAAGTGGGCTACGACAACGTGAAGTCGCAGCAGGTGAGCGAGCGCAACGGCCAATACAAAGTGACACTGGCGCAACAGTGGCAGGCGGGCGATAGCATCTGGTCGCGTCCGGCATTGCGTCTGTTCGCCACTTACGCCAAGTGGGATGAGAAGTGGGGTTACAGCAAAGACAGCGCCGGCGACTTGACCTCATTTGCGTCTAACGACAGCAGCGGCAACGGCATTTTAACCAACAGCCGTGGCAACAACGATGAGTGGACGTTCGGGGCGCAGATGGAGATTTGGTGGTAATGCTCCCGCTGATGTCCTGACTGAGACCATCTCTTTTCGGCGCGGCGCGCCATTGCCTGGTTCGCGCCGCTGCCTGACAGCTTTTTGAGGTATCACAATGAGAATGAAAAAAACGGTTTTTGCGCTCTGCCTGAGCGCGGCGCTGCTGGCTGGCCAGAGTTTACCGGCCTTCGCCGAAGTGAATCTGGTGCCGCAGGATCTCTCAGCCGCGCCAACGATTCCTGCCTCCAGCCTGCAAACTTTAAGCTGGCTGCCGGTGGATACGTCCCGCACCCAGGCCACCACGCTGACGGAAAAGGGAACGAATTTGAATGCCGCAGGCGTAACGGGAGCGGTGGCTGCCTATAGCCTGCCGGCTAACATCGGTGAACTCACCATCACGCTAAGCAGCGAAGTGCAGCAAAATCGGGTATTTGCGCCGAATGTGCTGGTTCTGGATGAGAATATGCGCCCTGCGGCCTGGTTCCCGGCACGCTTCTTCACCTATCAGCAACCGGGCGTAATGGCCGCGGATCGGCTGGAAGGCGTGATGAAGCTGACCCCTGCGCTCGGGCAGCAAAAGATATATCTGCTGGTGTTCACCACTGATAAGGATTTGACCGAAACCACTACGTTACTGGATCCGGCTAAGGCGTACGCCAAAGGCACCGGCAATGCGATACCGGATATTCCCGATCCTATTGCGCGCCACAGCCGTGAAGGCACGTTGAAGCTGAAAGTAAAAACCAGTTCAGGTTCATCCATTTTGGTCGGGCCGTTGTTTGGTTCATCTGGCCCCGCGCCGGTAACGGTGGGAAATACCCAGCCGGTTGCGCCTGCGGTGTATCACGCAGCACCTGCACCGGACGCCAAACGTGAACCGATCATGACCGATACCGAAGGCTATTTTAATCAGAGCATTCGTCAGGCGGTCGATCAGGGCAATATCGATAAAGCGTTGAAGCTGCTGGATGAGGCCGAGCGTTTGGGCTCAACCTCGGCGAGGAAAGTTTTTATCAGCAGTGTTAAAGGCAAGGGGTAAAGCGCCCCGACAGTGTTGATTTGTTCCATCTGGTGCGCTTCGGCGCACCTTTTTTATGCCAGGTGCGCATTAATGCGCACCCTACGAAACCGTGCATCAGGAAACCCTGGCGTGGAAATGCATGCGCCACGGATCCTGTAGGGTCGTCATTAATGGCGACCCGGTGCGCATCAATACGCGCCCTACAAAACCGTGCATCAGGAAACCCTGGCGCGGAAATGCATGCGCCGCGGATCCTGTAGGGTCGTCATTTATGGCGACCCGGTGCGCATTAATGCGCACCCTACAACATTTCAAACCAGCTTTCGCCGCCGATCGATATCCGCCAGCAAGGCGTTAATCTGCGGGTTGGCGAACATCTCCTCCAGCGAGGCGCTCAGCTTGCGTCGCCAGTTGGGATAGTGCGTGGTGGTGCCGGGAATATTCACCGGGGCTGCCATATCCAGCCAGTCCTCGGGTTGCAATCCCAGCAGCGCGCTGCGGCTGTCAGCCAGATAGCGATGCAGCGCCGCGCTTAATGCTTGATTCATTATCGGTGTGTCAACCCGATCTAACAGATAGCCGCTGCGTTGCAAAGTCTTGAACAATGCTTGCGTGGCCGCTAAGCGCGCTTTGTGAAGCCCAGCCAGAATCTGCTTATCCGGATACAACCCAAGCTCACTCCCGAGGCGCAAATCGTCACTTTGCCACCAGCCGCGCAGCGTCGGCATATCGTGCGTGGTTGCCACCGCCATCGCCTGACGTGGCCAGTGAGAAGGGGGACGAAACGCCGTTTTTGACGTCTGTTCAAAGTAGAGCACTTTGTAGGAGTAAACGCCCGCCTGCTGCAGTTTGCCGATAATCTTTTCCGGTACCGTGCCCAAATCCTCGCCGATAACCATGCACCGATGGCGCTGGCTTTCCAGCGCGAGAATGGCGAGCAAATCGTCGATAGGATAATGAACGTAAGCGCCTTCTGCAGCGGTTTCTCCCAGCGGGATCCACCACAGTCGCAGCAGCGCCATCACGTGATCGATACGCAGTGCGCCACAGTCGCGCATATTGGCGCGCAGTAGTGCAATCCACGGCTCGTAAGCGCGGGCCTGCATGATTTGCGGATCCATCGGTGGCAGTCCCCAGTTCTGTCCCAGCGGGCCGAGAATATCCGGTGGCGCGCCGACGCTGGCCTGCAAGCAGTACAGCTCGCGATCGCTCCAGGTTTCTGCGCCACCCTGTGCCACGCCAACCGCCAGATCGCGGTATAAACCAATCGGCATCCGGTGTTTTTGACAAACAGCCCAGCAGGCAGCGAACTGGCTGGCGGCCAGCCATTGCAGCCACAGATAGAAGCGCACCTCGTAGGTATGCTCGATACGAAATGCCCGTACCACCGGGCTATCAGGTGATTGCAAGGCGGCAGGCCAGGTTGTCCAGTCGTAGCGTTGAGGATCCTCGGCGATTTGTGCGGCGTGCAGCGCATCAAAAACGCCCTGATGCAGCAAACTTTCTCCGCCTTCTGCGATAAAAGCAGCAAAAGCGTTCACTTGCTTATCGTCAGCATCGCGCTTTCTGAAGTGCTGCCAGGCAAGGCGCAGCGCTTCCAGCTTAAGGTGGGTAACGGCCGAATAATCGACCCACTCAGCATCACGCGCCGCCTGCAAAGCCTGCTGTGTCGCAGCCGAATGCCACCAGCGCTGCGCCTCTTCACTCTGCTTAAAGTCCTCTACGGCGGCGACGTCGATATACAGCATATTGAGCCAGCGACGCGACGACGGGCTATAAGGGCTGGCACTCTCCGGCAGTGCCGGGAACAGCGCGTGCAAAGGATTAAGGCCAACGCAGGCCGCGCCGCGCTGGGCTACCTCTGCCAGCATCTGCTGGAGATCGCCGAAGTCGCCGATGCCCCAGTTGGTGGCAGAGCGCAGGGTATACAGCTGAATACACGCACCCCACAACGATTGTCCCTGCGTGATGGCCGGCGGCTCATAGCAGCGAACGGGTGCGACGATAATACTGCAGTGCAACGGCTGCGGCTGCGCGTGCACAGTCAGTTGGTGGTAGCCCAACGGCAGCGACGGCAAGGCGATCGGCTGGTTGGCTACGCATTGGCCGCTCCAGCTTTCGCCCTGTTCACTCACCAGTTGCCAGGCCGCACTTACGTCAGACGCGGGCAGCACAATTTCAGCCGATTGCGCGTGCACGATCCAGACCGGCGGCAGCGGTGAGGATCTCTGCCGGCGAGGATGCATAGCCGCCAGCAGACGCTGGCGGGTAACGGCGGAGACGGATTGCAAACGACCATGCGCGTCGATGTAATCGCTGGCGATGGCAGACTCGATTTCAAATGCTGGTGTCATGGTGCTGCTCATCGCGCGGCCTGCCAGATGCGTTGCTGATAGTCTCGTATTGCGCGGTCGGAGCTGAACATACCGCAGCGCGCGGTGTTGAGGATGGCGGCGCGCGTCCAGCCATGTTGATCGGCCCACAAAGCCTCTGCCTGCGCCTGGGCGTTCAGGTAGTGGCGAAAATCGGCCAGCACCAGATAGGGATCGCCGCCCGCAGTGCTAAGACTTTGCAATAAGGGGGCGAAAGCGCTGGCGTCGCCGTCGCTAAAGGTGCCATCTTCTAACGCCTTGAGCACCCTATCGAGCTGCGGATCTTTTTTCCGCCAGGCGTCAGGCGCGTATCCATTGGCCTTCAGCGCGCGGACCTGATCCACTGTATGCCCGAAGATAAAGATATTTTCACTGCCAACCTGCTCGGCGATCTCCACATTAGCGCCGTCCAGCGTGCCGATGGTTAACGCCCCGTTGAGCGCCAGCTTCATGTTGCCGGTGCCGGAAGCCTCTTTGCCTGCCGTGGAAATCTGCTCGGATAAATCCGCCGCCGGAATCAGTCGTTCCGCCACCGACACATTGTAATCCGGAATAAACACGACTTTTAGGCGGTCGCCAATGCGCGGATCGTTGTTGATAGTGGCCGCCACTTTGTTAATGGCGTAGATGATATTTTTCGCCAGTACATATCCCGGTGCGGCTTTCGCGCCAAACAGCACCACGCGCGGCGCCAGATTGGCCTGCGGGTCGCTTACTAAGGTTTGCCACAAGGCAATGATGTGCAGCAGCGCAAGATGCTGACGTTTATATTCGTGCAGGCGTTTGATTTGCACATCAAACATCGCCTCGGGATTCACTACCACGCCGGTGCGTTCTGCAATCCAGGCCGTGAGTGCCAGCTTATTTTGCTGCTTAATCGCGCGGTATTGCGCCTGGAATGCGGCATGATCGGCGTACACCTCTAGCGCCTCAAGCTTGCTCAGATCGGTTAACCACGGCTGGTCGAGCGTTTGGCTAATCAGCGCGGCAAGCGCGGGATTGCACTGATTGATCCAGCGGCGTGGGGTGATGCCATTGGTGACGTTATGAAATTTCTCTGGCCACAGCGCGTGGTATTCGGGGAAGAGATCGTTGACCACCAGCTGTGAGTGCAGCGCGGCCACGCCGTTCACCGCAAAACCGCTGGTGACGCAGAGATTTGCCATGCGTAGCTGATTATTGTGCACCAGCGCCAGCTTCGTCCAGATCGCGTCCTCACCAGGCCAGCGCGCGTTAACTTGCTTCTTCAACTGTGCGTTTAAGGTGTTGATAATCATCATATGGCGCGGCAGCAGGGCGCGCACCATGCGCACGTCCCAACACTCCAGCGCTTCAGGCATTAAGGTGTGGTTAGTGTAGGCAAAAGTGTGCTGCGTAATCTGCCACGCGTTTTCCCAGCTCAGTTGATGCTCGTCCAGCAGCAGGCGCATCAGTTCCGGAATCGCCAGGGTCGGATGGGTATCGTTAAGCTGAATCACCTCATAATCTGGCAAAGATTCAATAGGGCGTCCGGCGCGATGATGACGGCGCAGGATGTCCGCCAGCGAGCAGGCACACTGGAAATATTGCTGCATCAGGCGCAGTTTTTTGCCGCTGTCGTGGTTGTCGTTGGGGTAGAGCACTTTCGTCAGTTTTTCAGCGTCAATGCCGCGCTGCTCGGCCCGCAGAAAATCGCCGTTATTGAAGCGTTGCAAATCAAACGGTTGCGCCTGTTTCGCCTGCCACAGGCGCAGAGGCTGCGTCACGCCGTTTTGGTAACCCACAACCGGCAGATCCCAGGCTTCCCCCAATATCTGCACCGCGGGTTCCCAATGTGGAACACCGTTCTGCGTGATGACTTTTCCGCCCAGCTTAACCTCTACCGTGAGCGCCGCATTGTGGTTAAACCAGGGATAGCGGTCGCGCTGCCAGTTATCCGGTTGCTCCTGCTGGGCGCCATCAACAAAATGCTGGCGGAACAGTCCGTACTGGTAATTAAGGCCGTAGCCGGTGGCCGACTGTCCCACCGTCGCCATTGAATCCAGAAAACAGGCCGCGAGACGCCCCAGGCCTCCGTTACCCAGCGCCGGATCGATTTCACGCTCTTCCACGTCACTCAGTGAGATATCCCACTCGGCTAGCGCTGCATTGACGTCGTCATACCAGCCAAGGTTCAGCAGATTGTTGCCGGTCAGGCGGCCCAGCAAAAATTCCATAGAGATGTAATTCACATGACGCTGTGAGGTGGCCGGCGGCGCAGCGGGCCTGTCGGCCAGCATATCGGCCAGCGCACCGCTGAGCGCCTGCCACCACTGATCCGGCGTCATCTCTTTTGCATCCTGCAGACCAAATCGTTGCCACTGGCGGGTCAGCGCGTGTTTAAAACGGGTGCGATCAAATTTCATAACCAGGTTATCCAATACGAGAGGAAGTGCCTGCCATTCTGCGCGACGGGCTTTTGGCGCTCCTCCTCCTGCGAAAAATTCAGGGGGGAGGATGATCGGGGTGGAGAGGCTGAGGGAAATCTGAAAGCGTGGCAGGAATGTGATAACCCTCGCTTTTGTTAAGATTGCTTTATGGGTTCGCTTGCAATAGGTAAACGAATATCTGAACGTATGTGACTATTAATTACGAAGCGTAAAATAATGATGCGCCACGTTAAGGGAGAAACGTTCGCCGATGTTAATACCCTCAAAACTCAGCCGTCCAGTCCGCCTCGAGAGCACGGTAGCGCGTAATCGCCTGATTCAGAAACTGAGCGCCGCGGGGAATTATCGTCTGGTGCTGGTAACCAGTCCGGCGGGATATGGCAAAACCACGCTGATATCCCAATGGGCAGCAGGCAAGCCCAATCTTGGCTGGTATTCACTGGATGAGGGCGACAATCAGCCTGAACGTTTCGTTGATTACCTGATTGCGGCCCTGCAGCAGGCAACGCTTGGCGGCTGTGCCCGCAGCGAAGCACTGGCGCAGAAGCGGCAATACATCAACCTCAACGCCTTGTTTGCTCAGCTGCTCAGTGAACTGACGTTGTGGCAGCAACCGGTGTGGTTGATCATTGACGATTATCACCACATCACCAACCCTGCCATCCATGATGCGATGCGCTTCTTCTTACGTAATCAGCCGGAGAATGTGACGCTGATTTTGCTGTCACGTAATTTGCCACAGCTCGGTATTGCCAATCTGCGCGTGCGCGAGCAGCTGATTGAATTAGGCAGCCAGCAGCTGGCATTCACTCATCATGAAGCTAAGCAATTTTTCGATTGCCGCCTGAGCACGCCTTTGGCGTCGGATGAGAGCGGACGCTTGTGTGATGATGTGGCGGGATGGGCAACGGCCTTGCAGCTGATCGCGCTCTCCACCCGCCAGGGTGCCAGCTCGGCGCAGGATTCCGCGCGTCGTCTTTCTGGTATCAACGCCAGCCATTTAGCTGATTATTTGGTTGAGGAAGTGCTGAATAACGTCGATAGCGCCACGCGTCAGTTTCTGCTGAAAAGTGCGCTGCTGCGCTCCATGAACGACACGCTGATCGCCTGCGTAACCAGGGAAGAACAAGGGCAGATGCGGCTGGAAGAGATTGAGCGGCAAGGGCTGTTTTTACAGCGCATGGATAACTCAGGCGAATGGTTTAGCTATCATCCGCTGTTTGGCAATTTTTTACGTCAGCGCTGTCAGTGGGAGCTAGCGGCAGAACTGCCCGCGCTGCATCGCGCGGCGGCCGAGAGCTGGATGACGCTGGGTTTTCCCGGTGAAGCCATTCATCATGCGCTGGCCGCCGGTGATGCGCTGATGCTACGTGATGTTTTACTTGAGTATGCCTGGGCGCTGTTTAATCAAAGCGAGCTTACGCTGCTGGAGACGTCATTAAAGGCGCTGCCGTGGGCGATCCTGCAGGAAAACCCTAAGCTGCTACTGCTTCAGGCCTGGCTGCTGCAAAGCCAGCACCGTTTTTCCGAAGTGAACACGCTGCTGATGCGTTTTGAACAATCCTGCAGCAGCGAAATTGACGATGCGCTGCGTGGGGAATTCAATGCGCTACTGGCGCAGGTTTCCATGAATGATGGCAATGCCGAGGAAGCCGAACGTCTGGCATTGCTGGCACTCAATGTGCTGCCGCAGAGCCGTCAATACAGCTGCATTGTCGCCACGTCCGTGCTGGGTGAAGTGATGCACTGCAAAGGTGAACTCAGCAGCTCGCTGAAGCTCATGCGCCAAACGGAGCAGATGGCGCGTCGTGAAGAAGCGTGGAATTACGCGCTGTGGAGCCTGATCCAGCAGAGTGAAATCTTATTCGCGCAGGGTTTCTTGCAGTCTGCGTATGAGATGCAGGAACGAGCCTTTGCGCTGGTTAACGAGCAGCATCTGGCGCAGTTCCCAATGCATGAATTTCTGCTGCGCATCCGGGCGCAGCTGCTGTGGGCCTGGGGCCGGCTGGACGAAGCGGAGCATGCCGCGCGCGAAGGGATTAAAGTCCTGAAAGGGTATCAGCCGCAGCAGCAGATTCAGTGTCTGGGTTTGCTGGTGCAGTGTTCGCTGGCGCGCGGCAATCTCGATAACGCGCGCAGCCACCTGAGTCGTCTTGAGAACCTGCTTAACAATGGGTCATTACACAGCGACTGGATCGCCAATGCCGATAAAGTCAGAGTGATTTTTTGGCAGATGACCGGCGACAGCCAGAGCGCCAGCAACTGGATGCGGCAGACGGCGAAACCTGAGTTTGCCAATAACCATTTCTTACAAGGGCAGTGGCGCAACGTGGCGCGCGCACAAATTTTGCTGGGGAATATGAGCCAGGCCGAAGTGGTGCTGGATGAGCTGAATGATAATGCTCGCGCGCTCAACCTGATGAGCGACATGAACCGCAACCTGCTGCTGTTGAACCAGATTTACTGGCAAAGCGAGCGCAAAGCCGAGGCGCAGCAGGCGTTAACAGACGCGCTAAAACTGGCGCGCAGCACCGGTTTCGTCAGCCATTTTGTTATTGAGGGAGAAGCGATGGCGCAGCAGCTGCGACAGCTCATCCAGCTCAATACGTTGGATGAGCTCGATAATCATCGCGCCAGACGCATTCTGAGTGAGATCAATAAATATCATCGTCACAAGTTTGCCCACTTTGATGAAGGTTTTGTGAGTCGATTGCTTAACCATCCTGATGTACCGGAGCTTATCCGCACCAGCCCCCTCACCCAGCGAGAGTGGCAGGTATTAGGGTTGATCTATTCGGGCTACAGTAACGATCAGATTGCCGGCGAACTGGATGTTGCCGCCACCACCATCAAAACGCATATTCGCAATCTTTATCAGAAATTGGGCGTAACGCATCGTGCAGACGCCATGAATCAGGCGCAGGCCATGTTGAGGATGATGGGATATGTATGAGAGCGACGATGAGTGGAGAGCGAACGGACATTTAGCTACGAGGTTTTAATTTCGCTCCGCTGTATGGGATTTTCCCATACAGCGGGCGCTTTACTGCAAAAACCTATTTTTTCGGGATTTCGGAAATTTCTTTCACATCACTCTTATTCATCTGCTGCTTGACGCCGTTGGCATCGGTGTAACCCAGCAGACCGGTTTCCGCATCTTGCGGTTTACCATCGGCCACGATAGTACGACCATCGTTGGTATGGATGGCGTAAGAGGTGCGAGTACAGCCCGTCAGGGCAGATAGTGCCACAACTGCAGCAACAGAGATCAATAGGGCTTTTTTCATCACTCTCTCCAGGCGCGTTATTAGTTATCCAGTTCGCTCATGTTGGTAATCTTGTCGCGATTAATCTGCTCAGTTTTACCCGTTTGCGCATCTTTGTAAGAAACCAGGCCGGTGTCACTGTCAATTTGCGGCTTGCCAGAAGTGACGATAGTGCGCCCGTCCGTTGTCTTGATTGCCTGATTAGATGAGCAACCTGCCAAGGTTAAAGCCACAAAAGAGCCCAGAAAAGCGGTTAACAGCACTGTTTTTTTCATCGTAATGAGTTCCTTTCAGAAATAATTTTAACTACTCAACTAGCTTAGAACATATTTTACAAACAGCCAGGCGAGGGAGCAGAACATGGCACGAACTCCTCATTTCGGCTATAAAAAACGCGCCGATCCTTGCACCGTTTTCGTTTTGAGCAGGACATCTACCAGACAATATTACTTAACAATATAATGATAACCTTACGTAAATAATCCATGCGGAGCTGATTATTCAAGGGCGGATGATGAATATTAATCTGAATATATCAATACAGAATTCATGATTAAAACTTTATATTTTGGTTAGGTAAGATTTTTGGGTTATTTAAAAAAATAAAGCGAGAAATGTCGTGTTTAAATACATGCCGCACCTGATGTGAGAGATGCATATTGTGGAGCCAGAACGTAAAAGCACCTGAGAACAAATGCTATTAATGATTTATGGCATATTCAAATCCTGCTTATTTTAAAGGAATGGAATATGTTGGAACACGATATTGGTTTTAGCCATATAGCGCTGCAAGTGAGAGATATAGAAAGTAGCGTCGATTTCTATCAGCGTTACGCCGGAATGCAGGTGATCCATGAGCGCGAACCTGGAATTGCAGAAGCGCAAAAGGTGGCATGGCTTTCCGATTTGACCCGTCCGTTTGCATTGGTACTCGTGCAGTCTCAAACTACTGTAGATACCCCGTTGGGACCTTTTGGTCACATTGGCGTAGCCTGTAAAACCAGGGAAGAAATTGATGCCAAAGTGGCTTTAGCGGAACAAGAGGGCGTTTTACGTCGTCCAGCGCAGCAATCATCAGCACCGGTAGGTTACTGGGCATTTTTTGCCGATCCTGATGGCAACACGCTTGAGCTTTCACTCGGTCAACAGATTGGTTTGGAGATTATCGCTCACCGGCTTTCAAATAGAGATTGATCAGCGTGTTACTCGTAAGAGCGACATTCGACATCGGCTGTTAATTACCGCTGCGCCTGTCTGGCGGCATCCAGCCTTTGACCGCAAAAAACGCTACGCAGGCTGGGTTTGCTGGCGGCTCAATTAAACGGCCGCCCGTATCCGCATTGGGCGTGTAGCCGAGCTTCATTTGAACGGCTCCCGTATCTGTCCGCTTTGTGCCAAGAACAGACCTTAGTGGCTTGGCAAGTGTGAGCCTTTGAATATCGCCTTCGTGCTATACAATAGGCGTCTGCATTTTCGACGCACGAGCAAATTGTGGCTTTAGTTGTCTAATACCAATGCTTCAACACTGATTCTTCGCCAAACAACGCATCGTAGAACACTAGTTGGATTCCGCAGGCTTACACAAACAGATAGCGCTAACTGCTAGGCGGCCCACTAGACGAACATTCATCCTCACATGAGGTATAGTTATTCGATGCCCAGTACAAATGGCATCAACATATCTAGCTTTATTTTCATGTCTACAGTTACCGAAGCCGCATTAGCCTGCGGCAAGGCAAGCCATCTGTTTACGGCATCGGAGTTGAATCGCTGTTGACTTAGAAACGAAGATACAGACGTTTCCCAGGTAAAGAGTTCACCCGTGCAAAGTTCGACGGACAGCTGAGAGCAGGCTCGCTGAATAGCCATTCCCAAACCGACGTAGCGGAGAAGCTCACGTCGTACATTTTCATCTTTTTGCTTGCTTGACACATCCAGTTTCGGTTTCGGTCCAAAGTACACTCCGGTAGTACCTGGTTGTAATGTTGGGTCACTAGAAAAATAAACCGGGACTCCCATCAATTTAAATGCCGCCGTCAAAATTTCATAGCTAATGTCTGATCGACTCCAACGGCCCATGTGGGGTGGTACTTTCGGCAAACCGACCAGATCATCGCCACGGCTTACAATCGATACGCCCTCAACTGGCAAGGATGGTTGCATTGTGACTACAGTGTCCGAATCGATTTCCCAGCCAGCTTCGCTTAACAATCGCAAAAAATTACCAGCAGCCACGCACGATGATTCGCTCCACTCAACACAACCGATGCGCAGCTTATCCCGCTGACCAAACTGTCCTGTTCGAAATAATTCGAGGTATCTATCGCGATTGGAACTATTAACGGCATATGTATCAATCATCGTAGGCGGTACAGGTTTACTTGCAGATTCAGGATTTTGTTGAAGCAAAGCTGGGCTTTTGAAATACACTATAGCGAAGATCGCCGCTGCGCCAGATGCTCTTAACCACCCTTTAAATTTTACTTCCAGGAGACCGGGCAGAACTGCACCAATACATCCAGCAGCTAGAGCCAGAACTATTCGGTAAACTGTATATTGGTAAGATGTTGGATTGGGAGTTGTGAAAGTAGTTATGAGTATGGCAACTATCGCCACAAGCGCAAAACTATACCTAATGTACTTGTCTATCTTTACACTGCTCATTTTAATTTTGACACCTGTATCAAATCCATAAGTCGAAAACCCCGCATTAACCTGCTCCCCATTAATTAATACAGCTTGATACTCGTGATGAGGCTAATGGCTTTGGTGATGAGTGTAACTGTCCGTTCCTCGCTGATAGCTGCCGTTTAGATGCCGAACATTACCTACTGCGTATCTGTAGCGAAGCTACCCGCGTTGGACAGAATAAACTGTCTGTCCGGGTGCGGCTGAAATTAAACGCGGGGCAGAAAGAAGGCCGCTGACGCGGCCTATTTTTGGATTAGCCAGCTGATTAAAATTCTGCGTTACAGTAACCCCCTTCACTTTACCGTACTCTACAGAGTTAACAGCACCACATCGGCAACATTTAATCTCGTCATCGTAAGTGAAGGCTGTTGTGTCCTCTCCGGATGCGCCGTTATTGACCCGATGAAGTTCATCAAAATTGACGCCGTTCATCTGCCCGCACTCACTGCACTTTAGTTCAATCATTTTTTTACCAAGGCTTTAAACTGGCTTCGATTCTACTTGAGTAGAGCTGATGCAGCCAGCCTCGCTGGCCAGAATAACCTGAACGTCCAACGTGGCGCGGCGATTGCTTTTGCCCTGAACTAGCGTTACTGAATGTCCGCTCTGTGCCAGAAGCGGACGTTGCAAACAATAGGAGCTGTCTTCAGGTCTGACTTAAGGTTTTCGCTCATGATTTTAGTCCTCCAAGAATCAGGGGCGATTAATATTTTATTTTTTTAGCGTGTATGAGACCATGTAGAGATGGTATTTATAAATGCAGGTTAAGGAAAAATTTTTGCGTAATAATTTTTCTAACAATCTACTTTATTTTTTCAAAACAAAGTGGATTAAATATGTTGTTCCTAGCGCGGTAGTTACAGTTGCGATTGCAACTGGCATTAACGCTATCCATGATAGCTGGAGCATGATATCTAATGTATTCCGTCCTGAACCGCTAAAAGTTATCAACGCTCGCCTTCAACCTTTCAGAATATCGCCTTTAGTGAGACATTCCGTTGATGATGCTTTTCTTATTCTAACTGTCAGGAACTATGGCAAGGAGCCGCTTATGTTAATTAGCGCCGATGCAGACATAGTGGGCGGTATGTATTCAGGGAAAGGTAAAGCTGGTTCACAAGGGAAATGTGTATTCGGTGCAGATGCTAACGTGAATACTCCACTGACTATTAGACCTGGCGATACCGTAGAAATTGAGATAGGCGGTGCAATCCGGCTTGAAAATTTGCACAACCTGATGGATCTCCTTCCTGCAAGTCAGATACATGTATTCTTAGACGATCCTATTGGAATACATGAAACATTTTATGTTGACTACCTTAATAAGATTTTTGAAAACTATTATGGCGCCCACACTGAAGTTGTTGCCAACCTTTTTACTGGCGAAAGCAGTGATAAACATACCTTCAACTTCAAACTATCACAGGGAAAGGATCTTTTTTCAAAAGATGGGCATCTGCATCATGACTGGTTAATCGCTAGGTGGCTAGGCCCGCCATTAAAAATGTCTGCTCAGAAAAAAGATGATTGTACCTAGTCCCTCTACCGGTTCGCTAATCATCAATACTGATCCTGTTCTGCATACCTAACACTCTGACGGCGATTTTTTATAATATGTTCATTAAACCAAAGCATGAGTACTAAAATGCACAATTTGTTAAATATCACCTGTTCCCAGTAGATATACACGGTTTGGTTAGCAAGATCCATGGCGACTCAATTACGAATGTCCGCTTCTTGCTCATAGCAGACGCCATGTTCCTTGGGCCTGGCCCTTTTGCGCCAGAAAAAGAAGGAGTACATGGGGGGATATTTAATGTGGTAGTACTACCTTGTCATCATGTTTTTGACATCCTCAAATTGCTCAAAACTGCCCATTTGAATCTCAATTGATTACTCAGTGCCAGGCATCATTCATTTTTCATAAGCTTTTTTCCGTTGCGTAATCTGGACTTAAATTTTTGACTGAACAGCTTTGAGCGTTCTTTTTCGAATCCAGCCACTTCCTGCACGTATCGCCAGCCAGTAAGCGGCCATTTTCATCTGAGTAATTTTATCCGGGCAGTAGATAAACGTTTCAGTACATAGCTCATATTGAGCTTCCTTTAATTCCGCTACCCGATAGCGCAATAGAAGCTTTGCGCTTCCCGGCGAGACCGCCGCCAGGTAAGCGTTGGCATCAGGCACGTTTTCCAGACCAAAATCTGCACGCCAGAATTGTCCGCGTAAGCCGTAACAAAGCTCTGATGCTGACTTTTCCAGAAGAGTAAAGCTGTGTAGTCCGAAGCGATTTACCACCTGACCTTTCTTTCTGAACCCAACATTTTGCGGGAGTTGCCGCACAAACATCATTAGCCGGATAACGGCATCTTGCTGAATGTCGAATTCAGTAACCAGGCGCAGGATTTTATCAGGTGAATTCGTCTGAATAACGGCGCAGTGTTTTTCATGAAATTGGAACTGAGGTAGCAAAGCGGGGACATCATGCCATTCAGCAAGCGCTTTGCGACTAATAAACCCAGGATTTAGCATATGACTTCCTTGTGATCTTAAAAATTCATTTACAACAACATTTGCCTGAATATCGTCAATAAGTCCCCGCCCACCGCGACGTGCTGGCGGCGATCTTCGTCCAGCAGACCTTGCCGTTTAGGAGCAAGATAATTTCACTACCTGCTTTGCGCAGAATGACCCAATCCTGATGCCGGCCAGAGCACCGGCAAACTCTATCAGGGAAGCGCCTACTTATCGGGCTCAACCAGCACTTTGCCATGGTTATGTATGTTCCCAACCTTCTTACTTACAGGATGCCATGTAACATCCTGCTCCGGAAGCGCTGCATCATATGCGATTTTTTCCGTCTTCTTTCTTCCATTCTAACCAGCCGTTGGCTGGCACTATGGCACGACCATGTCTGTGCGGAGTAATATTGTCGCCAGCAGTATTACTCCGTCAAAAAAAGGGGGAAGTTGTGCTTAATTACCGCGATAAGTTGAGTAGCCAAACTGGCTAAGCAGTAGTGGAATATGATAGTGCTGATCGGCTTTATCCAAGGTGAATATCACTGGAATTTCCGGGAAGAATGTTGGCTCACCGCTTTTTTTGTAATAGTCGCCGGTTTTGAAAATGACACGATAAATCCCCATTTGAGTTGCCTGACCAGTAGGATAAAGCGCTGAAATGCGCCCTTGTGCGTTGGTGGTTCCTTCGGCCAGTTTTAACCACTCATTTCCTTTTTTTCTATCCAATTCGACCTTAATGCCTGCGGTCGGGACGCCAGTCTGTAAATTCAGTACATGCACACTTATCGGATTTATCATTTCTGTGGCAAATCCAGAGACGCTGAACATACTCATCACGCTTCCCAGTAAATAATGCTGAAACTTCATATCATCTTCCTTTAGGTCAATTGGTGGCGGAAGGATATAACCAAACGAATATGAATGATCGAATCGGAATGGAATCTCTGAAATTTCCTGGAAGGAACGGCCGGTGCGGACTCAATCTGACAATGTTGAGCATGTTTAGAATTTATACATTCTTATTTGTTGCGGGCTATCTTCCCGATAAGAGATATCAATGACGGAAAAAATGAGCAAGCACCTTTTTCTATCCCTGTTGATAATATCACGCTGATTTCCTATTTTTTAATGTCAACAGGGATCTCATCAATCTTATTTAAGAAGAACACAATTGGTAAACTGGCAAAAATTTCATTCTGATGACTTCCTGACAATAAAATGATGTTCAAAAGCTGTTCTTTTGTTAGGCCATCTTTTAATGTTCGAAGCTCAAATAATCTGTCCTCCTGCGAATTTTACACCGTCTCATGCAGGTTCCGACTGGCACCAGAATGAATTTTTGATCGCCAAAATAGGCTATCGCTACGGTTTACCTAATCATTCAGAGACGATGTGCGATTAGTTCCAGTTCTGGTCCTAACGGAAAGGGGGGTGAATATATCTGGGTAAATTGCAGCTTTTCTCACCGTTCGGAAACAACTCTCTTTTTATTTGAGTTAATCCAAAGTAAAAAGCCGATCTAATTAATATTAAAAAATTATTTTCGTTTTATATCGCCTTCAGGAACTTTCTCATTGTTTAGGTGATATTCTGCACGAGCAAACTTACAAAATATTTACAATTAATTTTACTTAAGTCTTTTATGATGGCAAATACAGGGAAGTTCCTGGCGCTATGCGTCAGCTTATTGACTGCATCAGCAGTTGCGGCACCGTTAAATCCGGGTGATCGTGATTACATTCAGAATCAGCAGCAACAGCGTCTGCAGCAGGACCAGCAGCAGCGGGATGCATTGTGGAACACCGCCACGGCGCAGAGTACGCCATCAGCGGGTTCCAACCCGTCAGGACCGTGCTTTCCCGTGCAGAAAATTATTATTCAGCACGCCACGCTTATCTCTTCAGGCCAGCAGCACCATCTTATTGCGCCTTATATTAATCGCTGCTTGAATTTAACGGAAATTAATTCGCTGGTACATGCCGTTTCTGACTGGTATATGCAGCGGGGCTATATTACCAGCCGGGCATTTTTAACCGAGCAGGATTTATCGCAGGGCCAGTTAATTATTCCGGTGCTGGAGGGGAAATTAGACGCCATTCGTTTAGACGGACAGCATCCGCGCGCTCTGCAGATGGCCTTTCCGAGGCTCGAAGGCAGAATCCTCAACCTGCGCGATATTGAACAGGGCATGGAGCAGATTAACCGCGTGCGCAGCAAACCGGTGCAGATTGAAATCCAGCCGTCGCCGAAAACTGGCTATTCGGTGGTGAACCTGACTGCTGAACCAGAGTTCCCGTTGAGCGCGTCGTTCGGATTCGATAACAGCGGCCAGAAGAGCACGGGCGTTGGGCAGCTTAACGGCGCGCTGACCGGCAATAACCTGCTGGGACTGGCCGACCGCTGGTTCATCAGCGGCGGGCGCAGCAGCGCCTTCAGCGACTGGCGTGATGCGCAGAACCTGCAGGCGGGCGTCAGCGTACCGTACGGCTACGGCCTGTTCGACTATAGCTACAGCTGGAGCAACTATCACAGCAGCTTCGTCAACAACGGCTTCACGTGGCTGAGCAACGGCGACAACGTCGCGCACCGGATTAACGGTTCGTGGGTACTGTTCCGCAATGGCGATATTAAAACCGGCGTCCAGCTCGGCTTAAATCATTACTCCAGCCACAACTACCTTAACAATACTTTGTTGCAGAGCAGCAGCCGCAAGATCACCAGCACGCAGCTGGGAATCAATCACACCCAGAAAATTCTTGGCGGCGTTGCCACGCTCAACCCGGCTTTCAGCCGCGGTATGCCGTGGTTTGATGCCGAGGATGACGCGGGCAAAACTGGCGACCTGCCCAAAGCACAATTCCGCAAGTGGAGCATCAGCGGCAGCTTCCAGCGCCCGCTGGCTAACAATCTGTGGCTGCTGAGCAGCATTTACGGGCAGTGGTCGCCCGATCGGCTGTACGGCAGCGAGCGTCTGACGCTTGGCGGCGAAAGTTCGGTGCGCGGCTTTAAAGAACAGTATCTCTCCGGCGACGCTGGCGGTTACCTGCGCAACGAGCTGAGCTACAGCCTGTTCACGCTGCCCGTTATAGGCGACGTCAGTGCGCTGGCCGCCATTGACGGCGGCTGGTTAAAAAGCGACGCGCAGAACCGTGAATCCACCGGCACGCTGTGGGGCAGCGCGGTGGGCCTCAGCACGCGCGGGCGCTATTTCTACACCCAGTACACCGTGGGCGTTCCCCTCAGCTATCCCGGCCATCTGCAGCCGGATCACATCAGCATTTACGCCCGCGTCGGGCTGGTTTTCTAAGAGGCAAAGATTATGGACGATCGTCAACCCGTTTCCCTCGCCCGTCGCGCGCTGAGCTACGTCATCTGTTATCTGGTGGCGGTACAGCCGATGCTGCCTGCGATGGCGGCACAAATCACGCCGGTCACGCCTGGCACCCAGCTGGATGCCGCCGGTAACGGCGTGCCGGTGGTGAATATCGCTACGCCTAACGGCGCAGGCATATCCCACAACCAGTATCAGCAGTACAACGTTGGCAAAGAGGGCTTAATCCTTAATAACGCCACCGGCCAGCTTAATCAGACGCAGCTCGGCGGCCTGATTCAGAACAACCCGAATTTGAAAGCGGGTCGAGAAGCGCAGGCGATCATCAACGAAGTGGTTGGCGCTAATCGTTCGCAGCTCCAGGGCTACACCGAAGTAGCGGGCAAAGCCGCTAACGTAATGGTTGCCAACCCTTATGGCATCACCTGTAACGGCTGTGGCTTTATCAACACACCCAACGTTACGCTCACCACCGGCAAGCCGCAGCTGGATGCCAACGGTAATCTGGCCGCGCTGGAGGTGACAAAAGGCTCGGTGATCGTCGAGGGTCAGGGACTGGACGGCAGCAACGCCGATGCGGTGGCGATCGTCGCACGCGCGACGGAGATCAACGCCGGGATCTATGCGAAAGATCTGTCGGTGACAGCGGGGGCTAACCGCGTGGGTGCGGAGGGTTCCGTGACGCCGATTGCTGGCGAAGGTGCCGCGCCATCAGTGGCAGTGGATACCGGTGCGCTCGGCGGCATGTACGCCAACCGTATTCATTTGGTGTCGAGTGAGAAAGGGGTTGGGGTTAACCTCGGTAATTTGGTGGCGAAACAGGGTGATATTCAGCTCGATGCCAGCGGCAAGCTGACGCTGAACAACAGCTTGAGTAGTGGGGCGCTGACAGCCAATGCGGATTCGGTAACGCTCAGCGGCAATAACAAAGCGACCGGGCAGATCGCGGTAAATGCGCAGCAGGATATTGCACTACAAACGGGTGCGCTGGTCAGTGATGTCGGGATAGGTTTAACCGCTAAAGGTACGCTTGAAGCCTCGGGCAGCAATCTGACGGCGGGGCGTGATATTCGTCTTAGCAGTGCAGTCATTTCGGTGGATTCAGCCTCAGGCGGCAAAGCGGGTGGTGATATTCAGCTGCAGGCGCAAACCCGTATCGACAACAGCGGCCAACTTACGGCCAGCAAAAATCTCACTGCAAACACACAGCAGTTGAACAACACAGGCATGCTGGCCAGCGCAACGACCGCGATTACGGCAGGCAGCCTGCAAAACCGCAAAGGCGCCGCGATTTCCGGTTCAGAATCTGTGTCACTCAGCAGCAAAGGCCTTTTCAACCAAGGCATATTCTCCGCACCGGTGCTGAGACTTGATAGCACACAGATCGATAATAGCGGTCTGATTCAAGGCTCAAACTCCCTCGGCATTACAGGCAATCGTCTGACCAACCTTGCAGGCGGCACGCTGAGCTCTGATAACAGCTTTGCGTTGAATTTGCCGGAGCTGAATAACAGCGGGCTGATCACCAGCGGTGCCACGCTGTCGCTGGGTGGTGGTAACCTCATCAACCTCGGTGAAATTAATGCGGCGGACATCGCTGCGCGCAATCTGGCTTTCACTAATCAGCAGGGCGCGCTGCTGATTGCCGATCAACGGCTACTACTTCAGAACAATACGCTCATTAACGGCGGTCAGATAACCGCAGATCGACTGGATATCGATACGGTATCAGTGGACAACGCGGGTGCGCTGCAGGGCAATCATTCTCTGCAAACCCAGGGCAAACAGCTGACTAACAGCGGCACGCTGCTGAGTGGCGGCCAGATGAGAGTCAGCGCAGACAAGCTTGATAACCGCGGATTACTGCAGGGAGAACAGCTGGCGCTCACCGCTGTTGACTGGCAAAACAGCGGCAACCTGCTGAGCGCTGGCGATGCAGATTTGACAACCGGCACGCTGGATAACAGCGGAAAAATTCTTGGTCAGCAGGGATTGAATGTAAAAGCTCACTCCATCGATAACAGCGGCTGGCTGATGGCACAGGCGCTTACGCTGCAGAGTGATTTAGTTAACAGCGGGCTGATTCAGGGCAGTGATGCACTGACCATTGCGGGCGATAAGCTCAGTAATAAGATCAGCGGCCAGTTACTGAGTGCCGGCACGCTGGCGGCTCAAGCTGACAGCCTGGATAATCAGGGCAGCATTCAGGCCGACACGCTTGATATGAAGTTGCAAAGCTGGCAGAACGCCGGCCTCGCTCAGGCGACCACGCAATTAATGGGCACGCTGAACGGCGCACTGGAAAACCGTGGCACACTGCTGAGCCAGAATGATTTTGCCCTCATCAGCAACGACATCATTAATAGCGGTACGCTGGCAGCCGACCGACTCAGCATCACCGCACCTCAGCTGACCAACGCCGGACTGCTGCAGGGTAACAGCTCACTCTTGTTAAATAGCGCGAGTATCACCAACGCCGCCAGCGGTCAGCTTATCAGCGGCGGTTCGTTGACGCTTTCCCCGGTACAGCTGACGAATACGGGCCTGCTACAGGTGGCTGGTGACTTCAGCATTAACGGTCACAACCTGACCAACAGCGGACGCATCACCGCAACCAATCTGAATGCAGACCTGAGCGGCACGCTGAATAACAACGGGCAGGGTGTTTTGCTTGCTCAGCGTCAGGCGGATATTCATGCCAGCGAGCTGAACAACGGCGGTTCGATTGCGGCACAGCAGTTAAATGCGACAGGTGAAGTGCTGAAGAACCAAAGTCTGCTCCAGGGTGACAATGGACTTAGCGCGGATTTCAAACAGTTCAGCAACCAGGGCGCGGGGCAGCTACTGAGCAACGGTATTCTTGCACTTAAAGGTGCAACAGCTAACAACGCCGGTGTGTGGCAGGGCAATAGCATCGACTATCAGTTTGGATCGCTGACCAACAGTGGCACCGTTTACGGTATTGACTCACTGAAAGGTCAATCTGACGGGCTGCTGGATAACCGTGGCAGTCTGACCGCGGGCGGCAATGCCAGCCTGACGGTGGGTAATCTGCAGAACAGCGGTAAAGTGCTGGCCGATCGTCTGGTGATACGCGGGAGCAGCCTTAGCAACAGTGGCCTATGGCAGGGAACATCTTCGCTGGATGCGCAGTCAAGCGGCGCGTTGATACAGACAGCTGGCGGCAAAACGCTGACTGGCGGTGACCTGCTGCTGAACGCTAACGACCTCAACACATCCGGCACAATCCAGGGTGACAAGGCGCAAATCAACGCAGACCGCTGGCAGAATCAGGGCTCGCTGCTTGGCACCACTGATGTGTCAGCTGAGGTTGAGGGTGAGCTGCGCAATAGCGGTGAAATCCTATCGCAAGGCACGGCACAGGTCAGCGCGCAAGATCTGAACAACAACGGCTCGCTGCTGGCGGATAAAGCGATGACGCTGAGTGGCGCTGCGCTGAATAACAGCGGCAGCGTGCAGGGCGAAACGCTCGTAATTACCCCGGCCAGCGTAACCAATCAGGGCAGTCTGATTGGCTTGCAATCTCTGACTATCGGTCCGGCGCAGGCCCGCAGTTTCCGCATGCTGGCGGTACAGACGCCGCCAGCACGGGAATTAATCAACAATGCTGGCGGTCAGCTGCTGACGCAGGGCACGCTGAACATTGCCGGGGATGTCATCACCAACAACGGCAGCTGGCAGGGACAGCAAATCCTGCTGAACGCCACCCGCCTTGCCAACAATGGCGCTATCCAGAGCGCAGGCGATCTGACGCTTAACCTCAGTGAGGCGCTGACGTCCGCCTCCGGCAGCAAAATCACGGCGAACGGCAATGCCGCGCTCAACGCACTCAGCCTCACCAATCAGGGGCAGTGGATTGCCCGCAACCTGACGTTACAGGGTGCAACGCTTAACAACGGCGGCGAGATATCGGGCGTTGAAGGGCTGACCACCACGCTGTCGGGCGCGCTGACGCAGCAGCAAAACGCGGCGCTGCTGAGCGGTGGCACGCTGGATGTGCATGCAGCCACCGTGGATAACGCGGGCCGGATGCAGGGTAAGAATCTGTTACTTAGCAGCAGCGGCGTCACCAACAGCGGGCGCCTGCAGGGCGACAGCAGCCTGCAGCTGAACGCCGGCGGACGCCTCACTAATAGCGCCAGCGGTACGCTACTCAGCCAGAACGGCCTGACGCTGACCGCGCCCGAACTCTATAACTACGGCCTGATTCAGGGCGCCACCAGCCGTATTACCACCAGCGGCCTGGTAAACAACAGCGGCAAAGTGCTCTCTTCGGCAGATCTCACGCTCAGCGCGCCACAGCTGGTCAACAACGGCTGGCTGCAGGCTTCGCAGCTGATCCTGAATGCGGCCAGCGCCAGCAACAGCGGCACGTTTATGGCGGATCAGCAGGCGACACTCACCGGCACCAGCCTGCAGAACCAGGGCACCACGCAGGGCGGAAACCTGACGGTGAACTACGCGCAACTCACCAACAGCGGCACGCTGCTGGGCGCCAATCAGCTGAATGTTAAAGCTACACAGGTGACGCAACAGGCGGCGGGTAAGCTGTTCAGCGGCGGTAACCTGCTGCTGGAAAGCACGGGATTTGATCAGCTTGGACAGCTGGTGGCGCTGGGCGATGCGACGGTCAAACTCATCAATAGTTTTACCGCACGCAACACGCTGGCCGCAGGTAATCGCCTGACTATCAGCAGTAATGGCGCGATTGATAACCAGGGAACATTGCAGGGCCAGGCGCTGACGCTGAGCGCAGGCGGCGATCTGACGAACAATGGCCAGCTCACCACCGGAACCGGCGACAGCAGCCTGAGTAGTAACCGCATCAGCATGAACGGTGCGGGCACGCTGCAGGGCGGTGGCAATGTTGCGCTGATCAGCCGCAGTGACGTCACGCTCAACGGCTTTACCGGCACGCGTGGTAACCTCACCGTTTCCTCGCCGGGCAGCATTGTGAATACGGCGCTGCTGTATGCCGGGCAGAATCTCTATCTTTACGCCAACAGCATTAAAAACCAGCGCGGCGATATGCTGGCGGGCAACAGTGTGTGGATGCAGCACGACGCGGCGGGCAATGCCAATGGCGAGGTGATCAATACCTCGGGGAATATTGAGTCGCAGAATGGTGATATCACAGTGCGAACGGCCAATCTGCTCAATCAAAGAGAGGGCCTTACCACCCAGCAGAATACACAGCAAATATCAGGACTGCCTGCGGGGGTTGGAGGCGCATCGATAAAGTATCAGTTGAGCAAGATGAATGTAGATGATTTGGGCTATTACACCATCCATGTTCGAACGGGCGGCAGCCCTGGTAAAGGCAATGGTTCAGATGATGATTACTTCTATCTGGCTCCCAATGCACAGGCAGCTGTCAAACGTTATCTAACAGAGACAACCACGGTGACGGCTCAGGCTAATGGAGGCAGTGGACGTATCTCTGCAGGGCGAAATCTCGATGTCACCGCAGGCCAGCTCAACAACCTCGCAAGCTCACTTCTGGCAGGTAACTCAATTTCACTCAGTGGTACCACGCTCAATAATCAATCCTGGGTAAATGGAGTAACCAGTACTTACCTGACTTACAACTATGATGGGCGGATTGGCGTAAACAAGCTGAATGATAGCCGTAACATGCAATACTTTTCTCCGACTTCAGAGTACTCACCTTTCAGGGGAAACGACTCATCTGCAACAGTGACTTATCAATTATCTTCTGCACCAGAATATGAAACCACCTATACCGGGGACGGCCTTCATGCCGTCATTCAGGCCGGCGGCAGCGTTAACGCCAGCTTCAGCGGTGATATCAGCAACACCTCCACCACGCCCAACGCCGGATGGGCAGGCACCACTGTCAATGCACCTGCATTAAATCACCTCGCCGCAATCAGCCAGGTGACGGCTCAGCAGCGCCAGCAACTCGCCGCCACAGATAAGGTGGCGATCAATTCACCGGAATGGCGCGATCAGCTGCAAAATGCCTTGCAGCAGGTCAACGGCGGCATGTCGCTGCAAAATGCACAGCCTGAAACCGTTGGGCTCTCAAATCACAATGGCAAACAACAGGACAAGGCGAACCTTGGGAAGGCCGCTGAACTGGCGTCAGGCAGCGCAGTAAAACCCTCGGCTCTGAGCAGCTATGGTGCTTCAGCGGTGGATACCAGCGCCTATCCGCTCCCAACCAGTGACAATGGCTACTTCGTCGCAGGCGACAGCAGCAGTCCTTATCTCATCACCGTAAACCCAAAACTAAACGGTCTTGGGCAGCTGGACGCCAGCCTGTTTGGTGACCTCAATCAGTTGCTGGGTAAACAGCATGGCAGTGCACCACAGGAAACCCGTCAGCAGTATACCGATGTAAATACGTTCCTCGGATCGTCCTATCTGCTGGACAGGCTGAATCTCAAGCCAGACAACGATTACCGCTTCCTCGGCGATGCGGCGTTTGATACGCGTTACGTCAGCAACGTTGTGCTGAATCAGACGGGCAACCGCTATCTGAATGGCGTGGGTTCCGATCTGGATCAGATGCGTTACCTGATGGATAACGCCGCCGCGTCACAGCAGGCTTTAGGCCTGCAGTTAGGCGTGTCGCTTAGCGCGGATCAGGTTGCTTCACTGGATAAGAGCATCATCTGGTGGGAAGCCACCTCGGTAAATGGCCAGACGGTGATGGTGCCGAAAGTGTACCTGTCCGAGAAAGATGCGGCGATGAACAACGGCAGCGTGATTGCCGGGAACAACGTGACGCTTTCTGGCGGCAACATCATCAACAGCGCCAGCAGCATTGTGGCGCAGAACAGTGTCAGCGCAGACAGCCAGAACAATATCGACAATCTCAATGCCGGGCTGATCAAAGCGGGAGGCGACCTGCAGCTGGGCGCGCTGAATAACATCAATAACGTCAGTTCGACGATCAGCGGCAAAAAAGTGGCGCTGGAGAGCGTTAACGGCGACATCAATAACACCACCGTCAGCTCACAGTGGACGATCGGCGGCAACGGATCGATGCAGGCGAGCAAGACGCTAATGGGCCAGACGGCGGCGATTACGTCACTGGATGCGCTCAGCCTGAAGTCCGGCAACGATATCAACATCACCGGCGCCTCACTGAATGCGGGCGGCGATCTGCTGCTCAACGCCTGGCACGATCTCAGTCTCAACAATATTGAGACCAGCGAAAGCCGCCAAATCGGCAACAAGGAAACCCATAGCTCAGGTACTGAACGCACGACGGTTTCCAGCGGCGGCAACCTGACGCTGATCGCCGGGCAGGATATTACCAGCCAGGCAGCAGCGCTGGCGGCGGAAGGTGATGTCGGACTAAAAGCGGGCCGCGATATTAATTTGAACGCCGCAGCATCCGGTTCCGGTAACAGCGAGCGCGGCAGCAAGAAAACGGTGATTAACGAAACCGTGCGCCAGCAGGGAACTGAAATAGCCAGTGGTGGAAGTACAACGCTAATAGCAGGCCACGACATTACCAGCCGGGCGAGTGACGTAACGGCTCAACAGGACATTACGTTACATGCCGGGAATAACGTGGATCTGGGCACTGCAACAGAGAGCGATTATTACTACAAAGAAGAAACCAAAACCAAAAAAGGTCTGCTCAGCAAAAAGACGACGCACACCATTCAGGAAGACAGCACAACCAATGAAAAAGGCACACTGCTGAGCGGGAATAACGTCTCGGTTTCTGCCGGAAATGATGTGCTGGTTACCGGTTCACAGGTAGTGGGTGATGGCAAAGTTGCGCTGAACGCGGGCAATAATGTCGAAATCACTGCCGCAACCAACACGGATTCAACCTGGCGATTCTCAGAAACCCGTAAAAGCGGGCTGATGGGCACGGGCGGGATCGGCATCAGCATTGGCAGCAGTAAAACGCTGCATGACGTGAAGGATAAAGGCACCACTCAGAGCCAGAGCATTAGCACGGTGGGCAGCACCGCCGGTGATGTTTCAATTACGGCCGGTAAGCAGCTTCAGGTCAACGGGGCCGATCTTATTGCCGGTGGCAACATGGCTTTGCAGGGCGATAGCGTCGCAATCACTCCGGGTCATGATGTGCGGACGCGTGACGAGCGATTTGAGCAACGTACCAGTGGCCTGACGCTGGCGCTATCCGGCGCAGTGGCGGAAGCCGTCAACAGTGCCATTGCCGCAGCGCAGTCTGCAAAGCAGGAGAGTGACGGTCGATTAGCCGCATTACAGGCGACCAAAGCGGTACTTTCCGGCGTACAGGCGAATCAGGCAAGTCAGCTCGCTCAGGCGAATGGTGATCCTAACAACGGCGTTGGCATCAGTCTGTCGCTGACGACACAAAAATCCAAATCACAGCAACACCAGGCATCTGACACGGTCAGCGGCTCAACAATCAACGCCGGTAAAAATCTAAGTATCGATGCTACCGCCAAAGGAAACGGCATCAACAGCGGAGACCTGCTGATTGCAGGCAGTCAGCTGAAAGCCGGCGGCGATACCTCTCTGCATGCTGCAAATGACATCACACTGGCTGCGGCTGCTAACACACAACAGACCACCGGGAAGAACAGCAGCAGCGGTGGCGGCATTGGCATCAGCTTTGGCGTGGGGTCGGGCAGTGCTGGCCTCAGTATCTTTGCCAGCGTCAATGGCGCTAAAGGACATGAAAAAGGCAACGGCACCGTCTGGAGTGAAACCACGCTGGACAGTGGAGGAGATGTGTCTATTACCAGCGGCCGCGATACAACACTCAGCGGTGCGCAGGTTAATGGCAACAGCGTCAAAGCGGACATTGGACGTGACCTGACGATAACCAGCCTGCAGGATAGCGACAACTATGACTCGAAGCAGGTGAGCTTTGGTGCGGGAGGTAGTTTCACTTTCGGCTCTATGACGGGCTCAGGTTACATCAATGCCAGCCAGGACAAGATGCACAGCAATTACGACAGTGTTCTTGATCAGAGCGGCATTTATGCCGGTAAAGGTGGCTTTGACATCACGGTTGGCAACCACACGCAGCTCAACGGTGCGGTCATTGCCAGCCAGGCAGATGCCGATAAAAACCGTCTTGATACCGGCACGCTTGGCTTTACTGATATTCATAATGAGGCTGATTACAAAACCCAGCACCAAGGTATTGGCATCAGCTCAGGCGCAAGCATGGGTGGGCAGTTTGCCGGTAATATGGCTAATACTCTCCTTGCCGGAGCCGGCAGTAACGGGCATGCAGATGGCACTACACAATCTGCCGTGGCTGACGGTACGATAGTCATTCGCGACAAGGCTAATCAGCAGCAGAATTTAACAAGCCTAAGCCGCGACACTGAGCATGCTAACGACAGCATCAGTCCGATCTTTAACAAAGAGAAAGAGCAAAAGCGTCTCCAGACCGCGCAGATGATAGGCGAGATTGGCGTGCAGGTAGGGGATATAGCACGGACTCAGGGCGCTATTATCGCCACGCGGGAAGCCAATGAGAAGATGTCCTCTCTGAGCGAATCAGATCTGGCTAAAGCAAAGTCTGACTGGGAAAAAGCCAATCCGGGTAAAACTGCGGGTGACGATGAAATCGCTAAGCAGGCCTGGCAGAACAATTATGATGCCGCGTTCAGTGCAACAAAGCTGGGAACGGGCAGTGCTGTACAGCAAGGCATCCTGGCGGTAACGGCTGCAGTGCAGGGGCTGGCCGGTAATAACATCGGCCAGGCAATCAGTGGCGCAGCCACCCCCTATCTGGCAGAGCAGATTCACAAATATACCAGTGGCAACCCTGAAGCGCAGGCGATGGCGCATGCCGTAGTCGGTGCCATTGCCTCTTATGCCTCCGGGCATGACGCGCTGGCAGGTGCAGCGGGTGCCGTCAGCGGTGAGCTGATGGCAAAATTTGTGATGGGGCAGCTATACCCCGGCAAAACTGCCGACAACCTTACAGAAAAGGAGAAGCAGACTGTTAGTGCATTAAGCACACTTGCGTCGGGACTTGTCGGTGCCACTGTCGGAGGTAATACAGCTGAAGCGGTTAATGCTGCTCAGTTAGGGAAAAACGCTGTTGAGAATAATCACCTCCATGCGGATCAGGCGCTGACGTTCGATAAAGAGCTGTCGGACTGCCGGAAATCAGGGGGTGACTGCCAGTCGGTTATTGATAAATGGAAACAGGTCAGCGACCAGCAGAGCGCTGAAACCGACCAGAAACTAAAGGATAACCCGCTGGAAGCGGTGGTGGTTGATAAGGAACTGGCTCAGGGTGGCGTCGATATGACAGAGCGCCCCGGCTGGCTGGGCAATCTTCCCGGCGTGGACGTGATGACCAGCGAGGAAGCCAAAGCCTACGTCCAGCAGTGGAACGGTCAGGATCTGGCAAATATCGATGTAAACAGTCCTGAATGGATGAAGTATGCAGCTTTCGTATCTGATCCAGAAAATCAGGCGGCATTGGCATCGCTGGGAACTTTGGGTAAAGATCTTGTCCTGATAGCAAAAAACAGCTTTACGACAAAATCTTTATTTAAAGAAATGACAAATCAAGGCATTAAATTTACACCTGAAAATGTCGTTGGTGTTGCAAAGGATAATAGTGGAAGAATCATCTTCCTTGAGAAAGGTAATTCTAAAGCAGGTTTACAACATATTGTGGAAGGACATGGTAGCCAATTTGCACAAATAGGAGTATCAGAAGCACGTATTCCTGATGTAGTGATGAAGGCCGTAACTGATGGTAAAGTAGTAGGTTATCAAGGGACTGGCACAGGTCGACCAATCTATGAAACCATGATAAATGGCAAGAAATACAATATTGCTGTTACCGTGGGAAATAACGGATATATCGTAGGGGCTAACTTACGAGGCTCAGTAAAATGAAAGAAATAAAATTAATGGCTGATTATCAGTGCCATCCATTATGGGATATATCTCCAGAAAATTATGGGGACATCTCCCCTGAAGAATTACCAATATCTTCGAAATTAAAAGATAGGCTTAGAGAGTGGGCTGAACAATACGATGCCATACTCAATATCAATGATCCGGTATCATCTGGTTTTAAAAGTGAAGAGGAAAAAAAAACAGTTTATTGATGATGGTTATAAACTGGCACATCACCTTCAGGAAGAGCTTGGAGATAAATATAATATTATTTACCACTCTGAATATTAATAAATCCCGGCCACCGCGCCGGGATTTTACGTTTTAAACCCGGTTAGTTATCATTCCTCAGCCAGCCGGATGATTAGTTGCCCTGCCTCCGGGATTACTTCGATCTTCTGGCCAGTCTCAAAGCCAAAATCCGCCATCCAGTGCCCTTTCAGGGTGATGGATGGCGATGGCAGATGTGATCACGATTATAGCCCACGGTATAGCGCCGCGCTTTGTAGTTGAGCCGTATAGTGCTAGACGCTTTGAAAATTATGGAATGACGGGGCGTCGGGAAGTTACAACCCAAACACAAGAAAATCGTGCTTAGAAAATGTTTGATGAGTTAGTAACCAAGAATATAGAGGTAAAAGTTGTCAAAGAATAGCAACATTAAACTAAAAAAAATCATAGCTGATCTTGCTATATTCCTTGATTTTACAAGCGAGAAACAGCTGGCTTCGGATATTTCTGTAGAAATGATGGAGCACATGGCAGCAGAATTACAGCTATTAGGCGCGGAGTATAGAAAAGATATTGTCAGGGGCTTCTTAGTCATATCGTCAGAATATACTGAAGATAAAAGCAAATTCGTGAAGGAATTACCTGATTCATTAGGACTAATTTAAATAGAAAGAACCCGGCTAAGCCGCCGGATTTTTAATATGTCACTTGACCGTCAAATCCACTTCCCGTGTTGCAACCGGATCACACCCGGCGTAGCAACAGTAATACGTGTCCGTCACGTCATGATTTTATTCGTGAAGAATGCTAATATATTTAACCTTCAGCCACGGTAACGCTTTGGAAATACACACTTCTGATTTAGAATCGTGCCGGACCCATGAATAATCAGTTTAAAGACATCAATGAAAAAAGTAACAGTATCTCAGCCTTTCTAAGTGGACTTTATTGTGTAATCTGCTTCTTTGTTTTAGCTGTTGTTTTTCGCTATGTATTAACTTATCTCTATACTAATGAGTTATATGTCAGTTCGGGTGATATTTACAAAAACATTTTTAATGAGTTGCGTGGCAGGCATTGGCGGAAGCATAGCCTCCTGGATTATGAAAAAAATAGATGAGCGTAAGAAACAGCCTTAATTACCGCAAATTAATCGCGTGAAAGTTTACAGAGTCATCAACGGTACCGCTTGCTTTAATGAGATAAAAAATGATTTATGTTGAGCAAGCGAAACTACTATTAGCAGGAATATGCTATGCCACTGTATCTTGAAGACATTGATAACTACGCCTGGAATAAACTGGAGGCGGGAGCCGCTGCCGCTGACTCAGGATTTCACTTCATTACGCTCGGTTCTATAGATGAACATGGTCATCCACAGGCGAGAACGCTGGTATTACGTCGTGTTGATCGTATGAAGTGTGTTCTGGAGTTTCATACTGATGCGCGCAGCCCTAAATGGCTGGCGCTTTCGGCTCATCCTAAAGCCACAGCCCTTGGCTACTGTAATGAAACACGAATACAGCTCAGACTTTGCGGAACGGTAGAACTGCATGCACAGGGGAGCGAATGTGCCGAGTTAGCGTGGGAAAAATTATCGGACAACACCCGAAAAACCTATGCTGGGCCCGCGCCAGGCAGTGATGTTGTTAGTAATAAGTATCATGGCTGTAATACTGACGGCAGTGGCAAAGTTAATTTTGGCGTAATAGTGCTGCACATCAATCTGCTGGACTGGTGTCTATTAGCGAGGGATAACAATCAAAGAGCGTTATTACATTACAGTGCGGCTGGTAAACTCAAAAACTGTAAATGGGTTAATCCGTAATATCCCATGTGCAGGCTATTATTAATTTCTTTTGGAGATAGCGAATTATTTTCAGGTAATCGCTCAATTTAACGCACTAATTGGCATGAGCCGCGATACTTTCATACCGCGACCATGCCGACGAATTTCACTGTTTCCCGGAAGCAATTTTACGTTGAGTTTGCTCTGAGGTGCCGAAATGGGTAGTGTCATTGTGCCCGTGTTCAGCGGCCCCTTCCACCAGCTTAAGTTGTACGACATCGCCTTGTTGCCAGGCATCGGCCCCGGCTGCAACGGGACGCGCTATAATATCTTGCCGCTGAGATTTAATCGCTTGGGTATCAGTTTTAAAGCGACGATCGCGATCTTTCAGCAGAGCCGGATCAAGCTGGCCTTCACCGGTAAAGCCCATCATTAGCGCTGGAATACCCAGAGGCAACGTTTTGTTTCTATCGGTGTGCCATGTATGCCAGGTTTTGCCGTAGGTATTTACTATTTTACTCATTAACGCTTTCTCAGCCACCGCAGGCAGGCCAGGCGCAATTAAACTGCCAGACTTAACTTCATATTGATGGCTATGCCAGAGTTTTTTTTCTTCGGGCGGCAACGTTTTAAATAGACGTTCACTAATAATGTATTCGACACCCATTAGCCTCGCATCTTTGGTATTGCTATCATAAATAATAGCCTGCATCACATCGTCATTAAGTACTGTTACATAATGATGTGCTTCCATCTGACCATTTTTGTCGCCATTGTAAAAATGAAACCCATCAAGATAGGCGCTGATGGCTTCCACCGGCGGTCGAGATTGCATCACCTGGGCACCTGTTTCAAGCGTTTGCATTTTGGCAGAGGTTTGATTTCCGGGCAGCGGGGTGTGTGGTGGCGTATTAGCGCCACCGCAAGCGACTAATAGCGGAACGCTAAGCATCATCAGAGGAAAATATTTCATATAATGTCCACTTAATAAATTGTATTTATAAGATAGACCAATTATGAAGTAGGAACTGAAATAAACGCTTTTAGAACCAAAGTTTATTATTAATGTGTGGCACAAATGATTGTTGCGGATGAAAATGGTGAGCCAGCATGTCCATAGCTATTATAGGGCGGTAATGATAATTATCATCAACGCTTGTTGTTAAGTGATTATTCTCCTGCAGCGATTTGCGTATCGTGCAAACGACTTCTATGCTTTTGGCAAAATGATTTTTAAAGCGTGAAACGATTGCGATTACGATCGCCTTTTTAAAGTTGTAGAGGAGGAAAGTAAATGCAATATAAAAAACTGGGCCATTCGGGTCTACTGGTGTCTCAATGTGTGTTGGGCACAGTTCCATTTGCGGGTAAAGCGGGTTTTGAAAAAACGGGCAACGTGAATGCTGCAGAAGCGCGCAGATTTATCGATATCGCGTTAGATCATGGCGTAAATATGATCGACACGGCCGACCTCTACTCAATGGGGGGCGCTGAAGAGGTTTTAGGTGAGGCGCTGCGAGAAAAACGCGACCAAATCATTCTGGCCAGCAAAGCCAGAAGTCCTCTGGGGCAGGATCCTAATGCCAGTGGAGCAAGTCGTTTTCATTTAATCAAAGCCTGTGAAGCAAGTTTAAAGCGCTTAAAAACCGATCATATCGATCTGTACCAAATTCATAATTGGGATGGCGTAGCCTCGGTAGATGAGACTTTGCGTGCCCTGGAAGATTTGGTTAAAAGCGGCAAGATTCGCTATTTTGGCACATCAAACTACACCGCATGGCAGATGATGAAAACCTTGGGCCATGCGGAAGCACAGCGGCTATTGAAACCCGTCAGCCAGCAAATCTATTACACGCCCGAATCGCGTGAAGCCGAATATGAATTATTGCCGATGGCGCGGGACCAGGATATCGGTACGCTGGTTTGGGGCCCCCTGGGCGAAGGTTTATTAACCGGTGCCGTTGGTCGCAATAAAAAGGCGCCGGCCTCAACTCGCCAGGGCAGCGGATGGCCTGAGCCGTATGTGCATGATATGGAGCATGCATATCGCGTAATCGAGGTGCTGGAGGAAGTGGGAACAGAATTGAACGCTTCGATAGCGCAGACTTGCCTGGCATGGTTAGCCAATCGGCCCGGGATTACATCGTTGATCGTTGGCAATAGAACCGAGACGCATCTACGCGAAAATTTACAGGCCTTCGAGTTAAAACTGAATGAAGCGCAGCGTAAGCGTATAGAGCAGGTAACGCGTCCCGCTCCTAACTATCCCTATTGGCACCGTTTCACCAGCGGCATGGACCGGATTGACCCTGCTGAACAGCCATTTATTGATGAACATCAGCAAACGTTAGATGGCAGAAAAGATCAGGCAATTAAATAACCTGTTAGTTATCTAATATAAGCGAACCCCAAACGTTTATGGTCAAAAGCAGTGCCAGAATATATCTATCAGCCCATGATTTATTATTAGCCTGCAAATGTAATTTTATCGTTAATAAGCGAAGGGTAAAACCTGGATAAGCGAAGCGGTAAATAGAGTTGGATTGATCAAGAAACAAACAATTAGCGGGGTTTTTCTTAGAAAATAACTCTCCTGACGTCGTTGATTCTGTATTTAAGCGAAGCGTAAACACAGGGTCAGGAGAGTGTTGTACAGAAGTAAAACGAAGTTAAACGTGTATTGTCGTTAGGCTAATGTTATTTGCGTCGGCTGATCTTTCCTCCTTTTCTTCCCGCTTCAATGGCACGCTCCGGATCGTTTTTGAAGTTGCCGCTGCTAGCCTGGCCGCCCTTGCGCCCAGCCTCAGCTGCGCGTTCCTTATTCTCTGCGAAGTTACCTGCGCCACCACGACGTTGCGGCTTTTTTTCTTCCTCATCGGGTAGCTTCTTAGCGTCCGTCATTGGTTCTCCTCTCTGTATTAATACCAATGTCATGCAAAATAAATGTAGTGCCGTTTTTACCAGATTCAAGTCTGGATTAATCTTAAGCCTTAATTTCGTAAAGCTCGATGACCTAACTATCAGTCAATTTTTTATTCATGTCATCATGAAAGTTCCATGAACTATGATTATTGTTTTTTTAACGGAAAGAGGGAAGCTTTCTCTTGGAAATAATAAGCGAGACGGTAAGGGTTGTTACATTTAACCCGGGATCGCAAATCTTTGGCTCAATACTTGCGCAGCGGCACTTGCTTGCTACGTTTAATTAATCTGCTTATTCAGCCTTAATTGACGCTTCGCTTATTTTAAGTTTATTAGCCTAAATGAGCCGATGTTTAACCCATCAGGTCGCTAACGAGCAGCAATCTTTCCTCAACGCTGTTTTTTAGCCAGACATCTCATTTCTGGAGCAAATTGATGACTAAGGATTTTGTGTATCTGGATTGGCTGCGCGATGCGCATGCGATGGAAAAGCATGCTGAAGCGATGTTACAAGGAGCCGCTCTGCGTCTGGACGATTTTCCCCTGCTCAAGGCGCGTATTGAGCAGTATCGACACCAGACGCAACAGCAGCACCAGCAGGTCAAAGACGTTCTCAAGCGTTACGATACGAACTGGTCGGCACTGAAAGATGCGTTAGGACGCATGTCGGCGGTTGGACAGGCGGCCAGTGATATGTTGCGGGACGAAGAGGGCGTGCGCATTGCGGTGAGCAGCTACGTGTTCTGCAATTATAAAGTGGCAACCTATACTGCGCTGTTGGCCGCTGCGCAGCAGGCGGAAGACAGTAAAGGCGTCAAAACCTTTCAGCGTATCCTGCAACAGGAGACGCAGATGGCCGATTGGCTGCTCACCCAGCTGCCGGATGTGGCGAATGAGGCGATCATGCATCGCACTGAAGCAGACATATCGAGTGCGATTTAGCTCCACAGCCTGGTCAGTGACGGTGCGTCGCTGACCAGGCCGTTTTTAGTTATCTGCATCCTTCGATAAACTCAAATAAAACCTTTAATCACTATCAACTCGCATATCAGTGAAGCGGCAATCGATAACTGCTCAGATGTTGCTGATTAACGGTCACAGCATCTTTCATTTCCAAAGGCACCACTATCTCCTTTGCTCAATGATTGCTGGATGGGGTGACCGAAGTTCAGGAGCAGCAGCTGAGCTTTGTGCCGCTAAAAAATAGCGTGATGCGCCCACTCACCTTAGCGCTTTGTACTGCGCCGTCACGCCAGTTATCGCGTGCGGCGCAGAGAGTGATTCAGCGCATTACTCAGGTGATTGAGGCGATGACGCCGTCAGCCTGATGCAAATTAGATCGCAGGGTATTCACCGGTGCCTTCCGGCCACGGCGTCAGCAGATCAAAGCCGGTTTCGGTGACGGCGATGGTGTGTTCCCACTGCGCCGACAGCGAACGGTCTTTGGTGACCACGGTCCAGCCATCCGATAACACGCTGGTGCCAGCTTTACCGGCGTTAATCATCGGTTCGATGGTGAAGATCATACCGGCCTGCAGCGCCAGCCCTGCACCCGGCGTGCCGTAGTGCAGGATCTGCGGATCGCCGTGGTAAACCTCGCCAACGCCGTGCCCACAATATTCACGCACCACGGAAAAGCCGGCCTTTTCCGCTACCTGCTGAATCGCTGCGCCAATATCGCCCAGCGTCGCGCCCGGTTTCACTACCTTGATGCCTGCCACCATTGATTCATAGGTGATATCCACCAAGCGCTTAGCGCGAACCGAAGGCTGTCCCACGTAATACATGCGGCTGGTGTCGCCGTACCAGCCATCCTTAATGATACCGACATCAATATTAACGATATCGCCATCCTTGAGCTTTTTCTCACCGGGAATGCCGTGACAGACCACGTGATTTACCGAGGTACAGGTGGTGCGCGTGTAGCCGTGATAGCCGATATTTGCCGGCACCACGTTCAGCTCATTCACGATGTATTCGTGGCAGATGGCATCCAGTTCATCGGTGGTGACGCCCGGTTTGACAAAAGGCGTGATGATTTCCAGCACTTTAGCGGCAGCATGCCCGGCGGCGCGCGCCAGTTCGATCTCTTCAGCAGTATGCAGTTTGATACTCATTGCGCGATTCCCTGCGGAGTAAATGAAGGTTGCTCGAGCAGCTGCGCTAAATCAGCACCGCTGTCGCGTTCAACGCGCATCAGTAAGCGCGTCAGTTCCTGATGATTGAGTGCCGGATAAATCTCGGCGAGCATGCCGATTTTCATCCAGTGTTCTGCCTGTGCGTTGATAGAACGGCTGAGTGCGGTACTGCCAATGCGCAGATTTTCATGCATTAAATCGGAGATTTTGACGATGCCCATGATGTAGCCTGTATATGAAACGTATGCATTATGTATATAGCTTACGCTGAGTCGCGTCGTTATAGCAAGTCCATTGCTGACCTTATCAATCAGAGGTATTTACTTCCTGTTAGCAATTACCATCTATTTAACAGTGACCTTCGTCACATTTTGAAAATCCTGTCTATACTTCTGCCTTTTGGGTATTTCGCCTTTGCGCTTATCGGGCGCGTTCAATATGCAGGGATCTGGAATGGAAACATCGCAGCAAAACAATGAAGATGATTCAGCACTAAGCAATCTTACCGTCAAACAACGCTTATTCTTTGTGGTGTTGGTGGCGACCATGGGCGCGCTGGCGTTTGGTTATGACACCGGCATCATCTCCGGTGCCTTGCCGTATATGACCTTGCCACCCGATCAGGGCGGTCTCGATCTCACGCCGTTTACCGAAGGATTAGTGACGTCGTCGCTGATCTTTGGTGCTGCACTCGGCGCTTTTCTCAGCGGCTATTTCTCAGACCGCTTTGGCCGTCGTATCACGTTGCGCAGCCTGGCGTTAATCTTTGTCGCCGGCGCAATCGGCACCGCGCTGGCACCTAATCTGCACGTTATGGTGGCAATGCGTTTCTTGCTTGGGATTGCAGTTGGTGGTGGTTCATCAACGGTACCGGTATTCATTGCAGAAATTGCTGGGCCTAAACGCCGCGCACCGCTGGTGAGCCGTAACGAGCTGATGATCGTTTCCGGCCAGCTGCTGGCCTATGTGGTGAGCGCCTTGATGAGCTATCTGCTTAATGATTCGCATATGTGGCGCTATATGCTGGCGCTGGCGATGATTCCGGGCGCGCTGCTATTTATCGGCACCTTCTTTGTCCCGGCTTCGCCGCACTGGATGGTGGCGGAAGGGCGCATCAAAGAAGCGAGCCGTATCCTGCACAAACTGCGTGAAACACCGCGGGAAGTGAAAAAGGAGATGGCGGAGATGCGCCAGCACGCTAAAGCGTCACGGCAGGGTCCATCAGCTCGCGAGCTGTTACAGCAGAAGTGGGTGCTGAGGCTGCTGCTGGTGGGCGCTGGGCTGGGCATTGTTATCCAGTTCACCGGCGTGAATGCATTCATGTATTACACCCCGGTGATTTTGAAGACCACCGGGATGGGCACCAACGCCTCGATTGCCGCCACCATCGGCAACGGCGTGGTATCGGTGATTGCTACCATCGTCGGTATTAAAGCGGTGGGGCGATTTGGTCGTCGCACCATGCTGATGACTGGTTTGACAGTGGTGATCGCCATGCAGCTGGCACTGGGCTGCGTACTGTTGCTGATGCCACAAGATATGACGCAAAGTATGTTCGCATTAGCGGCAATTCTGGTGTTCCTGTTCTTTATGCAGATGTGCATTTCGCCGGTTTACTGGTTGCTGATGTCGGAACTGTTCCCGATGAAATTGCGCGGAGTATTGACGGGCGCAGCCGTTTCGTTCCAGTGGATCTGTAATGCGGCCGTCGCGTTTGCGTTTCCGCCGCTGCTGGCGGCCACCGGCAATGGCGCGTTCTTCATTTTTGCGGCGATCAATGTGGGTTCACTGATCTTCGTCATCACCATGCTGCCGGAAACCAAAGGCAAATCGCTTGAGCAGATTGAGAAAGAGATGCGTGAGCGTTTTAGCGAACAGGATCAGGAAGCCGCCGACGGCGTAGCATAGCAGCACTTGAGAATTCCTGGCGCTGGGAGGAAGATACGCATCTTTGCCCGGGCCAGGAACTCCCATGCTGATCACCGCCGAAAACACGCGCACTTTCAATACCGACATTCGCCTGGCCTGCACCCTGGCCGCGGTTGCCGGTGCCCTCAACACCGCAGCGTTTGAAACGGTCGGCTTTTTCTCAGCGAATATGACCGGCAATGTCTCTTCTCTCTCCGATCACCTGGCAAAAGCCAACCTGCACGTTGGCCTGTTTTTTCTGCTTATCGTACTGCTGTTTATCGCCGGCTCTTCCATCTCCACGTTGATTATCAATTCCGGCAGAAGACGCCAGATTCGCGGTATTTACGCCATTAATATCCTGATTGAAGGGCTCGCTTTGCTGCTGCTGGGAACGGTTGAAATCGGGTTCCGGTTCAGCGGCTCTGGCGTGCTGTTGGTGCTGAGCCTGAGCTTCCTGATGGGCTTGCAGAATGCGGTGGTGACGCGCATTTCCAACGCGCGCGTTCGCACCACGCACGTCTCTGGCACCGCCACCGATATCGGCATTGAACTGGCAATGTTGTTCGATGTGCTGCGCCGTAAAGAGTCGCCGAAAGATGCACCACTCTATATCGAGCGTTTAAAACTGCACTTTTACACCGTGCTGGCCTTTCTGGGCGGCGGTGTATTGGGGATCTGGTTGCTACAGCTGATGAGTTATTTACTGCTGATCGTGATTGGCGCTCTGCTCACCGTACTTGCGTTAACGGCGCTCAAACGCTCTGGTTCGATGATTCATCTTTGAGTTAATCGGTGATGTACTTCACACTTCTCCGCTGCCCTTGCTGAATCCGCTTGCCACCGTGGCTGCGCTGTAAGCAAGATAGTCCGCGTTAAGGATTGTTACTGTTCGGCAGGCAAAACCTGAGGCGCGCCCTTTTTCATCTGAAGAGGGCGCGCCTCAGGTTTTTTTTTTGCGCGAAATTCGGGGCATGGTTCAGGAGAAAGGGTGATGCAATATCAGGAACTGGCGGATGAGATTGTGGCGGGCGTCGGCGGCAAAGACAATATTATCAGCGTAATGCACTGTGCCACGCGTTTGCGTTTCAAACTAAAAAATAGCCAAATCGCGCATACCACCGCGTTAAAAAATAATCCCGGCGTGATTATGGTGGTGGAGAGTGGCGGGCAATATCAGGTGGTGATCGGCAATCAGGTTGCGGAAGTTTATCGGGCGCTGACATCACGCCACGCGCTGGATAATCAAAGCGACCTCGCCGATAACGCTGCGGCGCTGGGCCTGTTCGGCCGCTTTATCGATCTGGTTTCCGGGATCTTTACGCCGTTTATCGGCGTAATGATTGCTACCGGTATCATTAAAGGCTTACTGGCGCTGGCATTAGTCGTCGGCGTGATGGATGCCAATAGCGGCAGCTACAAGGTACTGTTTGTCGCCAGCGATGGCTTGTTCTACTTCCTGCCGATTTTGCTGGGCTACAGCGCGGGGAAAAAATTCGGCGGCAATCCGTTTGTCAGCATGGCGATTGCCGCCGCGCTGGTACATCCGGTGATTCTCGAGGTGCTGCAACAGCAGCAGCAAGGTAAATCACTGACGTTTTTAGGCGTGCCTCTCGACGTGCTTAACTACAGCGCATCGGTGATTCCCATCATCTTCGCAGCCTGGGTTTCCAGTTTACTCGAGCGCTGGATCCATCCACGCTCGCCCAGCGCAGTGCGTAACTTCACTACGCCACTGTGCTGCCTGATCATCACCGTGCCGCTCACCTTTCTTGCCATAGGACCGGCGGCGACCTGGCTCAGCCGGATGCTGGCGGAAGGTTATTTGGCCATCTACAGCCTGAGTCCAATGATTGCCGGTGCGGTGATGGGTGCGATTTGGCAAGTGTGCGTGATTTTCGGTCTGCACTGGGGATTAGTGCCCATTATGCTGAATAATCTCGCTAACTTTGGCCACGATACGCTGCTGCCGCTGTTACTGCCTGCCGTGCTGGGGCAGGCGGGCGCAACGCTGGGGGTTTTCCTGCGTACCCGCGAAGCGAAACTCAAAGCGGTGGCGGGCTCGGCATTTACCGCCAGCATTTTTGGTATCACCGAACCGGCGGTATACGGCGTGACGCTGCCGCGCCGTCGCCCCTTTATCTTTGGCTGCATTGGCGGTGCAGTGGGCGCGGCCATTCTCGGTTACTGGCATACCACTATTTACTCCTTTGGCTTCCCAAGCGTGTTCACCTTCATTCAGGTGGTGCCAAACAGCGGCATTGATGCCAGCGTGCTGGCGGCGTTTGCTGGAGCGTCGCTGGCGCTGCTGTTTGCCTGCGTCATGACCTATCTGTTTGGCCTGAGCGAGCCGCTTCCTGAAGCACCTGCCGAACCGGCTGCAACGCCTAAAACCCTGACGCAACGTGAAAGCGTGGTGAGTCCCATGGCTGGCGATGTAATTCCGTTGGAGCATGTCAACGATGAGACCTTCGCCAGCGGTTTGCTGGGCAAAGGCGCCGCGATTCTTCCACAGCAGGGACGCGTGGTTTCTCCAGTTAATGGCGTGGTGTCGTCGATGTTCCGTACCGGCCATGCGATAGGGTTAACGTCAGCGCTAGGCACGGAAGTACTGATTCACGTCGGTCTCGATACCGTGAAGCTTGAGGGGCGCTATTTTCGCCCGCAGGTGCAAAACGATCGGCCGGTAAAAGTGGGGGATGTGCTGCTGGAATTCGACCTCGAGGCCATCAAAGCCGCAGGTTATGACCTCACGACGCCGGTGCTGGTGAGTAACAGTGATGAGTTTATCGACGTATTAACCCTGAGCCGCGCGGCGGTGAGCGAAGGCGCTCCGCTGCTGGCGGTGTTGAAATAACGAAGGAGCAAGCAGATGACTAAACGTTTTCCGGATGGATTTTTATGGGGTGGCGCCGTTGCCGCCAATCAGGTTGAAGGCGCTTATCGTGAAGGTGGCAAAGGCTTATCAACGTCCGATCTGCAGCCTAAAGGCATTTTTGGTGCGCGCGTTGAGCGCAGCGGTGATGACTTTGGCATTAAAGATACCGCCATCGATTTCTACCATCGCTTCCCGGAAGATATCAAATTGTTCGCGGAAATGGGCTTTACCGTATTGCGCACTTCCATTGCCTGGACGCGCATTTTCCCACAGGGCGATGAAGCAGAGCCGAATGAAGCGGGCCTGGCCTATTACGATCGCCTGTTTGATGAGATGGCGAAATATAACATCACCCCACTAGTGACGTTGTCACATTATGAAATGCCGTACGGCCTGGTGAAGCAGTATGGTGGCTGGGGGAACCGCATTACTATCGATTGTTTTGAGCGCTATGCGCGTGCGGTGTTCACCCGCTTCCAGCACAAGGTGAAACTGTGGCTGACCTTTAATGAGATCAATATGTCGCTACACGCGCCGTTTACCGGCGTGGGTCTGCCTGAAGAGAGCGATCGGCAGGCGATTTATCAGGCCATCCATCATCAGCTGGTGGCGAGTGGTCGCGCGGTGAAAGCTTGTCATGAGATTGTTAAGGACGGCAAAATCGGCAACATGCTGCTTGGCGCGCTGCTTTATCCGCTGAGTTGCCGTCCAGCGGACGTGCTGGAAACCCTGCAGCAAAACCGCGAGTGGCTGTTCTTTGGCGATGTACAGGTGCGCGGCGCGTATCCCGCTTATATGAAGCGTTTATTTGCCGACCGCGGTATTTCACTCACCATAACTGAAGCAGACAAGCGTGACCTGCAACATACCGTCGATTACATCTCCTTCAGCTATTACATGACCGGCTGCGTCACCACCAATGAAGAGGATAACCAGAAAGCGCGCGGCAATATTCTCTCGATGGTGCCAAATCCGCATTTACCGAGTTCCGAATGGGGCTGGCAGATCGATCCAGAAGGGCTGCGCATTTTGCTGAATATGCTGTATGACCGTTATCAGAAGCCGTTGTTTATCGTGGAAAACGGGTTGGGCGCCAAAGATGTGGTAGCGGCGGATGGCAGCATTAAGGATGATTACCGCATTCAGTATCTCAACGATCATCTGGTGCAGGTGCGGGAAGCCATTGAAGATGGTGTTGACGTGCTGGGTTACACTTGCTGGGGACCAATTGACCTGGTTAGCGCGTCTAAAGCGGAGTTTTCAAAACGCTACGGCTTTATTTATGTTGATCGTGATGATGCGGGCAACGGTAGCCTGGCGCGCTCGCGCAAGAAAAGCTTCTTCTGGTATCAGGATGTGATTCGTAGCCACGGTGAAGCGCTGAAATAAAGTGGGTAGTCGCCATAAACCCGGTGCGCATGAATGCGCACCCTACGAAAACCTCGCCTCACAATAGTAGGGTCGCCACTTATGCCTCGTCGGCATCTTCCTGCAACGCCAGCGTCTCTTTACGCACTCGTTCAATATGAATTGTCAGAAACATGCGCTCTTCGCTGGAGAGCGCATACAGATATTTCTGCTGAATATGTTTATCGATCTTCACCGCACATTGATAGGCGAGTGGATATTTGTCGCGCACCACATCATGCAGTGATTCATCTTCGCTACACACGCCGCGCTTGCCCAGCATGCGCTGGGCGAAGAATTTCAAATGGTTGACGAAACGGTTATAGCTGAGGCTATCGGTGCGGTAATCAAGCTGCAGTCGATATTTTACAATATGCAGGATCTCCTGCATAAATTGCGTCACGTGCGACACATCGGTGAAGTCGCTGCCGAGTTGCGCATTCACCAGATGCAGGGCAATAAACCCGGCTTCATCCTCTGGCAATTCCACACCCAGCCGCTGTTGAATCAGCGCCAGCGCCGCTACGCCAAGGGAAAATTCCTTTGGATAAAGGGTTTTAATTTCCCACTTCAGCACGTTGCGAATGGCAATGCCTTGCTGATGACGCTCAATTGCAAAGTGGCAGTGATCGCAGAGTGCGATGGAGATACTTTCATGCAGCGGCTGGCCAAGCTGTTGACGCGCATTAGCGATGATCAGCTCGCTGGTGGTGATCACCTCAAGCGGGATGTCTGAAAGCAGCTCGCTGAGCCTGCCCGTTAAGGCGTCGCTTTGCAAAGCGAACACTTTCTCAATCTGCTCCGCATCTAACTCATCACCTACGCGTTTCTGAAACGCCAAACCGCGTCCCATCACCACCTGCTCTTTACCGTGGTCGCCCAGCACCACCGCAACGTTGTTATTGAGGATTTTCGCGATTTTCATTGTCATCAGCCCTGAAAAATAAAAACCCGACCCACCGGGAGGACGGCGTGTCAGGTTTTGCCTGCGCTAAGCGCAGTAACAATCCCGCGAGATCATAATCGGCCTGGGTGTAGCGACAAGCACAGCGACAACTAAATGTGAGTTACATCATGTTTTCTCAGTGGTGGCGTTATCCGGCGATCGTATAGATTTTACAACCGTAAGGATATTGTAAGGATTTGATCAGCTTTCTTTAAAGTTTGCGTTAAGGCTGCCGATAGTACCGTAACGTTAAATTAACAGGAGTTGCGTACATGACTGGGATTTCAACATTAGGCGTCGGTTCAGGATTGGGTTTGAGCACCATCCTCGACAAATTGACTGCGGCAGAAAAACAATCGCTGGCACCGATTTCAAAACAACAATCCGCCGCGACCGCAAAATTATCCGCTTACGGCACGCTGAAAACCGCGATTCAAACTTTCCAGACGGCGAACAGTAAGTTAAACGATGCCGCGCTCTACACCGCTACAACGACCACCTCCAGCTCCACCGCATTCAGTGCTGATACCAACGGCAATGCGCTGCCGGGCAAATACACCATTAGCGTGCAGCATCTGGCGCAATCGCAGACGCTAACCAGCGCCGCGCAAACCGATATTAAAGCGGCGATTGGCAGCGATGCAGCCTCAAGAACCATGAAGTTTGTCACCGCCGATGGCAAAGAGAAGAGCATCACGCTGAGCAAAGATCAGACGTCGCTCTCATCTATTCGTGACACCATTAACAAATCCAACGTAGGCGTCACCGCCAGCCTGATTAAGGTATCGGCGACCGAATACCGTTTGTCTCTGAGCTCAACGGCATCGGGCACGGCGAATGCTGTGAAATCGCTGAGCGTCACCGGTGATGACACTTTGCATGGCTTTATCAGTTTCGATGCAGCTGATACGACAAACAGCGGAATGACGCAGAGCGTTGCTGCGCAGAATGCCAGCCTGACCGTAAATAACGTGGCGATTGAGAGCAGCAGCAATACCATCACTGATGCGGTGGAAGGGATTACGCTGCGGTTGAATGATGAAACCACGGGTAATCAAACCCTGACGGTGAGCAGCGATACCAATAAAGCCAAAACGGCCATTACCGAGTGGGTGAATGCTTATAACTCGCTGCAGGATACGATGGCAGGGCTGACGAAATATACCGCAGTGGATGCAGGTAAAGATCCAGACAGCAAAAACGGTGCGCTGCTGGGTGATGGCACGCTGCGCAATATTCAGGTGCAGATGAAAAGCATTTTGGCGAATACGTCTGGCTCGAACGTGTACAAGACCTTATCGCAGGCGGGCATCACCACCGATCCAACGGACGGTAAACTGAAACTGGATGCCAATAAACTCACCAGTAGCCTGCAAGTGAAACCGGATGCGGTGCGTGACATGTTCACGGGCGATGGCAAGAAAACCGGCGTTTCAACGGTGCTGAATACCACGTTCACGGCATTCCTCAGCAGTAAAGGCGTACTGCAGGGCGCGACGGATACCATCAGCAAAAAACTCAACACGTTAACCGAGCAATACAACACCGCCAGTAAACGCATTGATGACACGATTGCGCGCTATAAAAAGCAGTTCACCAACCTGGATAAGATGGTTAGCGTGTTGAATAACACCAGCAATTATCTCACCGAGCAGTTCAGCACCACATCGAAGAATAACAAGTGATGTGAGCGGAGTGGGTAAGGTTTGGGGAGAGTCGCCATTTATGGCGACTTTTTGTATATGTATAGTTATTAGGTAGTGAAGTGCTCCATAATCTTGAAATTTATGGCGCTATGTCATGTCTCTTCAAACTTGCACATGTTGTTTTTGTTATGGCGTATGAGTTTTTTCAGCTGGAAGTGTCGATTGATTAATAACCCACTGTGAAAGCTCATCCTTTCTAAACACAAGACACTCAGCAGCCTGGCTTTTTAGTGTGTCAAGAAGTGCTGAATCATATTTATCGCTCAACAACCTAGATTTCATACTATTTTTGTATGTTGCAACGACTTGGACAGGGCAAATTAATTTAATTGTTCCTAATGATAAAAATGTTGCACCTTTGAATAAAAGGAAATTAGAGTCATCAGATTTTTTCATATCCCAATTCTGAGCAGACAATCTTTCTGATGGATAGTTTTTGACCGGCACAGAAAAGTGATAAGGCCTATAATCGATTGCACCTGATATTTGCAGTGTCGAATTGAGTATGAGTAATGGAATTCCAGGGATAAACAGCGATGTAGTAACTAATAAAGAAAACGCCACGCCTACAGCCGTGATTATTTTACGGAACATGCTGGTTTTAATGTCATCCGAAAATACTATGCACACTGGAATGATTGTAATAAAAGTAACTAATAATGATAGGGGTATCAATATGATAAGTTCTTTTAGGTTATCTGTTCCTTCAGGAAATTCAATGGCTTTGAATATTAAAGAAAGAGGAAAAACAAGAAGGAAGGAAGAAAATCCTATAAGAGATGGTATGGTGATTTTTATAAAAAGCCTACTAAAGCAATATTTTTTTTCATTGCACTCATTTTCATTCTTTACATTGTTTTTTAATGCAACGAATGATAACAAGTTGCAAATTAAGCAATTTAACAATATAACCCATCCAGGATTTATATTTACCTTGAGTTTTTCATTGATGTAAACATATAGATAAAATATAAAAACAGCTGCGAAAGATGAAATGAAATTAAGCTTAATATAGCCTTTTCTATTTTTCTCTTCAACAGCTTGGTTACTGGTGAAAGCAAAGATTGATGTTATTAAAAATGTCTGGATATAAAAAACAAATCCGAATGAAATTGCGCTAAGTATCGTGAATATACTTAATGCTCCAAAAATATCTTTAAGATTAACAAATTCAAGAAATAAGTCCTGTCTACCTAGTCTCATGAGATATAACCAGATACTTGATAGTGATAAAAATGAAGCGCAGATAGGTGACGATATTAGTGCAAGGCTCCATTTTATCATGGTGTGAATTTCTTTTGTTTTCATGTAAATATTACTTTATCTATGTTTGTTTTTTAAATAGGATATAATGATATTTTTTATTATACAGCTCATGCGGAAATAGTTACTTTATAGAAAAATACGGGGATTTTTTATAGCAGCGTTGCGAGTATAATTATTCGATTTCATAAATTTTATACTCGCGGGCGATGGCGCGGGTTTCTTTTCCCCAGGCAGATGCTTTAGTTCTTTCCTGATGGATAGTAAATGTATTCTTATTTGTGAAGAGCTCTTCAACTTGCCAAATAAGCGGATCTGCAGTCTCTGTTACTTCAAAAGAGATACATCCCGCTTCCTCTCGGGTGAGTCTTTTGTGTTCTGGGAGAAACTGGCGAACAAGATCCGCCTCCTCAATCTGCTTGCATACTAAACGACCCGTCAGTTTGATCATTTTCATCCCTATTTTATGAGTGCTTTATACGTATTTATGGCGAAAAGTTGAGAAGAGTGGAAAGGCATTTAATTCGGAATGTAGACGTCAGATTTATTGCTCAGTCTGGGTGGGCGATTGAATAATACACACAACCCAGACTGCTTTACTTTGAATAACTCACTTTTTGCGGTTATTTAGCCAGGAGCTCTTTACGGACGATTTCTGCACCGGCACTTAATGCATCTAACTTACCTTTTGCAACGCCGCGAGGCAATGGAATCATGCCGCAGTTGGTGCAAGGATAGAGCTTATCGGCATCAACAAACTGCAGTGCTTTACGAAGCGTGGCGGCCACTTCTTCGGGGGTCTCAATGGTATTGGTTGCCACGTCAATCGCGCCTACCATCACCTTTTTCCCGCGAATAAGCTCCATAAGCTCCATTGGCACGTGAGAATTATGACATTCCAGTGAAATGATATCGATATTAGACTTTTGCAGTTTTGGGAAAATCTCTTCGTATTGACGCCACTCGTTGCCGAGCGTTTTTTTCCAATCTGTATTAGCTTTAATGCCATAACCGTAGCAAATATGCACAGCCGTTTCGCATTTTAGCCCTTCAATAGCTCTTTCGAGTGTGGCAATGCCCCAATCATTTACTTCGTCAAAGAAGACGTTAAATGCAGGCTCATCAAACTGGATAATATCAACACCCACCGCTTCCAATTCTTTAGCTTCTTCATTAAGAATTTTGGCGAATTCCCAGGCGAGTTTTTCACGGCTTTTATAGTGGTTGTCATAAAGCGTATCGATCATCGTCATCGGCCCCGGCAAGGCCCATTTAATCGGACGGTCAGTTTGCTGACGCAAAAATTTCGCATCTTCAACAAACACAGACTTTTGGCGACTGACTGGGCCCACCACGGTCGGTACGCTTGCATCATAGCGATCGCGAATTTTAACGATTTCACGTTTTTCGAAATCAACGCCGTTGAGGTGTTCGATAAAGGTCGTGACAAAATGTTGGCGCGTCTGCTCGCCATCACTGACAATATCAATACCGGCCTGCTGTTGATCTTCCAGGCACAAACGCAGCGCATCTTGTTTGCCGTCGGTTAATTCCTGATCTTGCAATTTCCATGGTGACCAAAGTACCTCCGGTTGAGCAAGCCAGGAGGGTTTCGGTAAACTGCCGGCAGTAGAAGTCGGTAATAATTTTTTCATCGCAGGTGACCTTATTTTTGATTAATCAAAGAACGGAATTAGCAGACCATTGCTCAAGAATAGTTTGGAAAGGTTTAATGAATTTCTCTTCAGTAAACTTTCCCTGCTCAATGGCTAATTGGCTACGTTCTTCGCGATCGTAAACAATTCGAGTTAAAGAATAGTCCTGCTGATTCAAGCTAGGTTGATAGCATTTTCCTGCTGCCGAATTCGCATTGTAAATCTCAGGACGGTAAATTTTTTGGAAGGTTTCCATGGTACTGATGGTACTAATCAGTTCAAGATTCGTGTAATCGCTGAGTAAATCACCCGTAAAGTAGAAAGCCAAAGGCGCAACGCTATTGGCAGGCATGAAGTAACGCGCCTCTAATCCCATCTTATTGAAATAGTGATCGGTCAATGAAGCTTCATCTTGCTGATACTCAATTCCCAATACTGGATGCTCATTGCCAGTGCGATGATAAACATTTTTACTTGAAACACTGAGGCAGATAACAGGCGATTTCTTGAAGTTGTCTTTATAGATGTCTGAGTTGACAAACTGCTTGAATATGTTGCCGTGTAGATCACCAAAATTATCGGGGATAGTAAACTGGTTTTTATCTTTATTGTGCAGTGACAGTAATACGCTAAAATCATAATCCCGCACGTAAGAGGAGAAGTTATTGCCTACAATACCTTCAATGCGCTCATTGGTTTTTTTATCAATGATATTTGTTTTTAATATTTCGATCACTGGGAAGGCATTGCCACTGCCTTCATTTTCAATGTTCAATTCAACGGAAATAATGTCCAGCTCGACCGCATAACGATCGCTTTTCGGGTTGTCCCAATGTGCCAGAGAATTGAAACGGTTATCAATCATCACTAAGGCGTTGCGCAGGTTCTCCTGGCGTTTTTCACCACGGGCCAAATTGGCAAAATTAGTGGTAATGCGCGTGCTTTGAGAGGGGTTATAGTTCTCGTCAAAGCGTAAGCTTTTAATTTTGAAGGTAAATTTATTATTCATTTTCGTTTGCTTCCTAACTTCTGGCCTAAAAACTGGATTTGGTGCTTGCTTAACAGGAACGTCCAATGTTCTTTACTGGTTTTCCCACTTAGTATTCTTCACATTGATAAAAATCAATGATACGTCACATTTTATGCCTGAGTAGCTGAATGAGGAAAAGTGATTTAATTTCAACGAACATGAACGATTTTCATGATGATGTGTTGGGTGAGGAGAGAAGAGGCAGAATATGCCTCAGTCACAGCTTGCCGATAGAAAAATTCTTTAGATATTTTAAGGGGTTGTTATCAGTTTCCGCTAGCGAAGATGAAGGCTGCCGGTTTGAGCTATGCTCGTTTTCAACACTGCAGAACTTTCATCATCAGGCATAATCGACGCTCACAGATCTGGAAGCTATGGATTCAAAAGCTAGTCTTTGATCATGTAAATATATGATTTGACAGTTAAACCATCGTTAGTCACCACGTCTACTTTAACGCGCGCATATTCATGCCCTTCAAATTCATCAAGTATCTGCCAATGGTTCGCCAGATTTTCAGAGGTGAATAAAAATCCGTCAACACGATTACCTGAATTATCCAGAATGATACCCGGATAGCCCATTTCGGCACCCCATCCTTTCTCCTGAAGAGAACCGCTCACATGTCCTTCCTGCCAGCTGCCACCGATATTTTCCAGGATATGAGCATTCGGTCGGCCCGGTCCTAATGTGCCGTAAACAAACAGACTTTCCATTTTTCCTCCATGCCAAAAGGCTCACAATAGGGTTTGTTAATCTATGATTACTCAGTATTTTTAACATAAATGAAACAAGGTTAACAACCACAGCGGAGCGACTGCTAATATCGAAAGGTAGCTGAAAGGTTTCTGGCCTACACGCCATACCACACTCACAACATATTGTTACATTATAACATGCTCATTCTTCTTGCTAGATTGAACCCATTCTCAACCTCGTCGTCTCAGCAGTGGCACGCTTTTTACAGGGAACGAATTAATCTAGTTACACTAATAATGAGGCAAAGATGTTTAAACGGGGTTGGCTTGAGCAATTTTACGTACCGGGATGGGTATCGTTGTATGTCGGCATTATACTTAATATTCCTATTTTCATTCGTCGATATCATCAACTGCAATTTGATAATATTCTGTCGGTCATCATTGAGGTTGTCGCAGCATTTTGTTTAGTGGTATTTTTAACCTTATTAATGTCATTAACCGGCAAGATAATTTCTCGTCTATTAATGACGCTGCTGGTGATATTTTCTAGCGCAGCCAGCTATTATATGATCTTTTTCAATATTGATATTGGCTATGGGATTATTGCTGCAGTGCTGGCAACGGATTCAATTGATCTCTCAAAGGAATCCATTGGCTGGCATGTCATGCTGTGGCTAGTGGTGGTCAATATTATTCCGTTATGGCTGATTTGGCGTGGATTACGCACCAGGTCAGTTAGCAGGATTAATAAAAAACGGTACTGGTCTTATAAAACCGTTGCCATCCTGGTTGCTGCAATGGGTTGTTGGTTACCGCTCAACCTGATGGGCAAAATGCAAAATGAGCAAGACAAACACAACAATCGCATGATGGCTAGCTATGGCGGTATCGTGGCCGGGACCTATTCTCCTTCCAATTGGTTATCAGGCGTGGGATTACTGGCTTACAGTTCATACAGCCAGGCGGAAGATAATCGAAATCTTTACGATCCAACGGATCATTACCGCTATAACCCGCCTAAGGATGCTGACAACCTCTATATCGTATTCGTTATTGGTGAGAGCGCACGCCGCGATCATATGGGCCTTTACGGTTATGAGCGTGACAACACGCCTTATCTCGACCATGAAAAAAATCTGGTTCACCTGCAGGGCTATTCCTGTGACACCTCAACTAAACTTTCACTGCGCTGCATGTTTGTGCGCGAAGGCGGAGCGTCTGAAGCACCGCAGCGTACACTGAAAGAGATGAACGTATTCACGGTAATGAAGAAACAGGGCTTTTCTGAAGAGCTCTATTCTATGCAGAGTGAAGCCTGGTTCTATAACAAAGTCATGGCAGATAGCTATGCATTACGGGAATCTATTCAGGCGGAAAAACGCCATGTGGGGCAACCGGTTGATGATATGGCTTTAGTCACGGAGCTTCAGGATTCTATTCAGCGCCATCCTCAAGGCAAGCACATCATTATTCTGCATACTAAAGGATCGCACTATCTTTATACGGAACGTTATCCCCGGGCATTTGCGCGTTATCAACCGGAGTGCCAGGGTATTGATGATGCATGCAGTACGCAGGAGATGATTAATTCGTATGACAATAGTCTTTTGTATACCGATTACTTTCTTAAGCAGACGTTTGATAGCCTGAAAGATAAAAATGCCATTGTATTTTATGCCTCCGATCATGGTGAATCGATTTCCGAGAATCTGCATTTCCATGGCACGCCGCGTGACCATGCACCTATGGCGCAGCGTACCATTCCAATTATGGTCTGGGCTTCGGATAAATTCCTGAGTAACAAGGACAACAAAGCCTCATTCGAACAATTAGAGCAGCTGCAAAATAATAAAACGCCAGTGTTTCACGAGAAGCTGTTCGACACTATTTTAGGATGCTCTGGCTTTACTTCTCCCGATGGCGGCATTAACCCGGCGAGAAACTGGTGCGCCCATACGGAATAATGGCTATTAGTATATAGCGTGAATGATTGAGGGGGGAGAGTGGATCTCATCGCTTCCCCTCCTATCGTCACCAGGCTGGCACAGCCGCGGACAATCCAGCTATAATCCCCCAAATTCTTCAACCGGTTCAGACATAACAATGGCAAAACTCACCTTACAAGAGCAGATGCTCAAAGCTGGATTAGTAACCAGCAAAAAGATGGATAAAGTGCAAAGAACGGCTAAAAAGTCACGCGTTCAGGCGCGTGAGGCAAGAGCCGCGGTGGAAGAGAATAAAAAAGCCCAGCTTGAACGTGACAAGCAGCTCAGTGAGCAGCAGAAACAGGCAACGTTATCGAAAGAGTACAAAGCTCAGGTAAAGCAGCTGATTGAAATGAATAAAATCGATATTTCTAAAGGAAATATTGGCTTTAACTTCACTGATAATAATTTAATTAAAAAAATAGACGTGGATAAGCTGACGCAATCCCAGCTGATCAACGGTCGCCTCGCCATTGCGCGTTTGGCCACCGATAATAATGGTGAGAGTGAATACGCGATTATTCCCGCGAGCGTGGCCGATAAAATTGCCCAGCGCGATGCCAATAGTATTGTCTTAAACAGCGCCCTGAGTCAGGAAGAGCAGGATGAAGACGATCCCTATGCTGATTTTAAAGTGCCTGATGATCTGATGTGGTAATCCACGCTATTGAGCGTTTGGCCGTCAGAACGGACAGGGGCTGCATGCTTTTATCCACTCTTCACTAGCGGGATGAACAAAATGCAGCTCGCTAGCATGCAGCATCAGCCGCGGCGTCCGTTCTGTGCCAGGCAGCAGCAGACCGCCATACAGGTCACAGCCTAAAATAGGATGGCCCAACTGCTGACAGTGAATGCGCAGCTGATGAGTGCGACCTGTTTCGGGCGTTAACGCTACGCGCGATAACGGCAGTAACGCGCCATCTTCCAACGCATGCTGAAAACGCTCAATCACGCGATAGCGCGAACGAGCGGGCTTGCCGTGGATGGGGCAAATCGACATCAGTGGAAACAACGCGGGATCTTTGGCAATCGCCGCGTCTATCACGCCGTCATTTTGTTGCAGATGCCCACACAGCAGCGCGCGGTATACCTTGGTTACGTTGCGCTGGCTAAACTGCTGGCAGAGTGCCGCGTTAATGGCTTTATTGCGGGCAACCACCATTAAGCCGGAAGTACCGAAATCCAGGCGGTGAACCAAGGTGCAGCCAGGGAAAAGCTGTACCAGCCGATGATGCACTGAATCGAGATTTTGCGGATTTTTTCCCGAGAGGCTTAGCAAACCGGCGGGTTTATCGATCAGGACCAGATGCTCATCCTGATAAAGGATCTCAATTTGCTGATGGCACGGCGGGGCAATAAAGCTATCAAAAATCGTCGACATCATGCTGCCCGGAGCGAAAGTGGGAGCGGATGATAACCAATTTTCAGCCGACGCGCGAATCTGGTCGCGCCTCGCACACGCGAAATTTATCGTCCACACTTAAAGCGAAGAGATAGTTTGTGCAGGCGTTGTGCTTTACACTGCGCGCTGAAAAAATTGCGTAGATAAACGATTAAGTAGGCGGTAACGGCGATGAAAGGAACGATCACAACCTGGTTTCAGGATAAAGGTTTTGGATTTCTCAAAGATGAAAATGGTGATAACCGCTATTTCCATGTGATTAAGGTCGCTAATCCTGATCTGATTAAAAAAGATGCGTCGGTAACCTTCGAACCCACAACCAATAACAAGGGCTTATCGGCTTATGCGGTGAAAGTCGTACCGGATAGCAAATATATCTTTATTGCCGGCGAGCGCCTGAAACTCACGTCGATAAAATCCTTCCTGGTGTATAGCGAAGAAGTGCCCGCTGATACCGGCATTGATAAAGAAAATCCCGTGCTGTCGGTGGGTATTCTGATGAATAGCATCAGGCCGAAAGCAGAGGATAAAAGTGGTGAAATGCGCTCGCTGAAAAAACTGGCGATCACCACTTTCCAGGGAACTACGTTAATATTCTCAGAAGATGAAATTGACGTAGATGCCACGGTGAAAATGCTTAAGTTCTGATTTAGCCGGTTTTTATGCCAGGTGCGCATAAATGCGCACCCTACAAAATCCAAAGTATTCGCGCGTTTGCTTAAAAACTCTGCCACTCAGCATCGTTCACCAGCGCCACGCGTGAGGGTTTAACCCGCGATGGCGCGCGCGAGGCCGCCGGCGGTTGACGGACGTCTGCCACTTCCGCGACGTGGAATTTACCCACCAGCTGATTAAGATTGCCCGCTTGTTCCTGCAGTGATTGCGAAGCGGCAGATGCCTCTTCCACCAGCGCGGCGTTCTGCTGCGTCACATCATCCATCTGATTCACCGCTTGCTGCACCTGCAAAATGCCCTGGCTCTGCTCAACGGCGGCTGCGGCAATCTCTCCCACCAGCTGGCTTACCTGATGAATGGCATCATTCATCACGCTCATATTGCGGCCGACGTCGCTGGCCTGCGCGGCACCCGCTTCGGTCAGGCGATGTGACTCTTCAATCAAGCTTTTAATTTCGCGGGCAGCCGTGGTGGATCGCTGCGATAAATTACGCACTTCACCGGCTACAACGGCAAAACCTTTCCCATGTTCACCCGCACGCGCGGCTTCTACCGCCGCGTTCAACGCCAGAATGTTGGTCTGGAAAGCGATGCCTTCAATAATGGAAACAATCTCCGTCACCTTACGTGAGCTGCCGCGAATATTGTCCATGGTTGAAAGCATGGTGGTGAGCGATTCACTACTTTTCTCAGACAAACCACTGGCATTAGCGGCAAGCTGGCTGGCCTGATGCGTGTTATCGGCGGTCTGACGCACGGTTTCACTCAGCTCGGTCATGCTGGCGGCAGTTTGCTCCAGTGATGCGGCTTGCTGCTCGGTACGTGAAGAGAGATCTTCATTGCCCGCAGAGATCTGCACCGACGCACTGCTGACTGACTGCGACGCTTCACGCACCGATGACAGCGCGTTCGCAACGCGATCCATCAGGATGTTGAAGGAGTGCGCCATGTTGCCCACTTCATCGCGGCGGCTTTCGTCGGCTTTCAGGGTGAGATCGAGGTTCTCGCTGGCGGTCATCATCACCTTACCCGCGGCAGACAAGCTGCGACGGATGCGTAATACGGTAAACAGGGACAGCAAACCAAATATCAATACGGTAGCGGCAACACCCGCAATGGTAGTCCACAGTACGAAGTGGAAGGTGCTGCGGTTGGTAGCACGCAGCTCATCGCCGATGGCGATATTCAACGCCAGCTGCTTTTGGTAATCCGCAATCAGCTGATGGATCGCTGCACCGATGCCGTTTTGCCCCTCAATCAGATCGAGGCTTATTTCATTTTGGTGAGCGCGCGAAGCGGCGAGAAACGCCGGTAACGTGGCGGTAACCTGTTGGATATTGCTATAAGCCAGCTCGGTTAAGCGCCGATCTTCGTCGTTGGAAATATCATTTGCCAGATAGAAATCAGTGAGCGATTTCAGTTCTGCCAGCTGTTTTTGGATCTCACCCTCAACGGCAGGCATTTTGTTGTCATCGGTCTGGCTTTTGTGTTTGTAAAGCGTGAGCGCCAGTTGATTACTGCCGTCAATCAGCTTGCCGAGATCTTTAATCGAGGGAATGGCGTTGGTTTGCACATATTCGAAACGATCCTGGAAGCCAGAAAGCAGGGTGATGGCCAGCACCGCCTGCAGGATAATGGCGCCAAATAGCATGGAAAAGGTCAGAAACAAGCGTTGAGAGATGTTCATCTTATTATCCTTAATCTAAAAGCATCCCTGTGGATGCCGCGCAGGGAAGAGGGGCAGATTAATAACCATCGGCAGATTAAGGAATTTAGTTAATTTATTTTTATCAGCGGGTGAATTTTCGTCGAGGGCGCATTTATGCGCTTCTGGAAAGAGGTCACCATAAATGGCGACCTTACGCGATGTTGTAGGGTGCGCATTTATGCGCACCAGGGAAGAGACCGCCATAAATGGCGACCTTACGCGATGTTGTAGGGTGCGCATTTATGCGCACCAGGGAAGAGATCGCCATAAATGGCGACCCTGCGCGATTATGGTCTGCGGAACAGCGCCATACTGCGTCCTTCCAGTTCGAAATCCTTCTCTTTGGTAATCACCAGGCCCTTTTCAACGTTGTCGGACGTGCTGAGTTCCAGCACCCAGCCGCCTTCGCCGAACTGGGGAATGCGGAACGGCACGTTGCCTTCGTAAGGGTTAAACAGCATCAGCACGTCGTGCCAAATGCCTTCTTCCGGTTGCAGATCTGGCCGGCCAAGATAAACCCCGAGCGTGGTGCCATCATCCCATTGGTCGGCCTGCTGGAACCCGCCGCCGGCGTTAAACCATTTGATATCCATCCCGTCGCGCCAGCTTTCGCGACGCAGCAGCGGCTGTTTGGCGCGGAGCGCCAGCACCTGACGCGTGAAATCGCGCAGCGCATCGGCGGAAGGCGGCAGATTCTCCCAATGAAGCCAGGAGATTTCGCTGTCCTGACAATAGCCATTGTTGTTGCCGAGCTGACTGCGGCCAAACTCATCGCCCGCCAGCAGCATGGGCGTACCGTGTGAAAACAGCAGCGTCGCCAGGAAGTTACGCTTTTGCCGCTCACGCACCGCGTTGATACCTTCATCATCGGTTGGGCCTTCAGCGCCATAATTGTACGAACGGTTCTCGTTGTGACCGTCGTTATTATCTTCGCCGTTGGCTTCGTTGTGCTTCTCGTTGTATGAAACCAGGTCGTTCAGCGTGAAGCCATCGTGAGCGGTGAGGAAGTTAATGCTGGCCCACGGACGGCGACCGCGCTGATCGTAGAGATCGCCGGAACCCAGCAGGCGCGCAGCAAAATCATTGGTGACCATGTCACCTTTCCAGTATTCACGCACCGTATCGCGATACTTATCGTTCCACTCAGCCCAACCCGGCGGGAAGCCGCCAACCTGATAACCACCCGGGCCGATATCCCACGGCTCGCCAATCAGTTTCAATTTGGAAAGCACCGGGTCTTGCATAATGGCGTCGAAAAAGCCGCCGCGCTGATCAAAACCTTCGGGTTCACGTCCCAGCACGGTACCAAGATCGAAGCGGAAACCGTCAACGTGCATGGATTCGGCCCAGTAGCGCAGCGAATCCAGAATCATTTGCAGCACGCGCGGATGCGAAGTATTGACGGTATTGCCGGTGCCGGTGTCATTGATGTAGTAGCGATGCTGGTCCGGCAGCGTGCGGTAGTAGGAGTAGTTATCGATGCCTTTAAACGACAGGGTTGGCCCCAGTTCATTCCCTTCAGCCGTGTGGTTGTACACCACGTCCAGAATCACTTCGATGCCGGCATCGTGGAAGGCGCGTACCATGTCACGGAAGCCCTGAATACCGCGCGGACCAAAATAACGCGTGGCCGGAGCAAAAAAGGCCAGCGTGTTATAGCCCCAGAAGTTTTTCAGGCCGCGATCCAGCAAATGCTGATCGTCCGGGAAACCGTGCACCGGCAGCAGTTCAACCGTGGTCACGCCCAGGCTTTTGATGTAATCCACCGATGCCTGATTGCTTAAGCCGTCGTAGGTACCGCGCATCTCGGCGGGAACCGCAGGATTAAGCTGGCTAAACCCTTTAACGTGCGCTTCGTAGATGACCGTTTTCGACCACGGTATGTTCGGTCGGTTGGCGTCCTGCCAGTCAAATTCGTTGGGATCGATCACGCGACATTTCGGCGTGAACGGCGCGCTATCACGCGTATCAAAACTTAAATCTTTATCTTCATGCAGCAAATCATAAGCGAAGTGTGATTCATCCCACTGCAGTTCTCCCGCCAGTTCGCGCGCATAGGGATCGAGCAGCAGTTTGTTGGGATTAAAGCGATGGCCATTTTCCGGCTCGTACGGGCCATGCACGCGATAACCGTACAGCGCACCCGGCTGCAAACCGGGAATATAGCCATGCCACACTTCATGGGTGTATTCAGGGAGATCGAAGCGGGCAATTTCATTCTCACCGCTTTCATCGTACAAGCAGAGTTCCACGCGCTCTGCGCAGGCCGAAAAGAGGGCAAAATTCACCCCCTCGCCATCAAAGTTAGCGCCAAGCACTTGTCCCGAACCTGCTGTAATTTCTGTAGGCTTACCATTTTCCATCTTTATTCCCTCAAACAGCGTTAACAGGCAATGCATTAGCTGCTAAGCAGCACTAACGGCGCGCTAGAGGCCGCCTCATCCAGCGGAATGTAATCGCCAATCGCCACCGTTTCGCCGGTCCACAGATTGCGGTAGTGACGATGTGCGAGCGATTCGGTCAGGACCACTTCCGTTTGCCCCCACTGCGCGTTGTTGAGACTCAAACGCGGCAGGATCACCAGCAGCGCGTTATTGCTGTCCTGGCGGGCAAAGGCGATGACTTTGTTTTGATGTTCACCGCTGGCGTTCAGCGGCTGATAGTCGCCATAGCGGAATAGCTGCGGCACATCACGCCGCAGATGCAATAGCCGTGCAATCACCTGCTGCTTAAGTTTGCCGCTTAGCCAGTGTTGTGCATCGTTAAAGTCGGGAGAGGCCGATTCATCAAACTGTTGTTGCAGCAGATCAAAATCTGGCGTCCGGCGGTTATCGGGATCGACCAGGCTAAAGTCCAGCGCTTCGCTGCCCTGATAAATATCCGGTACGCCCGGCGCGGTGAGCTTAATCACCGTTTGCGTCAGGCTATTGATCAACCCGGCCTGGATAAACGGCTGAAGCGCGTGGCTGAAATCGCTGAGGAACAGCTGATTGGCGGGCGAGAGTAGATGTCGGGCATACTCCAGCACCGCTTTTTCATACGCTGCATTACTCTCGGCCCAATCGGTACGCAGCTTGGCTTCACGCAGCGCTTTTTCGACAAACGGTAAAAAGCGCGCTTCCAGTTCGCTGGCATCTTGCGGTTGCAGCGTGGTGGGCCAGACGCCAGCCAGGGCTTGATACAGCATCCATTCCACCGCGGGCTCCGGCGCGGGTCCATCCTCCAGCTCAACCACCTGCGCATGATTAATCTGGCGCCAGCGCGTAACATTTTCCGCCCACGGCGAAGGCGCTTCGCTCAGCGTATAAAGGCGCGCGCGTGCATCTTCGCCGCGCTTCGTATCGTGCGTTGAGGTGGAGGAGATACCGTTAGGCTGCTGACGTTGGCGGTTTTGCATCTCGCGGTGAAAATGCGCCAGCGAGAAGGTGTGCGGTAGCGGCTCTGCGCCCACTTCATTGATCGCCAGCGCCACGTGATTACGAAAGAACAGCGTATCCTCCACCGATTTCGCCATCAGCGGGCCGGTCAGCTGCTGGAAGCGTACGCGGAACTCATGTGCTTCCTTTTCACTCTCTTCAGACACCGCGCCCAACAGAATCGCCTGCAGCAAACTCAGCACGGTTGGCGAGGCGCTGTTTTTCACGATCTCCAGCACCTGTTGCAGCAGTTCCTCACCCTCCAGCGGCATGCCGTCCTGCTGACCGTAGGTGCGATACACCGGGAAGGCGATGAGGATTTCGCGCAGCGCAACGTGTAGTTCCGCCTCACCAAGGTTGCGATGCTCTGAGCCTGCGATGTCGGTCGCCAGCTTAAGCAACCGAGCAAACTCCCCAGCGAAATTGCGATCCACCATCAGTTCACGCGCTACACGTAATCCGGCTGCAACGTCGTTGCGCTCGCCAGTCGTGGACTCATACGCCAAATGCAGCGTATCAATCTGCGTATCGTCGATCAGCGCGTGGGAGAGTGCGGCAATAAATTCGTAACCCGTGGTCCCCGCAATCGGCCAGTCGGCTGGAATGTGCTCGCCTTCTGCAAGGATTTTTTCCACCGTAATGTAGCAATCCGGGCCGGTGGCCTGACGCAGCTGCTGCAAATAGCCCTGCGGATCGGCCAAGCCATCGACGTGATCGACGCGCAAGCCGCTGACCGCGCCAGAGCGTACCAGCTCGAGAATCAGCTGATGGGAATCGGCAAATACCGCATCATCCTCAACGCGGACGCCCACCAGACCGGTGATCTCAAAGAAGCGGCGATAGGAGAGTTCGCTGCGCGCATCGCGCCAGTTCATTAGTCGCCACGGCTGCTGATCATGCAGCTCGGTAATGGCCTTTGCATCGGTGATGGCCAGCACCGCGTCGGCGCGATCCTGCCAGCTGGCTGGCGTGAGCGGATAATAACTGTCGTAATAGGCTAGCGCGGGGTTGCCGGTTTGCGGGTGCGGCTTAATGCTCAGCTCACCGTTTTCCAGCACGTTATCAAAGCTGTCGCCGAGAAACGGCAGCGTCAGGCGGCGCGACCAGTCAATATCGAAATGGCGCGCGTAACGGCTGGCTTCGCCATGCTCAATCACATCTCGCCACCAGCTGTTCTCCAGCGAGGCCGCCATATGATTGGGCACTATATCGAGAATTAACTCCATGCCCGCCTGTTTAAGCGCCTGGACCAGACGATCAAAACCTTCACGCCCGCCAATCGCCGGTTCGATTTCATTGGCATCGATGACATCGTAGCCGTGAGTCGATTCGGCGGTGGCGCTGAAAATGGGTGAGGCGTAAAGATGGCTGATGCCAAGACGTTGCAGATAGGGCACCAGCGCAGCGGCGCGATCAAAGGTCATGCCATTACGGAACTGAATGCGGTACGTCGCAGTTGGAATACTCATTTTGTAGCTCCCTGATCCAAACGCACCACGATGGCGTGTTGTGGCAATGCTTCAGCCTGTTGCGGCCAGGCGAAAATCGTCCTGCCCGGCATATCCGGCAACGGTTGGTGATGTTTTCCAATATTCAACGCCAGCGAGAGCTCACCCTGTGGGAAATGCCAGCTGACGGCAATAAAGCCCTCGGCGGTAGCCAGCACTTTGCCGCTATGACCACCGGCATCAGCCAGAAGCGGCACAATATGCTGCTGACGTAGCGCCAACAACTCGCGGGTAAACGCCAGCCACGCCTGGCCCTCTGGCGTTTCCAGCTTGTTCCAGTCGAGCTTCGAACGGGTAAATGTCTGCTCATCGTTGGGGTCGGGTACTTCTTCGTCATGTCCGGCGTGGCCGGTAAACTCTTTCGCACGACCCTCACGCACTGCTTTGGCCAAATCGCCGTGGAAATCGGTGAAGAACAGGAACGGATTAGTTTCGCCATACTCTTCACCCATAAACATCAGAGGGATATGTGGTGAAAGCAGCAGTGTGGCGAGCAGCACTTTGGTGCGATCGCTGCCTGCAAGGTTAATCAAGCGATCGCCCTGCGCGCGGTTCCCCACCTGGTCGTGATTCTGGATAAAATCCACAAACGCCACCGGCGGCTGGCTGGCGCTGGGCACACCGCGCCGCTGACCACTCTGCGGCGAAAGCTCGCCCTGATAGGCAAAACCTTCGGTGAGCACGCGTGCCACCAATTTTTCTGGTACGTCGGCAAAATCCTGGTAATAGGCGTGCGTTTCACCGGTTGCAAACACGTGTACCGCATTGTGGAAGTCATCGTTCCACTCGCCGCTGAACAAGGGCGCCTGACCTTGCCGATCGCGCGGATGCAGGAAGATGACATTGCGGCTATCTTCGGTCGTGAGGTGGATAGGGCGTTCGGGAATGGCCTGGCGAATGCGCTCGGCAATGTCGATCAGCACATGTTTGCTGGAACTGTCTTCAATTTGATCGATGGCATCGAAACGCAAACCATCAAGATTGAACTCCTGCAGCCAGTAAAGCGGCGCTTCCACGATATAACGCCGTGCCGCATCCACATCATAAGCAATGCCTGCGCCCCAGGGCGTCATGCGTTCCTGATGGAAAAATGCGGGCGCCAGCAGCGGCAGGTAGTTGCCTTCGGGGCCAAAATGGTTGAGCACGATATCCAGCACCACCGATAAACCGTGCGCGTGCGCGGCATCGATAAACGCTTTGAAATCATCAGGCGATCCGTAAGCCGCGTGGGGCGCATAGAGCAGGACGCCGTCATAACCCCAGCCGCGATTACCGCCAAACTGCGCAACGGGCAGCACTTCCAGCTGGGTGATACCTAGTTCGGCCAGCCACGGTAATTTGGCGATCGCCGCCTGAAACGTTCCTTCAGGCGTAAAAGTGCCAATGTGCAGTTCGTATACCACCGTTTCGTGCCATGGACGCCCTTGCCAGTGGGTGTGTTGCCAGCGGTAGTGTTTGGGATCGATCACCAAAGAGGCACCGTTAACCTCAGCTTTCTGCGCACGTGCGGCAGGATCCGGCACCACTGTACCGTCGGCCAGCACAAAGTTGTATTCTGCGCCCGGTGCCACGTCGTTGACGTTCAACTCAAACCAACCGTCTCCCACCTGCGTCATGGTGCGGTCATGGTCGGCAACGCTTAAGGTGATCTGCTGCTGGCCCGGTGCCCAAACACGAAAACGAACGCTGCCATCCGCAAGAATTTCAGCGCCCCAGGATTTTTCAAATGATCTGAATTCCATTCAATTGCCTCGTTTAGCCCACGCAGGGGCAATGGACGACATCAAGCGATTCGCTACTGGCTGATAAAGATATAAAAATCGAGATAAAAGTTAGGTCGGACAACAAATCATAGTCGATATTTTGGCCTTTTCTGGCGCGTACCAACGGATTTCAGGCCACTTTGGGAAATTATCGAATCAGAGGGGGATTTTAACGCTTCGTTTAGAATGAGATGAGGCTGCCAGCCGTGGCAACCTCATTGATTTCGCTCGCTGTGGGTCAGGCCGGTTTATGCTTAGCCTTGCGTTTACGCAGCTTATCAATCAATCGGTGCGCTTCGGCCTCAGTGGCGACCGCAGGCGATGATCCTTTCAGTGGCTTACGCGCGGTTTCACTCAGGGTTAACACGGTGATCAATCCAATCACGCCGGCACCCATCATGTAATAAGCGGGCATCATCGTGTTGTGCGTGGTATCCACCAGCCAGGCGGTAATTAATGGCGTGGTGCCGCCAAACAGTGATACCGACAAGTTAAAGCCAATCGCTAACGCACTGTAACGAATATCGGTGACAAATAGCGCGGGTAACGTGGCGGGCATGGTGCCGCTGAAGCAGGTATGCAATAGCCCCAAAACCGCCAATCCAGCAAAGACCAGCAGCATATTGCCGGTACCAATGAGCATAAAACTGGGAATCGCCAGCAAAATTAAGCCTAGCGCTCCTAAACCAATCACCGGACGACGGCCAATGCGGTCGGTGAAATATCCCCACATTAGTGTCAGGGGCATCATGATAAACATAATTACCATCACCAGCATCAGGCCGGATAATTCGCTCATCCCTAACACGCCGGTTAAATAGCTCGGCATGTAGGCGGTCAGCATATAATTTGAGACGTTAAACAACAGCACCAAGCCAATACATTTCAGCAGCGGTTTATGCTGATCGCGCAGCATCTGCCACACGCTGACACGCGGTTTGTTGTGCTCCAGCTCTTCGCGCTTATCCATGTGATCTTTAAACGCGGGGGTTTCTTCCAGTTTGAGACGGATATACAGGCCGAACAGCCCTAACGGCGCCGCGAGGAAGAACGGCACGCGCCAGCCCCAATCCATCATCGTTTGATGAGGCAAGAAGGCGATCATTGCCGTCACTAAGCTCGCGCCTAACAGGTAGCCAGCTAGCGTACCAAACTCGAGGAAGCTGCCCATAAAGCCGCGACGCTTATCGGTGGAATATTCCGCAATAAAGGTCGCGGCACCGCCATATTCGCCACCGGTTGAGAAGCCCTGCAGCAGGCGCGCGGCAAACAGCAGAATTGGCGCGGTAATACCAATGCTGGCGTAGCTGGGAATTAAGCCGATGCAGAAGGTGCCAATCGACATCATGATC